>CBFHIN010000007.1:0-44684 GCA_965655875.1 Litorivicinaceae bacterium | reverse complement strand
CAGAATGACTTGGTACATTCCCTCGAAAAGGAGTCAATTGAATTAACCAATCGACTTGCCGGGCTTGAAGCAAAAAATCGTGAAATTGAAACGAGTCGCGAGCGGCTCGGTCGTGAAAAACAGGCACTCATCGATTCGCGAGTTGAAATCGAAAAAGAGCGGCAGAACGCTTTTCAGCAGATTGAAGAAAGTGAAGTCTTACGCAAGAAGATACAGGAAAAATTAACGCCCCTTCATCAAGCACTGGAGGCGGATAAAGCATCATTGAATCGGTTGCGGGAGGAGCGGCATCAACTGATCAATGTACGATCTGACTTGCGGGTTGATATCGAGCGACAAGCTGGGATTCAGGCGCGATCACATGCCCAAGTTGAGAGACTACACAATCAGCTGAAAGGGTTGCAAACCGAGCTCGAGTCGCTGGTTTCAAATCGCGAATCACTGGCGAATCAGCCTTCAGTTACGGACGATGATCTTCGACAAGCTGTCATCGAGAGTCAACGGCTTGAAAGTGAACTCACAACAGCACGAAAAGTACTTGGAGAGCACGATGAGAGACTGCGAACGCTTGACTCTGAGCGAGTGTCTTTTGAGCGTGATCGAGAATTACAGGTACAGTCGCTTAATGAAATTCGACTCCGATCGCAAGCGGTTGAGATCGAATGCAGCAGACTTCAGGGGGAGCTCAAATCTCGCGAAGCGGCCGAGGTAAAACTTGCAGAGTTTGAGTTAAAGTTTGGTAATCGCGAGATTGCGGAAGTCGAGCGAGCTCGGATTGAGACACGAATCGAGCGTTTGGGGCCAATTAATCTGGTTGCACTGGATGAATATCAGAAAGAGCTCGAACGGAAGGCTGAACTTGATCATCAGCACGCCGAGTTGACCGAGGCACTTGAAACATTAGAAGACGCTATTCGGACAATTGATCGCGAGACACGCGCACTGTTCAGAAATACGTTTGATGCAATTAATCAGTCGTTTGGTGAGATATTTCCGCAGTTATTTGGCGGCGGTGAAGCTTGGTTGATGCTGACGGATGACGATTTACTCGCGACCGGCGTCACGATTATGGCGAGACCACCAGGGAAGCGAAATTCGAGCATTTATCTTCTAAGTGGTGGCGAAAAAGCACTTACGGCCTTATCGCTTGTGTTTGCAATTTTCCAGCTCAATCCAGCACCATTCTGTTTGCTTGATGAAGTTGATGCGCCATTGGATGATGCGAACGTCGGGCGTTATGCCAGTGCAGTTGCTAAAATGTCGGAATCGGTCCAATTCATATACATTACCCACAATAAGATCGCTATGGAGCGAGCCGAGCAATTAATGGGTGTGACGATGTCTGAACCAGGTGTGTCGCGTTTGGTTTCTGTTGATATGGATAGAGCCGTTCAATTGGTAACGACTGAGTAGAGGGTGCATGGAATTCGGGCTACGTGAATACTTATTAATCCTAGGTGTCATCCTGATTGTTGGACTTCTCGTGGACGGAATTCGGCGGACCCTGAAACACAAAAGGGAAGGACTGAAATTAGACTTGATGGCAGCCCCTCCTGAGTCACCCGAGCGATCAGATGTCAGTAAACCAAGACCGGTGCGGAAAGCGACTCCTGAGGAGCTCGAACCGCAAGTCAAAGCAGACCCATTATTCGATTCGACAGATGCAAGTCAGTTAAACCTGTGGGCTGGTGAAATCAAAGCGGAGTCGATGAAAGCTGTCGATACTCAAACACTGACTGACTCAGTTGAGACCGATACGTTGACAGACTCATTGTTTGAAACAGAAAAGCCCGAAATGACGACGCCGAACGATGAGGTGATCGAAGACGATCAAAAGAGCATCGCGCCGCGGGTAGAACCGGTCTGGGACGAGCAACCAACCGACGACGTGACCGATGACATCGAGCCAGACACAACCAACAGTGATGACGACCATGACGAAGATATGCGTATCTTGGCTGATGAACCTGTATCGCGGCCCATCGCTGAATCGTCTGAAACGGGTCTTTTCGGTTCCGCACTCAGTCGGATATTCGGTTTTGGGAAGAAAGCGACATCGCCAATTGAAGTGGCTGAACCGTCTGAAACGAATAACGATTTATCCGATGAACTGGACGTGGCTCCGGCGCCTGAATCGGATTCTGTTGATGAATCGATGGATGATTTGGTTGTGGTGCGGATTCAGTCGGCGCGCGCGCCTCGCTTTGAAGGAATCGATCTTCACAAAGCCTGCTTGCGAGCAGGTTTACGTCGAACTGAATCATTGATGTACCAACGTATTCCGATGGACGAGAGTGAAGCCCCCTTGTTTTCTCTCGTCAACGGGATTGAGCCCGGTGTTTTTGATGAAGATGCGAAATCCATCGATACTCCAGTTGTGTTTCTATTTGCCGAATTGCCAAAACAATCGGATCCCGTATTCGCGGTCAATGAGCTCATATCAGGTGCGCGCTCAATTGCTCGAGATATTGGGGGTGACGTGTTTGACCAGAATGGAACTGCGATTTCGAAGGAATGGATTGATTTAGCGCGCGCTCAGGCGAGTCATCAAAATCTTCTGCGCTCATGAGCAGTCAACACGCGCTTCGCATCCGCGAACTCATCGCCCAAATCCGGCTTCATGATTACAACTATCACGTATTAGATGCGCCGACTATTGGTGACGGTCAATATGATCAGTTGATGCAGGAATTAAAGCGACTGGAATCAAAGTTTCCTGAGTTACTTGATCCCAATTCCCCGACTCAACGCGTTGGTGCTAAGCCGGATTCAGGGTTCGAAGAAGTGACGCATCGAATACCAATGCTCTCATTGGATAATGTGTTTGAGTTGGATGAGTTTGAGCAATTCGTCGAGCGAATTCGAGATCGTTTAGACCAAGCAGAGACACCATATTTAACGGCTGAACCGAAGTTAGATGGTCTTGCTTTATCGATTCGATATGAACGCGGTCAGTTGGTAATGGCAGCGACTCGCGGTGATGGTCAAACCGGTGAAAATGTCACCCAAAACGTGAGAACGATCCGGTCAATCCCATTGACTTTGAAAGGCTCAAACTACCCAGATGTGCTTGAAGTTCGTGGCGAAGTGATCATGAAAAAAGCTGATTTCGAGGCCATGAATCAGCGGCTCTCAAACGCATCGGAAAAAACATTTGTGAATCCAAGAAATGCAGCTGCAGGAAGCCTACGTCAACTGGATCCTGCGATCGTTGCCACCCGTCCCCTCTCATTTTACGCCTATGGTTTGGGCGAAGTCTCTGAGGCACTCGCAAGCACACATGAAGACACGATGAGCGCACTGAGCACACTTGGGATCCCGGTTAATCCTGGGCTGGTCCGAGGTCAGGCTTCTGTAATCATCGATGCCTATCAGCGACTCCTTGAGACGCGTGACTCCTTGCCCTATGAGATCGATGGGATGGTCGTTAAAGTGGATATGTTAGCGCTGCAGGATGCGTTGGGCTTTGTCGCGCGAGCGCCGCGGTTCGCAACGGCTTGGAAATTTCCAGCACAAGAAGCATCGACTCGATTAGAAGCGATTGATGTTCAGGTGGGTCGGACTGGGGCGATTACACCGGTTGCTCGACTTGAACCCGTTTTTGTTGGTGGCGTTACAGTATCGAACGCAACACTTCATAATTTTGACGAAGTATCTCGACTCGATGTGCGGCCTGGTGACCAAGTGATGATTCGACGGGCTGGAGATGTTATTCCACAAATCGTTCGTGTGATCACCGAGAATCGATCAACAGATCAAGTCCCTGTGACGGTTCCCACGAAATGCCCAGTGTGTGAGTCTCCCGTTGAGAGGGCAGATGGTGAAGCTGTGATCCGTTGCTCTGGCGGATTGATTTGTCGCGCACAGCGATTGGAGCATCTAAAACATTTTGTTTCTAGAAAAGCCATGGATATCGATGGTGTTGGCGAACGCTTGCTCGAAATTCTGATTGAAAAAGAATGGGTGGAGACGCCTGCTGATTTGTATCGTTTGACAGTTGACGCGATTGAAGACCTCGAGCGGATGGGTAAAAAATCAGCGCAAAATGTGATTCATGCAATTGAAGACTCCAAAGAAACGACATTTGCGCGGTTTTTATATGCGTTAGGAATTCGTGATGTTGGCGAAGCCACTGCGCGAACTTTGGCCAATGTGTTCCGAGACTTGGATGATCTAATTCATTCAACGACAGAGAATTTGATGGCCGTTGACGATGTAGGCCCTGTGGTTGCCGCACATATCCGTTCATTTTTTGAAGTCGAGCGCAATCGAGAAGTCATTCAAGATCTATTGAATTTAGGTGTTCGCTGGCCTGAACCAGCGACTGATATCCCCAAAAATGGACCTGATTTATCAGGGCAAACTTGGGTTTTAACTGGTACGTTAGAACAGATGACGCGAGATGAAGCGTCTGAAAAATTACGAGCTCTCGGCGCGAAGGTCTCGGGTTCAGTGAGTTCAAAAACAACGACATTGGTTGCAGGTCCAGGTGCTGGCAGTAAATTATCGAAAGCTGAAAGTTTGGGAGTCGAAGTCATCGACGAACAGACATTGATGGAGTTATTTAACGCATGATGACACGTTTGGTTCTTCTCGCGGCCGCGCTTGTGTTAAGTGGATGTGCCGTTTCACCTCCCCGTAATACCGACAATGCGTGTAATTTGTTGGCTGAAAAACCCGGTTGGTATGACGCAGTCAGTGATGCTGCAGACTCTTGGGGCGTATCTGAAGGATTAATCCTTTCGTTTATCAGACAAGAATCTTCGTTCGTTTCGAATGCTAAGCCACCGCGGACCAAAATCCTGTGGGTATTGCCGGGGCCAAGAGCCAGTTCTGCTTACGGGTATCCGCAAGCAAAGGATGGGACGTGGAGCGATTACCGAAAAGACACAAATTCTTACTTGGCAGTGCGTGACAACTTTCGCGATGCAGCTGATTTTGTTGGATGGTATGTCAATCGTGCAAACCGGATTGCAGGGATCCCAAAATCTGACGCGTATCGTCACTATCTTGCCTATCATGAAGGGGTTGGTGGATTTCAGCGTGGAACATTTAAATCGAAACGTTGGTTGATCAGTGTTGCCAAGCGCGTTGATCAAACTGCAAAAACATTTGATAGCCAATTAGGTGGCTGCCGAGATCAACTGGACAATGGCTCGTGGTGGAATCCGTTCAGTTAAGTCCGCGAATTAACTGGCGTCGAAAGAAACGATCCGGGGCTAGCGCATGACGAGTTGTTTCCGAGACCGGCAGTACCTCACCCACGATTTGACTCGCTAAGATTTCAGAAAGTATCGGTGCTGTAAGTGTTCCGCGTGATCCTAATCCACCGAGAACATATTGGCCTCGCATGAAAGGTAACGGCGTCTGTGGTTGATAACTCGCGTCAAGACGGAGCCGGTCAAGCAGGTGTGACCAAATTGTTGGCTCAGCGAGTTGGCCAATCACTGGAGCGTAGTCGGGCGTTGCCGTCCGGATACTCACGCGATGGCTTAAAATATCGTCGTTGGTAAACAAGTCTCGATCCATCATGTTATTAATTGCTGCGATGTTCAGTTGATCGTCTGTCGGACAGGCCTGGAGATCATCTGAGTTGGGTGTATAGGTGGCTCCGCACGTCATGACACCGTTCCATGAGGGAGCGAGATAAGCATCGCCGCAGATGGGCATCTGAATATCAACCGTATTTCGAATGTGAGTAATTTGTCCGCGAACCGGTTTCAATGGGATTGTCATCGGAATAAAGCGCGACGCCTCGAGTGCATTAGCCCAAATAATCAAATCAAAGTCGTGGTTTGTTACGGACTGATCGGAATGACTGATCTTGAGTTGAATCGACTTGTCATTGTCGATGACTGATTGAATCTGATGATACGGTTTCACATTAATTAATGGATGCTCCAATATTGTCTCGACGCAGCGTTTTGGATTGAGCCAGCCGCCAGGGATTAAATGGAGGCCTCCGGTTCGGAGTGGCTGACCTGCTAATTCAGAGGCTTCGGTTCGCGAAACTGGAGCTAAAAATGAGGCATGATTTGGAAGAGCACCCAATAGTTTGTCTTGATGAAGTCGTTCTTTGTCGTTCTGAGCAAGTAGTAAAACACCTGTTTGTTGCCAAACATTTTCAGAAAAATGTTGGAACCAAGGTGTGAGATGAGCGAGGCCTTGTAATTGAATCAGGCTGTTGGGCGTGGCTTCGATGCTTAACTTTGCGTAGGTGATTCCTTGCGGGTTTCCCGAAGCACCGCTGGCAAGCGTCTGTTGTTCGAATACTTCGACGTGCAGTCCTCGATTGGCTAAGGCACGAGCAGTCCACGCGCCAGACAGCCCTCCACCAATGATTGCGATGCGATCGATTGCCGCAGTATGCGCTTTTGGGGCCCAAACATTGGATCGGTGTTGATTTGAAAAAGTGGCCTCTAGACGATCTCGCTTACCGCCAAAGCCTGGCACTTTATTAACACGAAATCCGTGTGATGTGAGTCCATCACGCACAGTGCGAGCTGCTGAAAAAGTACTCACCGTTGTGTCGTGATGCGAGTGCACAGCAATGGCTCGGAATAATTCGTCGGTCCAAAGATCTGGATTGCGGTCGGGTGAAAATCCATCCAAACACCATGCATCAACGGATCCTGACAAATCTTCAAAGACGTGTGTTGCGTCACTGAAATGCAGATCAAGCACGATACGGCCGTGATGGAAGAGGCGGCGGTGACAGGTGGGAATGCACATCGGCCAATCAACGAGAAGCGTAGCGGCGAGTTTGCTTAATTCATTTGAAAGTGGAAGTGCATTTAACGCCTTTTGCAGATCGTTTTTGGTGAGTGGGTAGCGTTCTGTTGAAATCCACTGCAGTCGAGCAGATGGCGGTGCATTTTCTAAAAACGCAGCATAAGCGATTAAAAATGTAAGTCCGGTCCCAAAGCCTGTTTCACCAATACGGAAAATTTGCGTGGATGCCAGCTGAGAAAAGCGTTTCTTAAGGTGATTTCCATCGATAAAAATCGCGTTTCGTTCACCAATCGGGTCGGTGATTGAAAAATAGTAATCGCCGAATGTTCCTGATTGATGGGGATGCCCCCCATCAATAACAGCAGGAGTAATCGCCGGGTATTTCCTCACAAACTCGTATCAACTCGGGACTTGCGGATCCGAGGCATTAAAAGCCCAACGAACCATCCGGCTGCAAGCGTAAGAGCTCCAAGCGCAAACCAACTTTTTGATGAGTCGTCACCAGCTGCGAGTTTTTCAGCGCGTAAGGTTTCATTATCGGCAAGGAGAACTTGGCGTTCAGTCTCTAACGCAACCAACCGATTGCGAAGAGTGAGTGAGTCTCCATCGGTAGCAAGAAATTCGTTGAGTTCGGCTTCTTTTTTTATGAGCTGTTCTTTGGCTGCGTTCAGTGCCTCATCGGCGCTCTCATTTTGAGCGCTGAGTGCTTTGATATCTTGCTCTAATCGTTTGATTGTTTCCTTTTGTTTGGCAACCTCTGCCTCCAGACGGCCCGCGATCACAAACGAAGGCGCACGTTCAACAAGGTAGCGGCCGAGTACAAATCCTTCTCGTCCGCGTTCGTCTTTAATTTTTGCGTAACCGGAATCGAACTGTTCGAGGATCTCCACTTTTGCGCCCGCTTGTAAATAACGAATAATCCGATAATCACGCGTTTCGCCAGATCGAACCGGAATCTCAAGTTTTTCCGTGATGTAGGCTGTTTCGGCGACAGCAAATGATGGCATTCCAATGACCATGAATAGAAGCAGTGGCGAGGCCCAGGACTTATGCATGATGATCGTCCTCGGGTGGGGCCTCGATTTCGGAACCATGCTTGCTAATCCAAATACCTTGAATAATTAAAAAGACAAACGTTAGACCCAACAAACCGAATAATTTGAAATTCACCCAAACGGCTTCGGAAAATTGATAGGCAACAATGAGATTTAAAATGCCTGAGAAGATGAAAAAGCCAGTCCAAGCGTAAGACAGTGAGACCCATTGGGAGGGACTTAACGCAATCGCATGGCCGAGTAGTCGCTCGACAATGGGTTTTTGCCCGATAAAGTGACTGCCAACAAAGGCTACCGCGAACAACCAATTCACAACCGTTGGCTTCCACATAATGAACCAACCATCGTTTAAAAACACAGTCAGACCGCCAAGCACGATCACCAAACCGAGGGTAACCAGCGCCATTTTCTCAAGTTTCTTTGTGAGCCAATAGACAACAGCCACTTGAACAATTGTCACCGGAATGAGTACCGCGGTCGCCGTAATGAGATCCCCTGTTGCTTTATAAACACCAAAGAAAATAAGAATTGGTAAAAAATCGAGTAGTAGTTTCATCAAGCTTATCCCGTAATTTCTGGCATCATACCGTTTTTATCAAAAAGGGTTAGGCCGCAAGTGGCACAGTTTTTTGCAATTCATCCAGACAACCCGCAATCGCGTTTAATCCAACAAGCCGCCGACATTGTTCGTGCAGGTGGTGTTGTTGTCCTTCCGACGGATTCTGGATATGCCATCGGCTGTTCGCTTGAAAACAAGCGTGGCGTCGATGTGATTCGGCAAATACGCCGACTCGATGATAAGCATAACTTCACGTTATTGTGTCGCGATTTGTCAGAAATTGCAGAGTATGCGCGTGTTGAGAATCAACAATATCGATTGCTGAAATCACACACTCCTGGACCCTATACGTTCATTCTCGAAGCGACGCGCGAAGTGCCGCGCCGTTTGCTGCACCCAAAACGAAAACAGATTGGAATTCGCGTTCCTGATAATCGGATTACTCTGGATTTGCTCGATAACGTCGGTGAGCCGTTGATGACGTCAACGCTCATGCTACCTGGAGAAGAGCTGCCAATGACCGATCCATATGATATCAATGAGACGCTCGGGCACCAGCTAGATCTCGTTGTCGATGGTGGATTTTGCGGTTTCGAAGGCACAACTGTTGTGAACCTGACAGATGATTTACCAGTTGTTACAAGGCACGGGGCTGGGGATGCCACTGCTTTTTCCGAACTGGCATAACCTTGGTATCATCTAATTTGAAAGACAATTTAAGGAGTTACATTTGAGCGGGGTCGATCCGTCCCAACGCGTACTGTCAGGTATGCGTCCTACTGGCCGGTTACATTTAGGCCATTACCATGGCGTTTTGAAGAATTGGGTTCAACTGCAACACGAGTATGAGTGTTTCTTCTTCGTCGCAGATTGGCATGCATTGACGACGCATTACCAAGATACGCGTGGAATCGATCAAGCGATTACGGATATGGTCATCGATTGGCTAGCCGCCGGTGTGAATCCAGGCTCTGCGACACTCTTTGTGCAGTCACAGGTCGTGGCGCACGCAGAATTGCATCTGCTGTTGTCGATGATTACTCCACTGGGTTGGTTGGAACGGGTGCCAACCTACAAAGATCAGCAGGAAAAGCTAACCGACAAAGACCTGACTACGTATGGTTTTCTTGGGTATCCGCTATTGCAAAGCGCTGACATCCTCTTGTATCGGGCAGGAAACGTTCCAGTCGGTGCGGATCAAGTTGCTCATATTGAAATCACTCGAGAAATAGCACGCCGCTTCAATCACATTTACGGTCGTGAACCAGATTTCGAGGAACTTGCGGAATCTGCATGTGGAAAGATGGGTAAGAAAGCAGCCAAGCTCTATCGCTCGTTGCGTAAAGCTTATCTCGAAAGCGGCGATCAAGACGGTCTAGAGCGAGCGCAAGCGTTGGTTAAAGAACAACAAAACATCACGCTTGCTGATCGAGAGCGGCTAATCGGTTACCTTGAGGGCACTGGCAAAGTGATATTACCTGAGCCGCAAGCATTGTTGACTGAGTCTGCGAAAATGCCCGGGCTTGATGGTCAGAAAATGTCCAAGTCATACGGCAATACGATTGGATTGCGTGAAGATCCAGATTCTGTTGTGACCAAAATAAAGCGGATGCCGACAGATCCAGCACGCGTGAGACTCTCCGATCCGGGGACTCCTGAAAAATGTCCAGTGTGGCAATTCCACGAAGTGTACTCAGATGAATCGACTCGAGATTGGGCGCGTAGTGGCTGTACATCTGCTGGTATCGGATGCCTTGAATGTAAGCAACCGGTAATTGACGCGGTCATTGCAGAACAGGATCAAATTATTGCGCGTGCAGCTCCGTACGAAGAAAACCCAGATATGGTGCGATCGATTTTACTCGAAGGTGCTGAGAAGGCTGAGGATGATGCGCGACAAACGTTGATTGAGGTGCGTCAAGCAATGGGGCTTGGCTACCGGTGATCACGCATGTGCAGGGTGAACTTCCGCTTGCTGTGGTTGAGGGATCCCCGTTAACACAGCTACCTGAAGATCTGTACATCCCACCGGACGCGCTTGAAGTCATTTTGGATGCGTTTGAAGGTCCTTTGGATCTTCTGTTGTATCTGATCCGACGACAGAACCTCGATATCATCCAAATTAATGTGGCCGAGATCACTCGCCAATACATGGGATATATTGCACTCCTTGAGAGCATGCGATTTGAGTTGGCTGCTGAATATTTGGTGATGGCAGCGATGCTTGCTGAAATCAAATCTCGCGCGTTGTTACCACGACCTGTAGGCACTGAAGACGACGAGGAAGATGACCCGAGAGCTGAACTGATTCGTCGACTTTTGGAATATGAGAAAGTCAAATTATCGGCTGAAGCATTAGATGAAATGCCGCGGGTTGATCGCGATTTTCATGTGGCGCAAGCTGCTAAGCCTGAAATCGATGAACGGACGAGTCCGCCGACTGTTGATCTGTCTGAACTGGTTCTGGCTTTCGGCGAGCTCCTTGCGCGAGCGCGGTTGTCGTCTGCGCATCAGATCGAATGGGAGCCTCTTTCGACACGTCAACGGATGAGTGACGTATTGATGAAACTCAAAGAACGTACCGAACTGACATTGACTGATCTGTTTCTACCGGAAGAAGGTAAAGCAGGTGTGGTGGTGTCGTTTCTTGCTATTCTTGAACTGGTGCGAGAGGGCCTGTGTACTGTGATCCAAGCCGAGCCTGGCAGCCAAATTTATATCGGACGGGTTGATCAGTATGTCTGAGATCGATTTGAAACGGATTCTTGAAAGTGCGTTGTTTGCGAATCGCGAACCGATGAGTATCTATCAAATGAAAAAGCTTTTTGGCGACCAAAAAGCGCCAACAGAAGGCATGCTCAGAGAGGCTCTTGAGAGTTTGGCGGACGAATATCAAGACCGTGCTGTTCAATTGATCGAAGTTGCGCAAGGATTTCGGTTTCAGGTTCGGGACGTCTTCGCTCCATACCTTGCCAATCTAACCGACGAAAAACCAGGTCGGTATTCGAGGGCGACGCTTGAGACACTGGCCATGATTGCCTATCGCCAGCCAGTGACTCGCGGTGAAATCGAGGCTGTCCGAGGTGTTGCCGTGAATACGCAAATCGTTCGCACACTAGAAGAGCGTGGTTGGATTACGGTGGTAGGGCACAAAGAAGTGCCAGGACGCCCTGCGCTATTTGCGACGACTACACAGTTTTTGAATGACTTTGGATTGAAGTCATTGGAAGAGTTACCAAATGCTGAAGATTTGATTGCAGCACCTGCAGAAGATCTTCTTGATCAGATGGATACATAATTATCGTGAGTGAACGACTTCAAAAAGCACTAGCCAGAGCAGGCTACGGGTCTCGCAGAATGCTGGAAATTGCGATCACCGAGGGGCGAGTCGTTGTAAATGGCTCGGTTGCAGTTCTTGGGACCAAGATCGAGAAAGGTGATGCTGTTGTTTTCGATGGCAAACCAGTCCCGTCGGAAAAGCTATTTGAGCAGGCACGATTAGTGATCGCCTATCACAAACCTGAAGGTGAGGTTTGTACTCGAAATGATCCAGAAGGCCGACCAACGATATTTGATCGACTCCCAAAAATTGCGCAAGGTCGCTGGATTGCTGTTGGTCGTTTGGACATCAATACCTCGGGGTTAATTCTGTTAACCACAGATGGCGAATTAGCCAACCGCTTAATGCATCCCTCAAGCGGAGTGGATCGTGAATACCTAGTTCGAGTGCATGGCAATGTGCACGACGAGCAACTTCAGCGATTGGTGGATGGTGTCATTTTGGACGACGGTCCAGCACGGTTTACCGACATTGTCAGACATCCTGAGGCTGATCCTGATCGGAGAAACCATTGGTTTTACGTCGCATTGATGGAAGGGCGAAATCGCGAAGTGCGAAGACTCTGGGAAAGTCAGGATTTACAGGTGAATCGACTGAAGCGGGTGCGTTATGGCTGTATTTTCCTTCCCTCATTTTTGAAGCAGGGACACTTCGTTGAATTAGGTCAAAAAGAAGTGGATGACTTGAGTAAATTAGTCGAGTTACCGAGTCTACCGGTGCCAAAGATGACACCGCAGGAGTTGAAGGAC
The DNA here is from genome assembly GCA_965655875.1 of Litorivicinaceae bacterium. GTDB lineage: Bacteria > Pseudomonadota > Gammaproteobacteria > Pseudomonadales > Litorivicinaceae > HIMB30. The sequence continues at coordinate 32,249 of CBFHIN010000007.1, read as the reverse complement.
GTTCGACGCAGACTTTCAAAAAAAGCGTCTAGCCCGCGCCAAACTCGGCAGCCGGTTAAGAAGCAGGCCACGTCCCCAAAGCGTCCATCAGATCGCGGGCGTTAACACGTTGGCCATGGAAGGTACCCGCTTCTTCCGTAAGCCCATATAAAAATGCATCCGCTACCATTTCTGGGCTCGGAAGTGTTTGTGGATCTTCACCTGGCATCGCTTCAGCGCGCATCTTGGTTCGTGTGCCACCGGGGTTGACCGTAAATATGCGTGTTGTCGACGTGTTTTCGAGCTCTTGACCTAGAATCCCTGCGAACATCTCAAGCCCTGCCTTGGATACGGCATACGCACCCCAGTAAGCGTCAACTCGGATGCCAACACTTGAAGTTGCAAATACGATTCGCCCTGAATCAGACGCATCAAGTAGCGGTAGCAGAGCCTGCGTCAATTGGAAAACGGCAGTCAGATTGATTTGCAAAGCCAGATCCCACTGTTTTGGTCGATGCGATTGGATTGGCTCGCGTCCACCTAAGATGCCTGCGATGTGGGCAAGGCCATCCAAGCGACCGAAGTGCTCTTGAATGTGTGCACTTAAAGCGTCTGCTTGCGCAGCATCGAGCGTTGCAAGATCACAGGGAACAATCGCAGGCGTTGGGCCGCCGCATTCAAGGATCGCATCGTAGACTGCGTCCAGCTCACTTTCATTGCGACCGAGTAAGATCACAGTCGCGCCACGACAACCCAGTTCCAGCGCGAGTGCTCGACCGATTCCTGCTGTCGCGCCGGTCACTAGGATGACGCGGTTGTCGAAACGTGGCGTATTTTTGAGGGTTGAGACCATCGAGTTGATCAGGGTGCTCATGCGCGCTTCCTTGCAGCAAGTTGATAATTCATATCGAGATCTTTCGTGGATCGTTTGAATTGTTGATAAATCGGTTGGTAAACCACGCCTTCAATTGACTCGATATCAAGCCCGTGCGGTCGGAGTCCGGCTGCGATTTCTGAGGGCTTGAGAAATCGAGCATAGTCGTGCGTGCCTTTCGGAACCCAGTTCAAAATATATTCTGCAGCAATCACAGCGCCGAGATAGGCTTTTGGTGTGCGGTTAATCGTTGAGATGATCAACCAGCCACCAGGGCGAACGAGAGCCGCAAGCGCTGCCAATGTATTCATCGGCTCTGGGACATGTTCAATCATTTCAAAACAAGTCACGACATCGAATGTGCTCGCATGTGTTTGGGCTAACATTTCGGCATGCGATTCTTGATAGTCAATCGTTAGGCCCGCTTCTAGCGCATGAAGTTTCGCTGTTTTAAGCATGTCAGGCGATGCATCAATTGCTGTGACTTTGCTTCCACGTTTGCACATCGCCTCAGATGCAAGACCTCCTCCGCATCCAACATCCAAGACAAGTGCATCCTGAAGTGGATGGAAACTCTCGGTAAAATCTACACGCAATGGGTTGATTTGATGGATTGCCTTCATTGGCCCTTCAGGATCCCAATAGTTTCGAGCGATCTGATTAAATTTAGTGACTTCTTTGGGGTCGACCACTGATGTCATGAGTACTTTCCAGTTGTTCTTTTTGAGCTGATTTACTCAACAATCTCAAATCATACAGATCATGCCGCGATCCGCACAGAAGAAGACCGTTTTCCGCGAGTTCATGGTATCATCGCGTGTTTAAGAACTTCCTAGGGATAGCCCACCATCCATGTCTGATTCGGCACGCGAAATTTTACCAATCAATATCGAAGACGAGCTCAAAACCAGTTACCTCGACTACGCGATGAGCGTTATCGTCGGGCGCGCACTACCTGATGTCCGAGACGGTTTGAAACCTGTGCATCGTCGAGTCCTTTTTGCCCAAAGCGAACTCAATAACAACTGGAACTCGGCTTACAAAAAGTCAGCTCGAGTGGTCGGTGATGTGATCGGTAAATACCACCCTCACGGTGATTCGGCGGTTTACGACACGATCGTGCGTCTCGCGCAACCGTTCTCGATGCGTTATCCGCTGATCGATGGTCAGGGTAATTTTGGGTCGGTTGACGGTGACCGAGCAGCTGCAATGCGATACACCGAGATTCGGATGGAGCGGATTGCGCATGAGCTTTTGGCGGATCTGGACAAGGAGACTGTGGATTACGTCCCGAACTATGATGGGACCGAGAAAATCCCCGATGTTCTGCCGACTAAAATACCTAACTTGTTGGTTAATGGGTCAGCCGGTATCGCGGTTGGGATGGCGACCAACATACCGCCTCACAATCTCACAGAAGTGATCAGTGGTTGTCTCGCATACTTGGATGATTCAACGATATCAATTGATGATTTGATGACATTGATACCCGCGCCAGATTTTCCGACTGGTGCACTCATCAATGGCCTTGAGGGTGTTCGTGATGCCTACGCGACGGGACGTGGGCGCGTTATTATGCGTTCTCGATTTCATATTGAGGGCGAGGACAAGAAGTCGATCGTCTTCACCGAGATCCCTTATCAAGTGAATAAGGCGCGTGTAATCGAGAAGATTGCCGAGTTGGTCAAAGACAAAAAAATTGAAGGCATCACCGAGCTCCGCGATGAGTCAGATAAAGAAGGGATGCGGATTGTGGTTGACTTGCGCCGTGGGGAAACCCCAGAAGTCATCGTCAATAATCTCTTCAGTCAAACCCAGCTTCAGTCAAGTTTCGGTATCAATATCGTAGCGCTTGTCGATGGCCAGCCAAAAACACTCAATCTCAAAGACATGCTGTCTTGCTTCATCCGACATCGTCGCGAGGTTGTCACCCGCCGCACGATTTATGAATTGAGAAAAGCACGAGAGCGCGGTCATATTCTTGAGGGGCAGGCGGTCGCGTTGGCGAATATTGATCCTGTGATTGAATTGATCAAACAGTCTGAGAACGCGCAAGTGGCGAAGCAGCGCCTAATCGATTCATCGTGGACGCCGGGTTCGGTCACAGACATGTTGGAGCGTGCGGGGACTGGCGGCATTCGTCCCGATGATTTACCAGAGGGCTTTGGATTAATTGACGGTCAATATCATTTGAGTCCGCAGCAAGCGCAAGCGATTCTCGATTTGCGACTGCATCGATTGACTGGCTTGGAAATTGAAAAGCTATTGGAAGAATACGGGTCAATTCTTGACGATATTGCAGAGCGCGAAGCGATTCTTGCAGATCCAGAGAAGCTAACGCAGGTGATTCGTGAAGAGCTAGAGGCTGTTCGCAATCAGTTTGGTGACGTACGCCGCTCTGAGATTATCGAGTCACACTTGTCGCTATCGACTGAGGATTTGATTCCTCGCGAAGATATGGTTGTCACGTTTTCAAAGACTGGTTACGCAAAAACGCAGCCACTTGCGGCCTATCAGTCACAGCGTCGTGGTGGGCGCGGTAAGAGCGCGACGAATTTAAAAGACGAAGATGTTGTCGATTTGCTACTGGTTGCTAATTCTCACGACACATTGTTGTTGTTTACCGACACAGGTCGGCTTCATTGGTTGAAGGTGTATGAAATTCCTCAGGCAAGTCGCAACGCGCGAGGCAAACCGATCGTCAACATGATTGATGCATTAGAAGGCGGTGGTCGCGTGACTGCTGTATTGCCGCTTGGTGAAGATGATCAAGGTGAAGGTCGCTATGTATTCATGGCCACAGCACGCGGTACAGTCAAAAAGGTACCGCTCGAACGATTTGCACGACCGAGAGCGTCAGGTATTCGCGCGATCGATTTTAATGAAGATGACACATTGATCGGAGCGTCCATCACGGATGGAACTCGAGATATCGTTCTTGTTAACTCAAACGGAAAAGTCACGCGATTTGATGAAACTGAAGTTCGGCCGATGGGGCGTGAGGCGCGAGGTGTCCGAGGCATTCGCTTGAAAGAATCTGGTGAATCAGTCGTTGCAATGATTGTCGCGAATGATGAAGCGACTTTGCTGCTCGCTTGTGAAAATGGCTACGGCAAGCGAACACTGATTAGTGAGTTCCCGTGTAAAGGGCGCGGTGCTATGGGCGTGATCGGAATTCAGACATCAGAGCGAAATGGTGCTGTTGTTGGTGCAGCGCAGGTGATTGACGATGATGATCTTTTATTGATCACAAATGGCGGAACGATGGTTCGTACGCCATGCCAAGATATTTCAGTCCTTGGTCGAAATACCCAAGGTGTGACGTTGATCCGTTTGACCGAAGGGGAGCAACTCGTCCGTGTTGACGCAGTTTCTGAGCCACCGGTTGATGCACTGTCTGAGGGTGATCTTGACTCAGGTGAAAATACGACCACTGAGTCATCTGATTTGGAGATCGGTGATGAGTCGGCCGATTAATTTCTGTTCGGGTCCGGCCGCACTCCCGTTACCGGTAGTCGATCGAATTCAGAGAGAACTTCCAGATTTCCGAGGATCTAAAATTTCGGTGATGGAGCATTCTCATCGGGACAAACTGATCGTTGAGCTGTTTGAAGAGACAGCGTCACGGCTCAAGTCATTGCTCGGTATCGATGACAGCTATCAGGTTCTATTTCTTCCAGGTGGAGCGACACTCCAATTCTCGCAAATTCCAATGAATTTGCTGGGTGCTGATCAGACAGCAACTTACCTGACGACAGGCGCTTGGTCGCAAAAAGCGATCAAAGAAGCGATGAAGTATGGCCAAGTGACTGAAGCTGGCTCTTCGAAGGAATCCAATTTTACGACCATCCCGGCCAAAGATACGTGGCACATTCCGTCGGATTCAAAGTACTTTCATATTTGTACAAATGAAACAATTCATGGCGTTGAGTGGTTTGGCTCGTTAAGTGACATTGGTGTGCCAGTCGTAGCTGATATGTCTTCACATCTGCTTTCCAGATCAATGCCAGTGCATGAGTTTGATCTCATTTATGCAGGGGCGCAGAAGAATCTTGGTACTGCAGGTGTCACGATTGTGGTCATTAAGCCCGAATTGCTCGGTCAGAGTAATGCGCAAATACCGAGCCTGATGGAATATCAAAATCAAATCGCTAATGACTCGATGGTTAATACGCCACCTGTTCATGCGGTTTGGGTGTTGTCGCTAGTCCTTGAATGGCTTGAATCGTTGGGCGGCGTGGCAGCTATCGAGCGCATGAATGAAACAAAAGCACACGCTTTGTACGAAGTAATCGACCACAGCACGCTGTACAGCAATCCCGTAGCGACTCAGTACCGCAGTCGAATGAATGTTCCTTTTGTTCTCGCAGATGAATCGCTCGATAAGCGGTTTATCGAAGCATCAAATCATGCGGGTCTTTTGAATTTGAAAGGCCATCGAAGTGTTGGTGGAATGCGTGCCTCGATTTACAACGCGATCACACAGGACGATGTTGAAACTCTGATCGAATTTATGCGCGAATTCGAGAGGGTAGCTGCATGAGTGTGAATCCTGAACTATTGAAAATTCGAGACGAAATCGACGCAATAGACCAGCAGTTACAGCGACTAATTAATGCGCGAGCTGATTGTGCAATGCGTGTTGCTGAAGTAAAACAAGCGGAAATGGCGACCACCGGTGAAGCGCCTGTGTATTACCGCCCCGAAAGAGAGGCTCAGATTCTTGCGCGCGTGATGGAGCGTAATGAAGGACCGTTACCGAAAGAAGAGGTGGCTCGTATCTTTCGGGAGATCATGTCTGGATGTCTTGCGCTTGAGCGACCATTGGCTGTTGGCTACTTGGGACCGGCTGGTACGTTTACTGAAGTTGCAGCACTGAAACACTTTGGCCACGCGGTGGATACGCGACCGTTAACAACAATTTCTGAGGTGTTTCGTGATGTTGACGCAGGTAACTTAGATTACGGTGTTGTTCCGATCGAAAATTCGACTGAGGGCATGGTGACGCACACGCTGGAATGTTTCTTGGATTCACCACTTGTGATTTGTGGTGAGGTCGAAATGCGAATCCACCAGGCTTTGATGGTCAAGTCAGGTGTCGATATGGGTTCGATACGCACAGTATTTTCGCATCAACAGAGCTTGGCGCAGTGCCGTTTATGGCTTGATGCCAATTTACCGTCGGCAGAGCGTAAAACTGTCTCATCAAATGCTGAAGCCGCACGAATGGTTGCTGAATCAGATCCAACTGACGGATTTGCCGCCGTTGCAGGTGAGCGCGCATCAGAAACTTACGGTTTGACTTTGGTCGCAAGCTCGATTGAAGACCGTCCGGATAACACCACACGATTTTTGGTGATCGGAAAGCAGAAAACTGAGCCCTCGAATCAAGATAAAACATCGGTGATAGTGTCTGTTAAAAACGAGCCTGGAGCCTTGTATCGACTGCTGGAGCCGTTTGAGCGCCATGGTATTGATATGACGCGATTGGAATCCAGGCCATCTCATTCAGGTATTTGGTCTTATCGGTTTTTTATCGACTTTAAAGGCCATGTTGATGAGGCGCCAATTCAACAGTTCTTGGACGAAATTCGTGCGCATTCGGCTGAATTGAAACTGCTTGGTTCGTACCCTCGAGCTGTTCTATGAAACGATTGGCGGTCATTGGGCTTGGACTCATTGGCGCTTCCTGTTGTGCTGCCATTAAGAAACGGACTTCCGATTGGGAAATCGCAGGTTATTCAAGAACCGAAGCGACTCGGCAACAGGCGCTTGCGAGAGACCTTATCGATGAGAGTTTCGAGACAATAGCTGATGCTATTCGAAATGCTGATCTGGTTTTGATTGCTGTACCAATGGGTCAGTTTCGTCAGGTTTTTGAGGCTATCTACCAGTCAAAAGAGTCGAAAACAGTTGTCACGGATGCCGGTTCGACAAAAGGCAGCGTGGTTCGGGATGTGATGTCTGTCTGTGGGTCAATTCCTGAGTGGTTCATTCCTGGCCATCCGATAGCCGGCAGTGAGAAGAGCGGAGTTGATGCGGCAAATCCTGACTTATATATAGACCATCAGGTGATTCTGACACCCAATGCAGACTCCGCGGTTACGGCGATCGATCTCGTGTCGTCTTTTTGGAATTTGCAAGGTGCATCTGTGTCACAAATGGATGCAGAGCGACATGACGAAGTACTTGCGCTGACGAGTCATTTGCCACATGTGTTGGCTTTTAACCTAGTCCATGCACTGTCAGACGATGATGAGCATTTAGAAATTTTTCGTTATGCGGCTGGCGGTTTTCGTGATTTCACACGAATTGCTGCAAGTGATCCGATCATGTGGCGTGACATCGCACTTGCTAACCAAGATGCAATATTGAGTGGAATTGATCGATTTTCAAACCGCTTGCAAACACTTCGTGACGCGATTTCAAAAGGCGATCACGAATGGATTATGCACAGCTTCGAGAAAGCGAGAGCTGCACGTACATTATTTTCATCATTAGCTGATCAAGGAGCTCGTCCGGTGACGGATACACATCCTTCTGTTTTTAAAATAACCGAGGCTCAACAAGGCATCTCAGGAAGCATCCGTGTTCCTGGTGATAAATCCATTTCGCATCGTTCAATCATGTTGGGAGCCTTAGCGGACGGGATAACTACTGTGGATGGTTTTCTTGAGGGCGAGGATGCAATAGCGACCGTACAAGCATTTCGCGATATGGGTGTGCAGATTGATGGCCCAGTTGAGGGACGAGTTACTGTACACGGCGTTGGCCGTGATGGTCTTCAAGCACCGACCTCTCCTTTGTATATGGGGAATTCTGGAACCTCGATGCGACTTTTATCAGGAATTTTGGCAGGCCAAAACTTTGATTCGGAGCTAACAGGCGATACCTCCTTATCTCGACGCCCAATGCGTCGAGTCAGTCAGCCATTGACCAAACTTGGCGCTGTGATTTCAACGTCCGGCGACGGGACGCCTCCGGTCCAAATTTCAGGCGGTCAAACGTTGATTGGTTGTCACACGGATATGCAAGTCGCAAGTGCGCAGGTCAAATCAGCGCTGCTGTTGGCGGGCCTTTATGCAGAAGGTGAAACCAGTGTGACGGAGCCTGCGCCGACGCGTGACCACACCGAGCGAATGCTGCAAGGCTTTGGATACGCGGTTAAACGGGAGGGTGCGACAGCATCGGTCGTCGGTGGCGGTCGTTTGACGGGCTGTCATATTGACGTGCCATCAGATATTTCGTCGGCCGCTTTTTTCATGGTTGCAGCGTCAATTGTTCCCGGTTCTGATTTGACTGTGTCTCATGTCGGTATCAATCCCACGCGCGTCGGTATCCTTGAAATTCTGAAGTTGATGGGAGCTAACATTGAGGTATTGAATACACGCGAGGTTGGTGGGGAGCCTGTCGCAGATTTACGTATTCGCTATGCCGCATTGAAGGGGATCGATGTTCCTGAGGAGCTGGTGCCGCTCGCGATTGACGAATTTCCGGTGTTATTTGTGGCTGCGTCTTGTGCCAACGGACAAACTCGAGTCACAGGTGCAGAAGAGCTTCGTGTCAAAGAATCAGATCGGATTCAGAGCATGGTGGACGGTCTCGCGACGCTTGGTGTCACGATCGAGGGGACGCCAGATGGAGCCATCATTCAAGGTGGTGGATCGGATTTCAGATTTGACGGTGGCATTGTAGAAGCGCATGAAGATCATCGGATTGCCATGGCGTTTAGTGTCGCGGGCCTCATGTGTCGTGACACGGTCGTGGTCAATGATTGTGCAAATGTCGCCACAAGCTTCCCGAATTTTATTGGTTTGGCGCGTGAAACTGGATTTCCATTGACGGTTTCGTCTGAATGATTCCGGTTATCACGATCGATGGTCCGAGTGGTGCAGGAAAAGGAACTGTCGCTCGATTGGTTGCACTCGAGTTGGGATTTCATTTGCTCGACTCCGGCGCAATTTATCGAATTCTTGGTTTGGCAGCCGCTGAACGATCCGTTGATTTTGACGATGTTGAGGCTCTGGTTGAGCTCGCCAATACGCTTGATCTCAGTTTTCCATTCACTGCGTTACACACAGAAATTGTTTTAAATGGCGAATCCGTTGGGAACAAGCTGCGAACACAGAGCGTTGCAGACGCTGCCAGTCAGGTCGCAGTGCATCATCCTGTAAGGGATGCCTTACTTGGGCTTCAACGCCGACAGGCAAGGGATCCAGGGCTTGTTGGGGATGGCCGAGACCTCGGAACAATTGTATTTCCTGACGCAAAGTTAAAAATCTTTTTGGATGCGAGTGTCGAGGTGCGTGCAGAGCGTCGCTATCTAGAATTAATTGAGTCTGGTCAAACAGTTGAGCGTTCCGCTATACTACGCGACCTCGAAATTCGGGACGTTCGAGATCGGACGCGTTCGGTTGCGCCTTTGGTGCCTGCTGATGATGCATATGTGATCGACAGTTCAGAACAAACAGTCAATCAAGTAATGGCTGACGTACGAGATCTGTGTCAAGCAAAAGGCTTGATGTAGGACATGTGAGATTTCAGTGGCGACATCAGCAGCAACGCGCACTGAAGTTAATAACCAACTCCGTTTGGGCTGATCAGACGGACGGCTTGAAGCCGAAAAAATAGGACATTTGAATGAGCGAAACTTTCGCAGAACTCTTTGAACAGAGTCTTAACGACATCGACATGACTCCAGGCGCCATTGTTGACGCAACGGTAGTCGCAATTGAACCAGACTTCGTCATCGTGAATGCAGGTCTGAAATCTGAGGGAGCGATCCCGAAATCACAATTCGCTAACGAACAAGGTGAACTAGCGATCGCAATTGGCGATTCAGTAAAAGTCGCGTTGGATGCGGTTGAAGATGGTTTTGGTGCAACACGCCTGTCTCGCGAGAAAGCGAAGCGAGCCGAAGCGTGGATCGACCTTGAAAAATCACACGAAGACAATGAAGTGGTCATGGGTATCATCAACGGTAAGGTCAAAGGCGGTTTCACAGTCGACCTCGCCGGCATCCGTGCGTTCTTGCCAGGCTCTTTGGTCGATGTCCGTCCAGTTCGCGATGTCGCTCATTTGGAAGGTAAAGATCTCGAGTTTAAGGTGATCAAGCTCGACCAGCGTCGTAATAACGTGGTTGTCTCACGTCGCGCGGTTTTAGAGCAGGAGAATTCAGAGGAGCGCGAAGCACTTCTAGAAAACCTTGTTGAAGGTCAGGCGGTGAAAGGTATCGTTAAGAATCTGACTGACTACGGTGCTTTTGTTGATCTTGGCGGTGTTGACGGTCTGTTGCACATCACAGACATGTCATGGAAGCGCATTAAGCATCCATCGGAAGTTGTCGCTGTTGGTGACGAAGTCGATGTGAAGGTATTGAAGTTTGATCGCGAACGGAACCGCGTGTCACTTGGTCTGAAGCAGCTTGGCGAAGATCCTTGGATCGAAATTAAGAACCGTTACCCAGTCAATACACGAGTCAATGCGCGGATCACCAATCTTACGGACTATGGCTGTTTTGCTGAGATCGAAGAAGGTGTTGAAGGACTGGTTCACGTATCAGAAATGGATTGGACCAATAAGAACGTGCATCCATCGAAGATTGTTTCTTTAGGTGATGAACTTGAAGTTATGGTCCTTGATATCGATGAAGAGCGTCGCCGCATCTCGTTAGGTATCAAGCAGTGTAAAGTGAACCCATGGGAAGCATTTTCAGCCACTCATGCGAAAGGCGAAAAGGTTTCAGGCCCAATCAAATCAATCACTGATTTCGGTGTGTTCATCGGACTTGATGGTGGAATTGACGGCTTGATCCATTTGTCTGATTTGTCTTGGTCAGAGCCTGGTGAAGTCGCCGTTCGCAACTTCAAGAAAGGTGAAGACCTCGAGGCTGTGATTTTGGCGGTAGATCCTGAGCGTGAGCGTATTTCACTTGGCGTGAAGCAGATGGAAGAAGACCCAATGGGTGGTTTCTTATCTGGTGCTGAAAAAGGCTCTGTCGTTCGCGGTACTGTTACTGAAGTCGAACCTAAACAGGCAACTGTCGACCTCGGTGATGGTGTGCTTGCGATTCTGAAGGCTTCGGAGCTATCACGTGATCGCGTCGAAGATGCTCGCAACGTGTTAAACGTCGGTGATGAAATTGAGGCGAAGATCGCGAACGTTGATCGTAAGACACGTCAGATTTCAATTTCGATTCGAGCGATGGAAGAAGCAGAAGAGAAAGAGGCGCTCCGTAACCTGAATGAAGCAACTGCTGATGAAGGTGAGGCTGGGCCAACTACGATCGGTGAGCTGATTAAAGCTCAGATGGAAGGCCGCGAGTAATCCGGCTATAAAGGCCGAGCGTTGCTCGGCCAGACATCGGAAGGTCATATGTCAGGTATAACGAAGTCGATGCTGATTGAGCGCATCGCAGAACGCTACCCAGCATTACCTCCTAAAGATGTGGAATTGGCAGTCAAAGCCATTTTCGACCGCATGAGCCGACAGTTGGTTGAAGGCGGGAGAATTGAATTGCGTGGGTTCGGATCGTTTTCTTTGCATGAGCGTAAAGCGCGTGTTGGAAGAAATCCGAAAACGGGCGAGTCAGTGGTTTTGGATTCAAAAGCAGTACCACACTTTAAGCCGGGTAAAGAGCTGAGAGAAGCAGTGAACGTTGCATTTCTGGAATCCGGGAAAGCATGAAGCTTTTGAGACGGCTGGTCACTTTAGTTTGGGTTGTCACCCTGCTAGTGACCGGTTGTGCTCTATATTTGTTTAATTCCGATCCAGTTTCTATCGATCTGGTTTGGTTACAAATCCCCTCAACAAGTCTCGCGGTTGTTTTGATCGCAACATTCTTCATTGGTGTCATCACCGGCAGTGTGCTGGTATTCATTGCATCGATACTGCCAAAAAAACGGGTAGTCGTAAGTGAGTGATCCACGCTTGATTGTTGCGTTGGATGTGTCAACCGAATCCGAACTTCGTGAACTGGTTCAACGAATCCCAAATACACACTGTCGAGCCAAAATTGGAAAAGAACTGTTTACATCTATTGGGCCGATTGCGATCGACATTTGTCACAAAGCCGGTCTTGATGTGTTTTTAGATCTGAAATTTCATGATATTCCAAATACCTGTGCAAAAGCGGTTCGCGCTGCTGCTCGATGGGGTGTTTGGATGACGAACGTGCATTGCTCAGGAGGTTCGGACATGATGCGGGCGGCGCGGGACATTTTAGAAGGCGAGGCTCATCAGCCTAAGTTGATTGGTGTGACAGTCTTAACGAGTATGTCGGCTGACGGTCTTAATGAATTGGGAGTAAACCGTGATCTTGAATCGCAAGTTGATCATTTGGCTCTGCTCTCTGATTCATGCGGTTTGGATGGCGTGGTCTGTTCCGCTCAAGAGGCAAAAAGACTTCGACAAAAAATCGGTCCAGATTTTTGCTTGGTAACGCCTGGTATTCGTCCAACTTGGGCTGCAGCGAACGATCAAACACGCATTGTGACTCCACGAGAAGCGCTGGATAACGGAGCCGATTATTTGGTGATTGGCCGTCCAATTACCGCATCAGATCGACCAGAAGAGGCTATTGGTCGAATTGTCGGCGAACTCTGACACGCAGTTAATCGAATAAAGACACATGATCTGTTGCAGTCACTATCCTCGAATGTAGGAGGTGGTGATGAATATGAAACAAAAGCTAGCTGGATTGTTGTTTTCCTTAGTCTCGATGACTGGACTCGCAGAGCCGGTTGACTTGAACACCGCGACAGCGAAGGAGATAGCGCAATCCCTATCAGGTATTGGTTTGACCCGTGCTCAAAAAATTATCGTTTATCGCGATAAATTCGGCCCCATTGATACGCCGGAAGAGCTCCTAGCAATTAAAGGAATTGGAGAAAAGACTCTCGAGAAAAACCGAGCGAAGATCATTACACGTTTGATTGGCCCTGCAGGTCCAATTAATCGAGCACAAGGTCTTGACGAAATACCATCGAATCATTAAAGTTCGCGGCCATCCTGAGTTCCGCGATAGCTCAGTTGGTAGAGCAGAAGACTGTTAATCTTTTGGTCGCAGGTTCGAGTCCTGCTCGCGGAGCCAATTCCTTCAAGAATTCCCACATAGCTTGTTCTCAACAACAGCTGAAGCAGACTGTTAGCACTCTTTAAATTGATGTAGCCTTGCGACTCGGGTTGGCAAGGACGCTGTTCGTTTTTCTAATTTTTCGAACTGATAGAAAAAGGACCATAAATGAAATCGTTGATCACGTTGCTCTTTATCACTTTACCTAGTGTCGCCCTTGCTCATGCGCCAGAAGGTGTCGGCGGAGGGTTCATGACAGGCTTCTTGCATCCTATCCTCGGTTTTGATCACCTGATTGCGATGGTTGCAGTCGGACTGTGGGGTGCTTTCCTTGGGGACCGTGCAATTTGGATCTTGCCGATCGTATTCCCAACCATTATGGCGGTCGGAGCTGCTGTCGGCATCATGGGTCTCGAAATCCCACTGGTCGAGTTTGTGATTGCGCTCTCTGGCGTCGTCCTTGGTATCTTGATAGCACTCAGAGTTCGAGCACCGCTTGCCATTGCCATGGTTCTTGTCGGCATTTTCGGTATTTTTCACGGTTACGCCCATGGCCTTGAAATGCCTGAACAAATCAGCGCGATCACCTATGGTGCTGGATTCGTGATCGGAACAGGCCTTTTGCATATGGCTGGCATTGGATTGGGTTTTGCGACTCGGCTTCCACGTGGCGAGTTGTTGGTACGCGGTTGTGGCGGAGTCATTTCGGTCATCGGTTTGACCTACCTTGTTGGTTAAAACGCTTGTAGTCTTCAGTGCATGCGCATTGCCGCAATTAGTGTGGGCACATGCGCTTGGTACTGATCCAACTGTGATCGAACGGATCGACGCGGGCTTGATGCTTCCCTCCGAGATCAGTGTGGTTTGGATGTTTTGGCTCTTATTTGGATTATGGATTGCTCAAAACCTGGATCGCGCTCCATACTTTTTCATTGGCGGCGGTTCTGGAATCCTCTTGGCAACTGTTATTGGTCCACTGTCTCTCGATACCTCGCTCCCGGCTTTATTCGTTGGTCTTGCAATCGCTGCTTGGCTTTGTTTAGGGCGGGCGAGTAATGGATGGCTTGCTGCAATGGCGCTTGTTTTGATGGGCGCACTGTCGATGTCGATGGTTTTTTCAGTACATGCTGATTTATCAACTGACCTGTTGATTCGATCGATTGCTGTCATCTCGATGGGATTCACTGCCAGCTTTTTTGGCGGTCTTTTTAAGCAAATCAGCGAGTGGTTTCCTGCGCAAACGCCGATTGGCATTCGCATTTTATCGAGTTGGATGGTGGCATTAATCGCGATTCAACTCGCGATGAGTACTCTTGCATCATGAGTCATGATGCGTCGTTTCCCTTTCAAGTGGTCTCTGACTACGAACCGGCTGGAGATCAACCGACGGCGATTCAAACGCTCATCGAAGGGGTAGAGGCGGGAGTTGCTCACCAGACGCTCTTGGGTGTCACAGGCTCTGGTAAAACATTTACCGTTGCAAAGGTGATTGAGTCGATCAAACGTCCCACCATTGTTATGGCTCATAACAAAACTCTAGCGGCTCAGTTGTATGGAGAATTCAAAGAGTTTTTTCCGCATAACGCCGTTGAATATTTTGTGTCGTATTACGATTACTATCAGCCTGAAGCGTACGTCCCCGCGAGCGACACATTTATCGAAAAAGACGCGTCGATCAACGACCATATCGAGCAGATGCGTCTGTCGGCAACGAAAGCCCTCTTAGAGCGAGATGATGTCATTATTGTTGCCACCGTATCCTCGATTTATGGTCTGGGTGATCCAGAGGCCTACCATGAGATGGTATTGCACCTGACTCGCGGAATGACCATTGATCAGCGCCAAATTTTGAGGCGCTTAGCTGAACTCCAATATAAGCGGAATGATATGGATTTCGGTCGTGGGACTTACCGTGTCCGTGGCGATGTCATCGACATATTCCCCGCAGAATCGGATCGTGAAGGCGTGCGTGTCGAACTATTCGACGATGAAATCGAGCAGTTATCATATTTTGATCCGCTGACGGGCGAAGTATTGCGCAAAGTGCCGCGTTTAACGGTGTATCCAAAAACGCACTACGTCACCAGCAAAGACCGATTAGTCAATACGCTTGATGACATCAAAGCTGAACTCAAAATGCGACTCGATCAATTTCGAGAGCAGGGTAAATTGCTAGAGGCCCAGCGTCTTGAGCAACGTACTAAGTTCGATTTAGAGATGATCGCTGAGCTTGGTTATTGTCAGGGTATCGAGAACTATTCACGTTATTTGTCAGGTCGACCACCGGGTGAGGCGCCGCCCACTCTGTTTGATTATTTACCACCGGATGCACTTCTCGTTCTTGATGAATCACACGTGACAGTCCCTCAAATTGGCGGCATGTATCGCGGTGATCGGTCGCGGAAAGAAACGCTTGTCGAGTATGGCTTCAGATTGCCGTCGGCGCTCGATAATCGACCATTGAAATTTGAAGAATGGGAATCACTCGCACCACAAATGATTTTTGTCTCGGCAACTCCCGGCGTGTATGAAAAAGAGCACCAGGCGCTGGTCGCTGAACAGGTTGTGAGGCCGACTGGGTTGGTTGATCCAACGCTCGAGATTCGTCCAGCCGGCTCCCAGGTAGATGACTGTTTGAGTGAAATTCATGCCGTCGTTGAAAAAGATGAGCGAGTACTAATTACTGTTTTGACCAAACGGATGGCCGAAGATCTAACGGATTACCTCATGGATCATGGTATTCGAGTTCGATACTTGCACTCAGATATTGATACTGTCGAGCGTGTGGAGATTATTCGAGACCTGCGGAAAGGTGAATTCGACGTGCTGGTCGGTATTAACCTGTTGCGAGAAGGCCTTGATATGCCTGAAGTGTCTCTGGTCGCCATTATGGATGCTGATAAAGAAGGATTTTTGCGTTCGGATCGTTCGTTGATTCAGACGATTGGGCGTGCAGCCCGAAACGTAAACGGTCGTGCCATTTTGTATGCTGACAGAATTACTGACTCTATGCAGCGAGCGATGGATGAAACAGAACGACGACGAACCAAGCAGATCGCATTCAATGAAGAGCATGGCATTGTGCCAAAGACCATTAAGAAGCGTATCGACGATGTGATGGAAGGTGCACATCGTGAGACGCCTGGGTCACGCGGAAGAAAGGCGAAAGATAAGGTGGCGAAGTCAACGACTGATGCGTTGATGCCGAAGAATCCGCAAACACTTTCACCGCAACAACTCGCCAAAGAAATAACGCGTCTTGAAGATGAAATGTTTCAAGCGGCAAAATCATTGGAATTTGAGCGTGCTGCCGCGATTCGTGACGCAGTCGCAGAACTCCAATCTCTCGCATTTAAATAATCAAGGACGACGATGCCAATACGATTTGCCCCTGCTGTGATGAGTTTGTTTGGATTAGCACTTGCGTGGCGAGCTCTATCGGATCTGGGAGGCTGGGAGAGCGGAATTGGCCGGTTAATTTCGATTGCGTTATTGCTTGTCGGTCTAGTCACTATTGGTTCAATTGTATTCCATCAGTTCCAAAAAGGTGCCTTAAAAGAGACGTTCAGTAATCCACAGTTACGAGTCCTTCCGGCGTGCCTGACGGTTGGGCTCATGCTATTGAGTGCGTTAATTAATCCGCACATGCCAAAAGTCGCTCTGATCCTGATCTGGTTCGCTGCATTGAGTCACTTCGCTTTGCTTATTTGGCTTATGAATGGATGGTTCCGGGGCGGACTTACTCTCGAAACAATTTCTCCTGTTTGGTTCATTCCTGTGGTCGGTAATATTGTTGTGCCCGTTGGCGCTATGGCATCGGGTGAAGTCATGCTCGCGTGGTTTGGGTTTTCGATAGGGATCGTGTTGTGGCTGATGTTGCTTCCAATTGTCTTTTTTAGGTTGGTGCATGGAAAGCCTATGCCAGATGAATTGGAGAGTACGCAGATGATCTTGGTCGCACCACCTGCGATCGGATCGGTATCTTGGTCTTTGCTCGCCGGTGATCAAGCAGTTGTCCCGGGCGCTGTAATGCTCTCAATTGCATTTTTCTTGACAATCAGTTTGATCCCAATGATTTTGCGAGTGATTTCAAGGCCATTTTCGCCAGCAAATTGGGCATTTGGATTTCCGTTGGCGGCGTTGAGTACATCGCTTGCGACCTACAGCATTCTGCTCGAACGCGATATCCTAATGGTTGTTGGGCTTATTGTTTTACTGCTGGTTTCAGCGCTCATCCTTTGGGCTTTGATAGGATCAGCTCGAGTGTTATTGAAGAGTTAATGTATGCGCGTCTTAGTTACTGGCTCCGCTGGGTTTATTGGATCAACTGTAAGTCACCGTCTACTTGATCGCGGTGACGAGGTTGTCGGTCTTGACAACTATAACGATTATTATGAGGTAACCCTCAAAGAAGCCCGTGGCAATCGGTTGCTTGAGCGTCCAGGGTATACCGAAATTCGCGCGAGCGTTGAGGATCGCGATGCCCTTGAGTCCCTATTTAAGCAGTATAAGATTGATCGAGTTGTGCATTTGGCTGCACAAGCAGGTGTTCGATATTCACTAGAAAACCCACATGCTTATGTTGACGCGAACCTTGTTGGGTTTATGAATATATTGGAATGTTGTCGTCATCATGAGATTGATCATCTCGTGTATGCGTCATCAAGTTCTGTTTACGGCGCCAATGAATCATTACCGTTTCGAGTTGAGGATTCGGTGGATCACCCCGTGAGCCTCTACGCAGCAACGAAGAAAGCCAATGAACTGATGGCGCATACGTACAGCCACTTGTTTGGGCTGCCGACGACGGGGCTCCGCTTCTTTACAGTCTATGGACCTTGGGGTCGTCCCGATATGGCGCTCTTTAAGTTCTCGCGCGCCATTCTGACGGGCGGCACAGTTCAACTATTCAATGGCGGTCATCACAAACGTGATTTTACCTTCGTCACAGACATTGTTGATGGTGTGATCGGTACTCTTGATCAAATTGCAGCACCCGATTCGACTTATGATCCGCTAAATCCAAATCCAGGCACATCAAATGTGCCTTGGCGTGTATACAACATCGGATCAGATCGCCCGGTTGATTTGATTCGCTATCTCGAGCTCATCGAAGAGGCATGTGGCAAGAAAGCCACCGTTGAGTCACTTCCGATGCAACCTGGTGATGTGATCGCGACTCACGCTGATGTATCCGCCCTAAAAGCGGCCATCGGATATGCTCCACGCGTCACTGTGGAAGAGGGTATTCCGCAGTTTGTGGATTGGTTTAGAAATTACTACAGCCTATAGGAAGACGCTTTACTTCACACTTGAAGGCTGTATACTTCGCCGCTCTTCAGGCGCGTAGCTCAGTTGGTTAGAGCGCCACCTTGACATGGTGGAGGTCGTTGGTTCGATTCCAATCGCGCCTACCAAATTACAACCACATTGGATGGCCCTTGGTATAGGTCGCCAGATCGGAGTTGGAAATGCCCGTAATTACTCTTCCTGATGGATCCAAGCGTGAGTTTGAAGGTCCTGTGTGCGCTATGGACGTCGCCGAATCAATTGGCCCCGGACTCGCAAAAGCAACGATTTGCGCTCGCGTTGATGGCGAATTAAAAGACGCATCAGACATCATCAGCCATGATGCAAATCTCTCACTGATTACCGCCAAGGATCCTGAAGGCCTTGAAGTGATCCGTCATTCATTTGCGCATTTGATCGGTCACGCTGGAAAGCAGCTGTTTCCTGGAATCAAGATGGCGATTGGTCCTGTGATCGAACATGGCTTCTATTACGACGTCGATTATGAGCGACAGTTAACTCCGGAAGATATCGAAGCGCTCGAGGACCGGATTCAGCAGTTGATCAAAACAGATTATCCCGTCGTTAAGCAGTGGGCATCGCGAGAAGAGGCGATTGCTGAATTTAAGGAACGTGACGAGCCATACAAACTTGAAATCATCGAGCAAGATATCCCCGATGACGGTCACGCAATTGGTCTTTACCATCATCAAGAGTATATGGATATGTGCCGTGGGCCACATGTACCAAACACTCGATTCCTTAGACACTTCAAGCTGACCAATGTGACTGGCGCCTACTGGCGTGGAAACGTTGAAAACAAGCAACTTCAGCGTATCTACGGAATTGCATTTACAGCCAAGCAAGATCTGGCTGCGCACTTAAAGTTTCTTGAAGAGGCTGCGAAACGTGATCATCGCAATCTCGCAAAGACACTCGATTTATTCCATCTTCAGGAAGAAGCGCCAGGCATGGTGTTCTGGCATCCTAACGGGTGGACAGTGTATCGGGTTTTGGAAGACTACATTCGAGATCGACTTGAGCATGCTGGGTATCAAGAAATTCGTACGCCACAATTAGTTGATCAGCGTTTGTGGGAAGCCTCGGGCCACTGGGATAAATACCAGGAAAATATGTTTGTCACGTCGAGCGAAAGCCGCGATTACGCCGTCAAACCAATGAACTGCCCGTGTCACGTCCAGATCTACAATAAGAAAATTACGTCGTATCGTGAGTTACCAGTTCGTCTTGCCGAATTTGGATCATGCCATCGTAATGAGCCATCGGGGTCATTGCATGGATTAATGCGTGTTCGCAATTTTGTACAAGACGATGCACATATCTTTTGTACAGAAGATCAGATTACTGATGAGGTGAAAACCTTTAACCAGTTGTTGACCGAGGTTTATCACGACATGGGCTTTGACGACATGATCGTTCGAATCTCGACTCGTCCGGAAAAGCGTGTCGGCGATGATGCAACTTGGGATAAAGCCGAAAAAGCGTTGTCTGATGCTCTTGATGATTTAGGTGTCGAATGGGAAGAGCTTCCAGGCGAGGGCGCGTTTTACGGTCCAAAAATCGAATATTCATTGAAAGATTGCCTTGGCCGTGTGTGGCAATGCGGCACGATGCAGGTCGATTTTTCGATGCCTGGACGACTCGGTGCGGAGTATGTCGCTGAAGACGGCTCTAAACAAATACCCGTGATGCTGCATCGAGCGATCTTGGGTAGCTTGGAGCGTTTTGTTGGGATTTTGCTTGAAAATACGGCTGGATTGCTTCCGCCGTGGCTATCTCCAACCCAAGCGGTGGTAATGACAATCACTGATTCTCAGCATGAATATGCGAAAAATGTGGAAAAAATGCTTGTCGCTCAAGGTCTTCGTGTGAAATCCGATTTGCGCAATGAGAAGATCGGCTATAAAATCCGCCACCACACTTTACAGCGGGTCCCCTATTTACTCGTGATCGGCGATAAAGAAGTGGAAAACCAGCAGGTGGCTGTACGAACCCGTTCTGGCGAAGATTTAGGTGCAATGAGCTTACAAGCCTTTGCAGACAAGCTTCACAGCGAGATTGGGATGCGCGGCCGTTTCGGTATTGAATCGGAGACAGAGTAATCAGAAGAGCACAACCCAAAGGTACGCCGGGTGAAAAGCGTACATTGATCAATGAAGAAATCCGCGCACCAAAAGTGCGTTTGATCGGACCAACAGGTGAACAAATTGGTGTAGTGAACACGAATGATGCGCTTGTAGCCGCTCGAGAGAATGATCTTGATCTTGTGTTGATTGCGGAGTCTTCGGATCCGCCGGTTGCGAAAATCATGGATTTCGGCAAGCGGTTATACGAAGAGAAAAAAGCGAAAGCGGCTGCTAAGAAAAAGCAGCACCAATTGACGGTAAAAGAAATTAAGTTTCGTCCGGGAACGGACGTTGGAGACTATCAGGTAAAACTGCGCAACCTGATTCGTTTCCTCGAGGACGGCGATAAGGCCAAGGTAACCATTCGGTTCCGTGGTCGTGAAATGGCCCACCAAGAACTCGGCATGCAAATGCTCGAGAGACTGGAAAAGGACCTCGAAGAGTATGGCTCAGTCGAAGCGCGCCCTAAATTAGAGGGCCGTCAGATGATCATGGTCTTCGCGCCGAAAAAGAAGTGAGAGCAATACGCTCTAATGCGGAGTGAAAAGGAAAAATGCCAAAGATCAAAAGTAATTCAGGCGCTCTAAAGCGTTTTAAGCCGACTGCCAAGGGCTTCAAGCACAAGCAGTCTTTCCGTAGCCACATTTTGACCAAGAAAAGCACCAAGCGTAAGCGTCACCTACG
The DNA here is from genome assembly GCA_965655875.1 of Litorivicinaceae bacterium. Lineage (GTDB taxonomy): Bacteria > Pseudomonadota > Gammaproteobacteria > Pseudomonadales > Litorivicinaceae > HIMB30. The sequence continues at coordinate 11,203 of CBFHIN010000007.1, read as the reverse complement.
CGGAACGCTGATGGTTGCAGCTTCAGACATTAAGCTGATCCATCGCATGCTTCCAGGTTCACGGTAAAAGGAGAGACCCATGCCAAGAGTCAAACGCGGTGTAACCGCACGTGCGAGTCACAAAAAAGTTTTAAAGCAGGCGAAAGGTTACTACGGTGCCCGCTCGCGTGTTTTTCGTGTTGCTAAGCAAGCTGTTATCAAAGCAGGCCAATATGCCTATCGTGACCGTCGTCAAAGAAAGCGTCAGTTCCGTGCACTTTGGATTGCGCGTATTAATGCTGGAGCACGTGAGTGTGGTTTGAGCTACAGCCGTTTCATTAATGGTCTCAAGAAGGCCAATATTGAAATGGATCGTCGAGTTCTTGCAGATTTGGCAATGAACGAGAAAGTGGCATTTGCTGCGCTCGCAGAGCAAGCAAAGCAAGCGCTTCAACAGGCGAGCGCTTAATTTCACACCTTCAGTGTGACTGAAGGAAGGCCGCCTGGACATCCTCCTCGCGGCCTTTTTTATGCTATTGGACTCCACATGGACAATTTACAGAGTATTCAAGCTGATGCGTTGGCGTTGATCGAGTCTGCAGATTCGCTCGCACACCTTGATGATGTTCGCGTCAAATTCCTCGGAAAGAAGGGATTGATCAGTGCGCAAATGAAGACGCTTGGTCAACTGTCTGCTGAGGAACGGCCAGAAGCTGGCGCCAAAATTAATGCGGTCCGTGACCGCGTGACAGAAGTGCTTGAAGCGAAGAAGGCGACGCTTGAGAGTGAGGCTGAAACGCAAAGCTTGATGCGTGAGGCAGTTGACGTGACGATGCCTGGCCGGCCACAACAAATTGGTGGGCTGCACCCAGTCACTCGGACCCTTGATCGATTGAATCGACTGTTTGCAAGCCTTGGTTATACCGTGGTGACCGGTCCAGAGATTGAAGATGACTGGCACAACTTTGAAGCTTTAAATATTCCATCGCATCATCCTGCGCGAGCAATGCACGATACCTTCTATTTTGACGATGGACGCGTACTGAGAACCCATACGTCGCCTGTACAGATCCGGACTATGGTGAGCGAAGAGCCGCCGATTCGTATCGTTGCGCCGGGCCGTGTGTATCGTTGTGACAGCGATTTAACCCATACGCCGATGTTTCATCAGATTGAAGGTCTGGTGGTTGATCGCGACATTAGTTTTGCGGATCTAAAGGGCACGATCATCACGTTCCTGAATCGCTTTTTCGAGGCAGACCTCGATGTGAGATTCAGACCGAGCTATTTCCCATTTACTGAGCCATCAGCTGAAGTCGATGTGCAATGCGTGATGTGTGAAGGCTCAGGATGTCGCGTGTGCTCGCATACGGGATGGCTTGAAGTGATGGGTTGCGGCATGGTTCATCCAAAAGTTTTTGAACAGACAGGAGTTGATACCTCTGTCTACACAGGGTTTGCATTCGGTATGGGTATTGAGCGTCTCGCGATGCTCAGATATGGAATTGGCGATCTTCGTCTGTTCTACGAAAACGATCTGCAATTCCTTAACCAGTTTCACGGATAGACATGAAAGCAAGTATTTCTTGGCTTAAAAGCCTATGTCCGACTGATTTATCAGTCGATGAAATTGTCAGTCGGCTCACAATGGCTGGGCTTGAAGTTGATGGCGTTGAGCCTGCAGCGAAATCGTTCACAAATGTGGTCGTTGGTGAAGTTCTCGCAGTATCTCAACATCCGGATGCGGATAAGTTGAATGTTTGCGAGGTGACTGATGGTGAATCGACCTATCAAGTCGTTTGCGGTGCGCCTAATGTGCGGGCAGGACTAAAAGTTCCTTTTGCACGCGTTGGCGCGGTGCTTGGCGATGATTTCAAAATTAAGCAAGCCAAACTGCGTGGTGTCGAATCAAATGGCATGCTCTGTGGTGCCGATGAGTTAGGTCTTTCTGACGAGCGTGATGGCTTAATGGAGTTACCCGCTTCATTCGAGACAGGGGCTGACTTTGCTGAATTATTATCGCTTCCAGATGATGTGGTTGAGGTCGATCTCACGCCAAATCGTGGTGATTGTCTATCGATCACAGGTTTAACTCGCGAGCTTGGCGTCTTAAGTCAAACACCAGTTCATTTTGTTGCATGTGACCCGGTGGACCCGGAGTCTGACGAGACCCACGACGTTCATTTGTCCGCGCCTGAGGGGTGTCCATGCTACGTCGGTCGGGTGATCGAGAATGTTGATGTAAGTCGACCAACTCCTATTTGGATGGTTGAACGATTACGTCGAAGCGGTATTCGCTCAATTGATGCGATCGTTGACATTACTAACTACGTAATGCTTGAGCTAGGGCAGCCAATGCATGCTTTCGATCGCGATCAATTGGTGGGGGCGGTCGATGTTCGAATGGCCAATGATGGCGAACAACTCGTGCTTTTAGACGGAAAAACCCTGACCTTAACTCACGATGTGTTAGTGATTGCCGACCAAGAAAAACCACTGGCGCTTGCTGGGATTATGGGCGGTGAGCATTCAGGGATCTCTGAAAAGACAACATCAGTTTTTCTTGAGAGTGCTTTCTTCGATCCGATCACTATCGCCGGTAAAGCACGAAGGTATGGATTACACACAGATGCGTCAGCGCGATTTGAGCGCGGAGTGGATTGGCAACTTGCCGAGCATGCCTGTCAGCGTGCAACGGCACTGATGATCGAAATCTGTGGTGGTACGCCTGGTCCTGTGATGATCACGGATAATGAACAAGCGCTTCCAACGACGCAGGTTATCGAGTTATCAAACGCACGGATTGAACAGCAATTGAAGATCAATCTGGCGTCCGACACGATTGAGACGATGTTGAAAGCACTTGGATTTGGCGTTGAAATTGTTGAAGGCGGTTTCCGTTGTGTCGCACCGAGTTGGCGCTTTGATGTCTCGATTGAGCAAGACCTAATTGAGGAAATAGCGAGAATTTACGGTTACAACAACCTGCCAACATCGCTACCTGCGCAAGCGCTCTCGATGGCATCTGTCCCTGAAGCAGAGACCCCGCTGATGCGTCTCAAACATTATCTGGTCGACCAAGATATTCAGGAAGCGATTACTTACTCGTTTGTCGATCCGGAGACGCAGGCAATTCTTGGTGATGGTGTCGAAGGTGTCCGCCTTGCCAATCCAATTGCATCGAATCTTGCTGAAATGCGTCGTTCGCTAATTCCGGGATTGGTCGAAGCGGTTCGTCATAATGTGAATCGTCAAGCTCCACGGGTGCGCTTGTTTGAAACAGGTCAGTGTTTCGTATCTCAAAGCGATCAGCTTGATCAATCGGAGCGCGTTGGGATTGCGATGTATGGTCAAAGTGATCCACTACACTTCAGTGGTGATCGCCAAGTCGACTTTTTCGATCTGAAAGGCGTCGTCGATGGTCTTGCTACGCTCAACGGTGGAGAAGCATTGACATGGTCCTCAGCCGAGCACCCTGCACTGGCTCCCGGACAGACGGCCAGTGTCAGTTTGAATGGTGAACTTCTAGGTATCGTCGGTCGTTTGCACCCAAGGTTGGCGCGTGAGCTTGATTTACCGAAACCACTCTTCTTGGCTGATTTAGCGTTGTCGCCACTTTTGTGTGGACAAGTTACTGCTTTTAAAGCAATTTCGCGTTACCCTAGAGTATCGCGAGACTTAGCGATCATCGTTGATGATGCTGTTGAATGGCAGCAGATTGTAGATGCAGTGGGCAGTATTTCAGACGCACGGATCCAGTCAGTTGAGTTGTTTGACGTGTATCGCGGTACAGGCGTTCCCGAGGGGCGTCAGAGTTTTGCTCTGTCGGTGAGTTTGCAAGACTCAGAAAAGACGCTCGAAGACGCAGCGATCCAAGAATTAGTAGACCAGGTCGTTCAGATTCTCCATGAGCGAACTGGAGCCGAGTTACGAGGATAAAGACGATGGCAGCACTGACAAAAGCAGATTTGTCTGAACATCTGAACGATGTTGTGGGATTGAATAAGCGCGAAGCCAAGGAAATGGTGGAAATGCTGTTTGATGAATTGAGCGATTCGTTAATTGCTGGTGATCCTGTTCGTCTTTCTGGATTTGGTAACTTTGAGTTACGTGATAAGAGTGAGCGTCCAGGTCGTAACCCTAAAACTGGTGAGGAAGTACCTGTCAGTGCGCGCCGCGTTGTCACCTTTCGTGCCGGACAAAAGTTGCGCGCCCAAGTCGAGCTTTACCATCCCTTAGGTGACGAGTGAATACCGTGGATCTCTTTGATGATGATCTCCCCCAGATCCCTGATCGGGTGTATTTCACCATCGGAGAGGCCAGTCGCTTATGTGGTGTCAAACCACACGTTCTCCGATATTGGGAACAAGAATTTGAGCAACTTCAACCTGACAAGCGTCGTGGGAATCGTCGGTATTATCGGTACCAGGATCTGATCATGATTCGACGCATCCGTGCGTTAGTTCACCAACAAGGGTTTACATTGTCGGGCGCAAAGGTCCGAATTCAAGAAGAGGACGAGGCTCGTGTTGAAGCGACCCATGATGATTCGAAAGGCATGGCGCTTCGCGAGGTTGTACGCGAATTGGAGCAGGTCCGTCGGTTGCTGTCTGATTAGGACGCTGTATACTCACTCGCTCTCGGGGCGTGGCGCAGCCTGGTAGCGCACTTGCATGGGGTGCAAGGGGTCGCAGGTTCAAATCCTGCCGTCCCGACCAAGAGTCGGAACCTGAGATGCACCATTCTCTAATGTCTTCCCTTGAATTGAAAATACCGCCGCCTGTTGTGATTGGCTTGGCTTGTGTCTTTAACTGGTTAATGACCGATTTCTTTTCGATTCTGTTTCAACCTTCATACGTCTTAATCATGGCTCTTGTCGTAATTGCTGGTATTTTCGGCGTCAGCGGTGTCTTGGGATGTGTTCGAAATCAAACGACAGTTCATCCATGGAATCCCAAAGAGACGAACTTTTTGGTCACCGACGGTATTTTTCGGTTCTCTCGAAATCCGATGTATCTCGGATTGATCGCACTCCTAACTGCTTATTATTGTTACCAACCAATCATGGTCAGCCCGATCGGTTTAGTTTTCGTTGTTTGGTTCCTGACTCGATTTCAAATAATCCCAGAAGAACGAATTCTCTCTCAAAAATTTGGTGAAAGTTACCTGAGTTACACGCAACGTGTTCGGCGATGGTTATAACAAACATGAGAAAATCATCAGATTGTCATCGATTCGTCATTGACTTTACTTGAGAACCTGCGAGGCTGTAGGTCTCGAGTGCTTAGCATGTGTCCGCCTTACCGCAACACTGACTGGCATATTAAGTGAAACGCACGGAGATTCGAGTATCTGTGCAGTTGCGAAGGAAAACGCATGCAAACTGGTAAAGTAAAATGGTTTAACGAAACCAAAGGTTTTGGCTTCATTGTTCCTGATGCAGGTGGTGACGATGCATTCGTTCACGTAACCGCTGTCAAGGAAAATGGAATCGAGCGTTTGGAAGATAACCAGCGTGTCGAATTTGATTTGGCAGAAGGCCGTAACGGCAAAGTGTCAGTCAAAACACTCAAGCTTATCGACTAATCAATAAGCTTAGGGTCACGGGCACTTATGTGCCCGTAGCCTCAAGTTCACACATCGCCGCGGCGATGGTTAGTCCGACTGTTTCTCCAACAGACGGCAGTAAGATATTGTCTTCATCAAATCCTGATTTTCTAGCAGCTTCTTCAAAACGGCGTGCGGGCTCAAACGCTTCTTCTTCAGATAGCTCAATCGTTCCCCAGTGCATCCCGAGCATTGCTCTAGCGCCAATGGCTTTTCCCATTTCGACCGCTTCCTCGGGAGACGCATGAACAGAGCGTAAAAGTTTACGAGGTGAGTAGGCACCAATACCTAAAAGCGCAAGATCAATCGGCCCATACCGATGGCCTGTTTGCCGAAACACTGGACCCATTGCCGAATCACCACCAAAGTAAACCTTAAATCCTCGATATTCGAATAAGAAAGCGGCCCATAACGAGGTATTCGCATCGAATAATCCTCGACGAGAATGGTGAATCGCTGGTAACGCAGTGACTCTAATATCGCCTGTCGTAGTTGAATGATGCCAACCGAGTTCTGTTACGTTTTCAAATCCGCGTTTTTTAAACCAAGGCATTAATCCGGTTGGGCAGATGACTTCAACTGTCTGACGATTTGGTAGATGTTTCAGCGTATGCCAGCACAGGTGATCATAGTGGTTGTGTGAGATCACCAGCGTATCGATATGGCCAAGATCTTGGATCCCAAGTGGTGCTGGGATGAATCGTCGTGGTCCTGCAAAACTGAATGGACTGGCTCGATTTGCGAGAAATGGATCAATGACAATGCGACGACCACCCAGTTTCAACAAAAAAGCAGCATGACCTAACCACGTTACGGTGTGCTCGCCGGTCGTTTCTAGTTGATGTTTGGCGACCTCCGTAGAGACGCTATGTTGCTGAGGCCAACTTTTAGGGAGCGGTCTGAACGCTTGCCGAAATACATAGCCCCAAAAATCTTTGAGGTTTCCTGTTGCTTGCGGGCTTCCGGGAGGGTTGTGAAATCGTCGGCGTCGACTGAGTACCGAGTTGGTGTTGGTTTGATTCGTTTCTTGCGTTAATTCTGGATGAATGACAACTGGATCTGACACTCGAAAAGCCTCCCGGTTTTTTTCGAGTTTAGAGATGAATTGTGACCAAATTATTGGTGATCTTTGTTCATCAAAATGTCATGCATTTGTCATGTTCGGCCGACCCAAACCAAATGCTCTTGGCGTGCGACTGTCTCACCTTGAAATTGATACGCACACAAAGCACCGTCGTCTAGCGCAACACTGTAATCAAGACAGACTGCTTGAGGGTGTTGAATTCGCGGTGCACCCCGCATCCAGTAATGACCAAAAAAACAAAGAGGGCCAGTATAACTGGGTGATCCATCTGGGATGCGTAGATTCGGGATGATGTTTCGTTGACTATCATCAATAACGGCTGCTTCACGAAAGGTCGTTTGCTCTGGCTCCCACCAATTGACCCGGATTCGACGTCGTTTGATTCCGTAGTAGTCTTTGAACGAAATGTCGTCCGGTAGCCTTGCTTCGAGCCCGTTGAGAAGCGTTTCCCGAGCTTCCCATGGCTTTGTGCCTGTCACCCCTGTTTGTTCGTAAAAAGATCGGTCACGTGGGCTATGAGCATCTGTTAGGAATGTTGAGAGGTTTGATTGTGCGTCCGTATCCCAGCATGCATGAACGGCCCGCACATCTCCGTTATCGAACCACAAAGGTAGTGTGGCGAACCAATCAAGCGTCTCTTTGTAGCCTGTCGCGTCATTTGCGTACGCATCCAGAAAGCCTTGGTGTTGACGGATATGGTTATCGGTGTGGCTCCGAACAAATTGCCCTGGTGCGTCTGGACGTTCTGTCACAAATCCAACCGCATTAAATTCGTGGTTTCCAGTCAGGCATGTCGCCCAACCAAGTTCACAGAGCTCGCGCACAATGTCGACGGTTTGTTTTTGTTCGGGACCGCGATCAATGAGATCACCCAAAAAGACAAGACTGCCTTCTCCCCGTTTCCATCCACCGGTCGCTGATTGCGTATAGCCCAGCTGTCTCAACAGTAATGTGAGTTCCGAAGCGTAGCCGTGAATATCTCCAATAAAATTGATCAATTTCAATACTTTTACGCGCTTAAGAGGGCGGTGTGCCGTAATACTGTCCGACCGCTACCATCACAAATCCGACCAAAAACAGTGATCCTAATAGTTGAAAAACAGCAGAACGGGTTTTCTGCTTCAATAACACAGGATTAATCAACCCGATGGGCAGACCGCAAAGGGCAAGTACGCAAATGATGTTTCCGAGGCCAAAAATTAAATCAAACATCGGTTATTTGGGCTCGTGATGGGTCGGCCGCAAGACCAGTCCAATAATCAAAGCAATCAAAGCGATGGCACCTAACGCGCTAACGACCAGTTGCCATAACGGCCAATCGCGTAGCTCTTCCGGCAACTGCTCACTTACCACTTCGGGAACAATCGACGTCTTATTTTCAACGCGTTCAGGAGATTGATCCTGTTCAGTCGTGATACTCGACCCGACGACCCCAACGCCTTGAGCCATGTTGCTACCAATCTCAAGCGCTGGTTGCGTCGTCAAGACCTCAAACGCACGTTGGATTTGGCGCTCATAAGTTTCGTCAAAGCTTTGCACTGTTAAAATTGAACGGCCGATACTCGGACTGTCAATTTGCATTGCCAATTGATCCCCGTTAAACCGAATGGGATCGACATCGTTTCCAAATGCAACTCGAAACTCTCGCTGTGTTGAGGGAAGAGGACCTTGCGGACCAACTATGGATGCATTAAGTCCTAGTGTTTGGTCTGTACTGATTGTTGGCGGTAACTCGGCAAAATTAAGTCTGACATCCGAATCAAGTAGTATGCGATCCATAAGACCAAATGGCTGAGTTAACGTGTAACGGCCAGGACTCGGATTTGACCAGATCATGGTTTGATACCCGTTTCCACTGTAGTAGCTGATGTCTGAGTTTTCGACCTTTGAGTCGACGGTAAGTGTCTCTGATTTCAGTTCGATTGGTGTTTGATCACCGAGTCGAATCAGCCGGAGTTGTCTGATCTCCGAGTCAACTTGTATCTGTTGATTACGGATCGGGAGTTGCTGCGAACGCAATGCGAGCTCAAGTGCGTCGAGCATCACAGGAATTAGATCGCCAGGCTGGTCAAGTAAGGTAAAAAGACCGTTTGTTTGTATGGCCATCTGCCTAAGTAAAGGTAGATCAGCTGCGGCTGACAATGCAATCGTATGGATTCGGCACTGTTTATCGATTGCGTCAGGTAGAACTGTCTTCAAAATCCGATCGCGCGATGCAGTTGAAGCATCTTTCCCACCTTGGACATCAACAATGCCATCTGTAATCAAAATTACATGGCAGGCACCTGCTACTTGCTCGCCGCTTGCATTGATTCCAGTGCGCAGGGCGCTTTCCATGTGTGTGAAACGATCTGTGGATCCGATCGATGCCTCAATTGGTCTTGCAAGCGCATCCCAGCGTGCATTTACAGGCCCATAAGGAACCAATTCACGAACATCAGATCCGAATAACCAAATCCCACCACGCGACTGGTCGGGGAGCAGAGCAGCTAACAGTGCTGTTGCTGGACCGCGAACGGCTTTCGGATCTGCTTTCTTCATTGAGCCAGAGACATCCACCAAGACGCGCACATCGGCCGGATTCGCAGCGGAATATGAGGCTGTAAATAGACTGCCTACCGCGATTAGGACGCTATAAGCAAACGTCTGGGTGATTTTTGAAATAGTCCAATGCATCTGGATTCGCTAAGGCCTCAATATTTTTAACATTTTCTCCGTGAACGATATTGCGCACGGCCAACTCCACAATCTTACCACTGACAGTCCGCGGAAGGTCAGGGACTTGCGCAATGACCGCGGGGACATGTCTGGGTGTCGTATGTTCTCGAATTTGTAGTTTGATCGCGCTCTTCAAATCATCAGTAAGTTCGAGACCGTCTCTCAAGACTACAAAGAGTACGACACGGATGTCATCGTCGATTGATTGGCCAATTGCGAGGCTCTCAAGAACCTCGGGAACAGCTTCGACTTGACGATAGATCTCGGCAGTACCGATGCGAACGCCGCCTGGATTTAGAGTGGCATCAGCACGGCCGTAAATGATGAAGCCATCACGCTCTGTGTGTTCGGCAAAATCACCATGTGCCCACATACCAGGAAAGCGATCAAAATAGGCAGCCCGATATTTTGAGCCATCGGTATCACCAAAAAATTCTACAGGCATGACAGGGAACGGTTGGCGACAGACAAGTTCACCTTTTTCTCCGACGACTGATTGACCCGATTCATCGACAACATCGACTGCAAGACCTAGGCCTGAGCACTGCAACTCTCCCCGGTACACTGGACGAATTGGGCAAGACAGACAAAAGCAAGAAACGATGTCTGTCCCACCAGAAATTGACCCGAGAAGAAGATCGTTTTTGATCATTGTATAGACGTAGTCAAAAGATTCGTGAGCGAGAGGTGAGCCGGTTGAGAGGATCGCTTTTAATGATCGGAGTTGATGGGATTGTCCGGGCTGATAGTTATGTTTTTCAATTGCTGCAATGTATTTTGCGCTGGTGCCAAAGACATGCCAGTCGTCGTGTTCGCAGAGGTCCCACAGTGTTTTGGCGCCACGCACAAAGGGTGAGCCGTCGTATGTCACGATTGTTGCTTTTGATGCGAGGGCCGCAAGCAACCAGTTCCACATCATCCAACCACAGGTGGTGTAATAAAACACTCGATCAAGCGGCTTGATGTCGACGTGATAGCGGTGTTCTTTAACGAGTTGAATGAGTGCACCGCCTTGGCTGTGTACGATACATTTGGGGACACCTGTAGTACCCGAGCTGTACAAAATAAACCCAGGGTGGTTAAACGAAGTTGCCGCGAATTCCAGAGCGTGTGCTCCAGCGATCGCATCGTTAAATTGAATGACCTGACATCCCGGGCGAGTGATCTCTCCGGATCTCTTATCTGCGCAGGCTCCAGCAAATATGATTGCGGTTGTGACTGACGGGAGCTCCAGCAGTAAGCCGTTTACTCGCTCTGTTAAATCAATCGCTTTTTTGTTGTAACAGGTTGAGTGCGCCGCAACGAGTACTTTCGGTTTGGTTTGACCGAATCGATCCAATACACCTTGGACTCCAAAGTCGGGGGAGCAACTTGTCCAGATCGCACCAATTGATAATGCCGCAAGGGATGCAATGATTGCTTCGGGTCCATTGCTAACAAATCCAGCAACCACATCCTCGGAGCGAACACCCTGAGCAATCAGCGTTGCACGGAGATTGGCGACTTGCTGCCTCAGGTCTCCCCAGGTCAGCTCAGAGCGATCACCAGCCTCTGTAAAAGAGATCACAGCGACGTGGTGGTCATCCACGTCATGATTAAGACAGTTTTCAGCAAAATTCAGAGTTGAGTCTGGATAGAACTGTGCTCCAGGCATTGCACGGCGGTCGGTGAGTGTGGGCCCTTGTTTGACGCCGATGATCCGCGCGTGTTCCCAGACTCCGTCCCAAAACGCTTCAGGCTCATGCACACTGAGTTTGTGCAGGCCCTCGTAGTCACAGAGCGCGCGCCCCAGTTTCGCATTTAGGTGCGCCATTA
>CBFHIN010000006.1:0-58117 GCA_965655875.1 Litorivicinaceae bacterium | reverse complement strand
GTACCAAGTCATTTTGTGTGTTGAGATCGGCACGAGATTGCGCACGCAATTCTTTGAGCGATTGGAGTTCGGCCTCTAGCGCGGTCACTCGATCAGTTGCCGCACGATGACTATCCTCAAGATCGGGCAATCGCGCTTGTAGATCGAGAAGACCGGTCGATCGCCCTGTGACCCGCTCAATCCAGCCAGAACCAAAGCGCAGTCCAGAGTCCGTATAGCCTTCCCCATCAGTTACTGATGGTTCTGACATTTTCTGGATCCTGTGGGGTAGTTCAGCGACATAAGCCTCAGAAACAATGCGTAACCCGACAGGTAAGGAGTCGAGATTCAGAACCGAAAGATCGGTTGCCACAAAAGCGCTCAAGAGTTCAGGATAAGCCGCCTCAAATGCGGATCGATCACTGGCTGACAAATTGATTTGTTCAAGCACACGACCGGTGACGCCCGGTTGTTGATCTATCCAAGCTTGCGTTTCTTGGTCGTCAACTCGCGACTCAGCCTCGATGATTCGGCGTGCTTTTTGTAGTTCGGCCTCAGCAGTTTGCAATTGACCCTGATGTACTTTCAATAACTCATCATGTTTCAAATATGCTGCATCACGTTCAGCATATTCTGTCTCCATCGTCGTTTGCACAGCACGTTGATTGTCAAGACGGTTGCTTAACTCAGAAAGCTCCGTTTGCACTTGAGCTATTAATTCCGGATCACCATCTGCCAGTTGTTTTAACGCTGACTCAATTTCATTGAAGCGCATTTCCTCGAGACTTTGACGACGATCTAATGCATTTTTCTCTGTTTCAAGACGTGTCAGATTTGATTTAACCTGACCGAGCTCACTTGCAAGTTGACTTCGTTCGGAATCATGTTTTGCTAGTTGGCCTTCAAATTCTGATATCGACGTATCCAAAGTATCGAGATCTGACTCCACTTTTGTAAGTTGCGGCTCGATTTGCTTCTGTCTTTGCTCCGCGCTGACACCTTCCTCGCGATCCGTCTCAATCAATGCGTGAATATCAGTGATTTCTTTTTGTATCCGTTGCTGACTACTGCTCAATTGGCGAACTTGCTGTTCGTATGCTTCTTTATTCGCTTCGAGTCGAGATAATGTCGCTGCGTGCGTGTAATAAGTTGTGTTGGCCGAGTCTAGCGATTGATTCGCTTCCTCACGCGCCACTTGTACCTCAATGCGCTGCCGTTCATTGGTCGCTAGTGCGCTCGCAATTTGATCCAATAATTTTTGACATTCAGCTTGTGCTTCATATTCTGATTGTTGCTTCTCTCTCTGCTCTTGTAGCTGGTACCAGAAAATTAATGATTCGAGGTCCCGTGATTCAGCCTTAAGCACCTTATAACGTTCTGCAGCATCTGCCTGGCGTTTTAATCGATCAAGCTGACGCCCTAATTCATCCGATAAATCATTGAGGCGATCCAAGTTTTCTCGAGTTCTCGCGATCCGATTCTCGGTCTCGCGACGACGCTCTTTGTATTTGGAAACCCCCGCTGCTTCTTCGACGTAGGTTCTTAGTTCCTCTGGTTTTGACTCAATGATCCTTGCAATCATGCCCTGTTCGATAATTGCATAAGATCGAGGTCCTAAACCGGTACCAAGAAATAAATCTGTGACGTCACGTCGCCGACAAGTTGTGCCGTTAAGAAAGTATTTTGATTGGCCTTCACGCGTTACTTCACGCTTTACGGCGATCTCAGCAAATTTGGCGTATTCACCAACAGCTCGCCCTTCTGTGTTGTCAAAGGTCAATTCAATCGAGGCACGAGAAACCGGTTTACGGCTCACTGAACCATTGAAGATGACGTCAATCATCGACTCACCACGAAGATGCTTCGCACTTGATTCACCCATTACCCAGCGCACAGCATCAATGACGTTTGACTTGCCACAGCCATTCGGCCCGACAATCGCCGTCATGTTGGATTGAAATGGAACTGTTGTTGGGTCAACGAACGATTTGAACCCAGCAAGCTTGATACTTTTTAAACGCAACTCGTCGAGCTTCCCTTAGATCTAAAGAGGAAGCTATCCAGTGCGCTCCAGAGTTTCAAGATATTTACGTTCAAGAGCTCGACAAACTTCAGTCACCTGATGCGTTGTTTCGCCGATATCGCCTGTCTCAATCGCAGGAATAACCTGTGTTTTCAATCGCTTTTCGAGTGATTCGACACCCGACAAATTTAAACGCAGTAATTTTGAAAATACTCGATCAAAAGTTGGAATTAAATCTTCAATCAGTTCCGCAAAAACTTGGTTTGAATGCAATCGACACAATGCCTCAAAGACACTGATCGGATTCACACAACCAAACTTACTTTCTGACGTCCGCATCGCTTGTGAGATTGATTGAGAATAGTTTTCTGACCACTCTGGAATTAAATCAGAAACAACGTGGGTCAATATCACAGGAAGCACTGAGGTGAGATCTTGAACCCTGCTCGGACTCAATCGACTGACCACTGCCCCTCGACGCGGTACAACATCGATCAGACGACGTCGTTCTAGAACGCGAAAAGCTTCACGCACCGATCCCCGCGATACATCCAACTGACTCACGATGCGAGCTTCTTGAATCCGATCACCAGATCGCAAAATTCCTGATACGATCTGATGCTCTATATGTAATGCAATGTGTTCGATCAAACCAGGATTTGGTTTGAAAGGCACATAATTTAGTCCGTCTGCCATGACTTACTTTCCGCGACTGATCCATCAGTTCACAGCGATTATGTACCTCTAACCGAAAAACGCAATACCACTAAAGCAATTACGGTTTAAGAGCCAACTCTGCTTGATTTGTTGCCTTCAATTCCAAAACAACAGGACCACCCATCCAATCACCTTCACTCCCTCCAGCATCACCCACAGTGAGTCGCGCAATGAGTTCGACTGTAAGTCCAGAGTGCAAAAATCCGCCCATCAACGCATCCTCGTTAGACAAGGTAACGGTAGTTGGTAGTTCAGTGACTGGCAGCCGCCTTGCGACGATCGGTCGCGGTGAGCCATTCATCTCTCGCGCAAATAGAAAGACTGTCGCGTTTGCCATACTCTCAGGGATAGCCTGACTTAAAGATACGGACACCTCAATTGTTGCTGGGCCGAGCTCAGATTTTGCGGAGGCTTCCTCATTAGCACGCTCGGTCGCGCGTGCAATACCCAGCTGAATTGCTCGAGCTTGCTCCGATTCAGGCGGTAGCTGATCGAGCATACGTGTCCAAAAATCCGCAGCCTGCACGTAATCGGATGCTTCAAATGCGATGATTCCGAGTGAACCCAGTGCCGTTACCTGATTGGGATCCAAATCGAGCGCAAGTTGGAATAGATTGATGATTTCTTGGTCTGCGACCCGATTTCTTGCCAAAAACTCGTCTTGTGCTGCCTGGGCTATTACATAGGCTCGTTCTGTCTCTGGTAGCGCGTTAAGCGCTTCTGTTGACAGCGACATTTCATATGCACCGAGATTCCAATACACATAACTCGCACCACCGATCGAGAGAATGCTAACGAAAGCAGCGATGATCATTCCTTGGCGACCGAGACGACGAAGCGCCCACAGAAGCCCGAGCAATACGATCGCTGCCAATAAACCCATCCAAATCATGCTTGAGACTCTCCTTCTTCAAGCGCTTTTTTTGATTGGCGAATTCGAAGGGCAACCAGAATTCCTCCCAACACCAAAAGCCCTGCAGGGCCAAACCACAAGACTAAGGTTTGCTTATCAAGCGGTGGGTTGTACAAAACGAACCGGCCGTATCGAGCAACCATAAATTCTTTAATTTCTTCATCGGTTGCACCGTCGATTAACATCCGATAAACCTCAGCGCGTAAATCGCCTGAAATTTCTGCATCAGAATCGCCAATGGCTTGGTTCTGGCACTTAGGACAGCGAAGCTCATACCCCAATTGACGAAAACGCGCTTCTTGCTCCGGTGAGTCGAATTGATAGGTTTCGATCGCTGCATGAAGGTTCATTGATAGGCTCAATAGAATAGCCATGAAGAAGGATTGTCGCATCACAGAGTCTCAAGAATCGGCTGAATTTTATTCACAAATACCCGATCATTGACTTCACCTTGAATGCGAAGCCGGATAATGCCTTGAGCATCGACAAGGAATGTCTCTGGAGCCCCTGCAACTCCGAGATCTAACCCCATTCGTCCAGTTGGATCAAAGATTTGCATTGCATAGGGATCGCCCAGCTTTTGTAGCCAATTTTTTGCCGCTGTTTCAGTGTCTTTATAGTTCAGTCCGACGACAGGCATCTGTTCCGAAAGCTTGGTTAAATAGGGATGCTCCACCTGACAGGTGATACACCAGCTCGCCCATACATTCAAAAGAAAGGGCTCTTTGGGTAAGGTTTCACGTGACAGCATTTGTCCAGTATTTAAATCTGTCAACGTGAACGAAGGCACTGGTTTTCCAATCAATGCAGACGGTTGTTCACGAGGATCAAGCGATAATCCTTTAAAAAAGAACCCAACGAGCACCGCAAAAATACCGAGTGGTAGCCACACCATCAGTCGATTCATGCAAGTGCTCCTTCGCTGGCGTCGGCTTCAGCTTTGTTATCTACCCGTCTGCGGAAGCGTTTATCAGTGATCGAGACAAATCCACCAAGGCCCATTAAAAAGGCACCGGCCCAAATCCAATCGACGTAAGGCTTTACTGATAAACGAACAGCCCAGTCTCCATCGCCTAGGGGTTCTCCCATCGCAATGTACAAATCACGCGTAAATCCCGAGTCGATTGCTGCTTCTGTCATCACCATGCCCGACGCGTTGTAGCGACGCTTTTCCGGCATCACAACTTTATACAAGGAATCCCCTTGATAGATTTCAAACGTCGCTTGATCAGACACATAGTTTGGGCCATTGATGACCGTCAAGTCAGTCATTTGGACGTTGTATACACCTAACTTCTGAGTATCTCCGACACCCATGCGTACATCACGATGCTCGGTATGATTTTCAACCATCACCACACCAAAAATCATCACGGCCACTCCAAAATGGGCTAACCACATACCAATCGTGCCTTTCTCAACACGTGAGAGCGTTTGACTTATACCGCCGTACAGACTGACTTTTTTCACCAAATCAACGCCTGTTGCAATGGCAAGCCACAATGCGAGAGCGACGCCAATTGCAGTTGCAATTGAATACGATCCACCAAGAACTATCGGCCAGACAAGGCCTGCAATCACACTGACAATCAGAGTCACAATCAACGGACGATACAAGCGTGGATCATCTGATTGCCGCCACTTGGCAAGTGGTCCAAAAGCCATACCACTGACTAGGATGGCAGTCAAAGGGACGAAGACTGCATTGAAAAATGGTGGACCCACAGAAACTTTACCGCCACCGATTGCATCAACGAATAGCGGATACAGTGTTCCAAGTAGCACACTGACCGCCATGACGGTCAACACTAGATTGTTGAACAACAAGAACGATTCCCTGGAAATCCAACCGAATTCGCCAGGCTCAGATACTTTCGACGCGCGTACGGCGTAAAGCGTTAGCGAGCCCCCAATCACGACCACCAAAAAGCCAAGGATAAAAACTCCACGTTCTGGATCGTTAGCGAATGCATGAACTGAGTTAAGAACTCCTGAACGAACCAAGAAAGTACCAAGCAATGACAGCGAAAATCCTGCGATAGCAAGCAACAAGGTCCAACTTCTAAAAAGACCTCTTTTTTCCGTGACCGCCAACGAGTGCATCAGCGCTGTCGCAACCAACCATGGGATCAGAGACGCGTTTTCAACAGGGTCCCAAAACCACCATCCACCCCAGCCGAGCTCGTAATAAGCCCACCAACTACCGAGTGCAATACCGAGAGTCAAAAACGACCAGGCAATAGTTGTCCAAGGTCGCGACCACCGTGCCCACGTCGCATCCAATTGACCGGAGATCAAAGATGCCATTGCAAATGCAAACGCAACTGACAATCCGACATAACCCATGTAGAGCATAGGTGGATGGAAAATTAATCCCGGATCCTGAAGAAGCGGATTCAAGTCTGCGCCGTTACCGGGGGCAAACGGCAAAATGCGCACAAATGGATTACTCGTGAACAGCATAAACGCAAGAAATCCAACGCTGATCATTCCCATCACTGAAAGAACCAGGGCTGACATATGTTCGGGGATATTCCGACTAAACAGTGCAACGGCAGCAGCCCAAAAAGCGAGTATGAGCGCCCACAATAATAACGATCCTTCATGAGCACCCCAGACTGCACTCATCCGGAAGTACCACGGGAGATATAGATTCGAATTATCGGCGACATACTTCACCGTAAAGTCATGCGCCAAGAATCCATACATCAACACCCCAAATGAGACGGCGAGAACAAACCCCTGTAGGAGAGCGAGTGGCTTGGCAGTCGCGCAAAATCCGTGCTGATTGGTCAGATAACCGTAGAGTGGAAAAACTGCCAAACAAATCGAGAGACCGAATGCCAAGACAAGTGCAAAATGTCCAATTTCTGGAATCATTGCTTTTGACCTCCCATCATTTCATCGAGTTTCCCAGACTGACGTAATGCCTCAGTTACTTCTGGCGGCATATAATTTTCATCGTGTTTAGCGAGCACTTCGCTTGCAACAAACTGACCTTCGTTGATGCGACCTTGGACAACGACACCCTGACCTTCTCTAAACAAATCAGGAAGGATGCCTTCGTAAGTAACACGAACATTGTTATCGAAGTCCGTTACGTCAAATGCAACTTGTAGGCTCTGCGGATCACGGTAAACAGTGCCGTCAGCGACCATGCCGCCGACTCGGATCATTTGCGCAGCAGGCGCCTCACCTTTGGCAATTTGCGTTGGCGTGAAAAAAAGATTGATGTTCTGACTCAATGCATACATCACAAGGCCAACGGCCACACCGAGCCCTGACACCAAGCCCAAAATAATGAATAGACGTTGTTTGCGTTTAGGATTCATAAGTCTCCTCACGTTCCAGGTTTCGCTTCACCATTTTAATTGCTCGCCGATGTTGACGCGCATTGCTCCACGTCAACCCACCAAGTATCAACAGTCCGAGACCGTACATCGGCCAGACATAGATTCCGTGGGGCGCCATTTCGATAAACGCTGCGAATGATTCAAATTGAAATTCAAGCACGACTGACTAGCTCCTTGACCCAAGAAGCGCGGCGTTCGCGCTCAATAACAATCGCACGCATTGAACTCAAAACAAGATAAGCAGCCGCGATGTAATAGCCGAGGATATTGACCAGTAAAGGGACCCACATTGACGCAGGCATTGCTGGTTTTTCAGTCAAAGTGAGACTCGCTGGTTGATGGAGAGTGTTCCACCATTCCACAGAGTATTTAATAATTGGAAGGTTGACGACTCCTACCAGAACCAGAATTCCGCAGGCTTTACCAGCTTGGTCTGGATCTTGGATCGCCGCTCTGAGGCCGATCAATCCAAGATAGAGGAACGCGAGGATTAGCATGGATGTTAATCGCGCATCCCAAACCCAATAGGTGCCCCAAGTCGGCTTCCCCCAAACAGCGCCTGTCACGAGAGCTAACACAGTAAATGCAAGCCCTGTTACTGCAATTGCTTGCATCGCCACATCCGCCAGTTTCATTTTCCAGACAAATAAAACAATCGCACAAACCGCCATTGCCGCATAAAGCGCTTGAGCGAGAAACGCCACAGGAACGTGTAAATAGATAATGCGGTAGCTGTGCCCTTGCTGATAATCAACTGGCGCAAAACCAAGGCCCCAGACAGAGCCTCCGACAAGAAGAATTAGTGCGAGCCAACCGCACACCAGTTGCCAACGCCCTGCACGCTCGTAAAACCATCGGGGGGAACCCCACTGATGAAACCAACGCCAACTCATTAGCTAGAACCTCCTATATTCAATCGAATCGCCGCAGAAACCGCGATTGGAACGAGAGTCGCCGCAACCACGCTAAATGCTCCAAGTAATGCCAATAATGGCAACGTATCAGAACCGTCCGTGGCTCGGATCAGAACCCCCGCTGCCAGAATAACGACCGGCACAAAGAGAGGCATCATGACCAATACACCAAGGATACCAGATCGAGAAGATCCAAGGGTAAGTGCAGCACCCAAACCAGAAAAACAAGTCAGCGCCGGAGTTGCGACAATCAATGTGATCAGCAGCGCGGTCAACACGTGCGGCGGCACCGACATCATCAATCCCGCGATTGGTGTCATTAAAATGAGTGGTAAAACGTGAAAAAACCAGTGTGCGACAAGTTTCAACGCAACTAGCCAGGCCAATGGTCGATCCAAAAACAACCACTGTTCCAAAACACCGTCTGAAAAATCTGACTGAAATAAATGTTCGGTATTGAGAAGAATCGCTAGTAGTGTGGCGACCCAGATCATCGCCGACCCAATTTCTGCGAGAAGCAGTGAGTCGGGGGCCAAAGCCAGCGGGACCATTGAGATCACAAGCATCAAAAACCACATGGGTTTAAAAATATCGCCCGGTCTCGCCGCCACGAGCTTGAATTCACGCGAAAGCATCCGTTTTTCAATTGCCACGGCCAAGCTCCAGCGTTTCATAAACAAGTGTTTGAGGGGGCTGATGAGTCGTAAATATGCATAATCCACCATCAGCAACGTGAGATGTGATTCGTTCATCGAGCGCTTTGACCATCTGCGTATCAAGGGCAGTGTATGGCTCATCTAAGATCCAAATAGACTGTGAACTGCACCAAAGTCTCGCTAACGCACAGCGTCGACCCTGCCCTTGCGATAGCTCTTTCACAAGGGAGTCATGGTATCCCTTAAGTCCGACATCACTGAGTGCGCTCTCAAGCTGAGAATCGCCAAGGCCCGTTAAAAATTTTAGATTATCAATGACCGTGAGATCGCGACTGACTTGTGGCTTATGACCAATGTAGAGGATGTGCTCAAGATGCTCGTGAAGAGGCGCTTGATTGATTAAGACCTTACCGACTTGGACTTCATACAACCCAGCTAGGGTTCGCAAAAGGGTTGTCTTGCCAGCGCCATTGGGGCCCGCGACGCGTAAGATAGAACCCGACTGCAAATGAACCGACAAATTTTTAAACAATAGTCGATCGTCACGTTCGCAACCGAGGTCAGAAATTTCAATATGGGTTGGCTGATAATCCATGACGGGAGTGTACCGGAAACTGGCTGTGGGACTGAAGATAGCGACGTGGTAACCTCACGACCCATTAAGTAAAGAACTCTTGGTCCCGGTAGCTCAGTAGGATAGAGCGGCCGCCTCCTAAGCGGCAGGTCACAGGTTCGATTCCTGTTCGGGACACCACTCTTTCAAACACTCGCGACGGAAAATTCCTGTCTAAAAAGAATCCTCGGTGGCGCGACAACCTCTGTCCGAGAGCCACTGGCCCGTGAACAGAGGCTGATCAGATTAGAACCAAGACGTTGGATTCCACCATGGCTTCGCGTCTTCATCGCTCTCGGTAGATTCGCTCGATGTCGATTCGGAATTCGCCGAACCCATTTGTGCCCATTCTGGCGCGACAGAATTGTATGAGGCACAGCCACCCAAGGTAAGTACTGACCAGACTAGTACCAAAGGCATAACGAGTTTTTTCATTGCAGTTGTCCTAATAAAAAAATTTTAAGAATTGGGGTAAGGCTAGCATGTTTCGGCACTGTCAACGCATGCCATTTGAGTATCAATTCTAGTTCGCTATCAATTAATTCGGTGTGGTTCCGTTTGATACCCTGTAGGCCGGTGTGCCCCAGCCGCCAAACACTCCGCAATTTGAAGCGAAGCTTATAATTGTATGGTTGCGTAGCGTGAATTGATCCGTGCAACCATTTTTATCTTCATCATTTCGATACCAAGAATAGACTGTGCCAAATTGACTCTGAGAGATCTCATGAGGTTCGCCAAGCTGGTCTAGCAAGGCACTGCGATCCACACCCATCCATCCACTCATGCGTTCCATTGTTCCAGAGCACCCGGTGATCGTAATGGTGAATATGAAGAATCCAAATCGTTTAAGCACTTGCACTAATCAAAACCTCAAATTGAGATATCGGGCTTTTCGTACCGACATCAGTTTATTGATGTCGAACAGGTTACAGGATAACTGAGTTCGATATTTCACCCAGTTCAATTCCACACTATCGATGTAGAACATTTCATGTTTAGTGACAATCAGAAGGGGATTGAAATGGATGAGACAGCAACCGGTACTTGGATTTGCGCCGCACTTGCGCTCGTTGCAGCAATCTCACCAGCTATCTTTGGATTAGTCCCAATATTGCAGCCGCGATCTCAGTTACGCCTAAACTCTTTTAACGCTGCAAATAAAAAGCCCCGTATTACGGGGCTTTTCTCGTATCTTTGGATTCGCTAGAACCGAATTCCGAGTAAGAAGCGTGCGATCAATCCTTTACGGCCCACTTCATGACTTGCAAGCGCTTTCTTCCAACGCGCCACGTAAACTTCTTGGCTAGCGATCTTTTCGTATGACGTGACAATCGCGCGACCTACACCTACAGAAATCATGGTAAGTACCTCCTCTGATCTAGTGTGTAGAGACATTATAAGCGCACAAAATGCATAATGCAAATTTTGCGTTAAATTGAGATTCAACATTGCAATAATTAATTTCTGTCAAATAGCGAGCTGTTGGTCATGGCTCTCACCGAACCCAAGATTGCGCGATCATTTGGATTCTACAAACACGCTTTAACTAAACCTCAAGCCAAAAACAAAAATACGCATAAAGTGCGTTAAATTGTCATAAAAGCGTCATGAAATCGATCGACTTACCCCTGATAATACGCGCTGTTTTTAAGGATCAAAGCCACTTTATGAAGCCGAGCGAATTCAGAGCCTGGAGAAAAGACTGCAAATTCACGCAAGAACAAGCAGCCAAGAAACTGGGGCTCAAAAAGCGGACGATACAGTACTACGAGAAAGGAAAACGGGACGGCAAAGAGTTCAAGATCCCAAAAACAACGGAATTAGCTTGCTACGCGATTTCAGTCGGAATCGAACACTATTTCGGTCCTGAATCACTCAACGACCAATGAATTGAGATCGCAATCGCTCTCACTAGACCCTGACGATGTTCACCAGTTGCTTGGGTTTAACACCTAACCATTGTCGAACGAGAGCTCCAATTTCTCTCTGAAGTGCGTTCCGAAGCGCATCATCGTCCTGAAGGGTTCTCGAATTCAGTTCTGACAGGATTTCTTCAACGGCATAACTCAAATCACTATCCAGTGATTGAGCATCAATATCGCCAGATGGAACTCCTACAAATTGAATCTGCGGTTCCGTCACCAAGCGTGCCTTCTTATCTAAAACAATCGTTAGCGTCATTAAACCACCGTCAGCTAACGCCCGACGCTCAGATAACGCACGATCACTCAACGGAACAAGACTAGACCCTGATAACCCTAATCGCCCAGTTGCCACTCGACCAATGCAATGCGCACCAGATGACGCTAAGTGCAAAACATCACCATTCACCACACGCGCCGAACCCAATCCCATATCAATCGCTAACTCTGCATGCGCAGCCATATGGCGTTCCTCACCGTGTACCGGAATGACAACCTGCGGACGCAGTGCGCGATACATCCATCGCAACTCATCGCGACATGGATGACCAGACACATGAATCGGTGCATCTTGTTCGGTCACCACTCGAATTTGCTTTTGCGATAGCAAATCGTAAAGCCGGTACAACTTTTTTTCATTCCCAGGAATCACTTTGGATGAAAACACAACTGTATCGTCTGGCTCCAAAAGCAGATCTTGATGCTCGCCTTTGGCCAATCGAGCCATTGCTGCACGCGGCTCTCCTTGTGACCCTGTGGCGAGGATCAATTGCTCTGAACGTGGTAAATAGTCGAGATCTTCAGTCGGAACCAAATCAGGGAAGTGTTTTAGGTAGCCAGTCGATTTCGCTGTTTGCAAATAATTAAATAAACTTCGTCCCAAAACCGTGATGCGACGACCGGTTTCATGAGCGACATCACCCAGACTGGCTAATCGTGCTGTATTCGACGAGAAACATGTCACCGCCACTCGATTCGGCTGCTTTGCAACGACTTCCAATAATGCTTTATGACATTCCGCCTCTGATCCAGACCACCCATCTGTTGTTGCATTGGTTGAATCACCAATAACAAATTCAATTCCCGACTCACCGAGCGCCATGAGTCGGCGGTCGTCGTAATGCGAACCTTCGAGTGGATGCGGATCAAGCTTCCAATCCCCTGTATGAAACACTGTTCGTCCCGCGGCTTGGATCACTAACGCATTGGCTTCCGGTATCGAATGCGTCAGGGTCACCCATTCAATCTCAAAACACCCCAAGGTTAAGTGAGAACCGGGTAATACCTCATGCATCGGGACTTGGTCTAGGAGGCCCGCTTCACCAAGCTTTCGTCTCGCGACAGATGCTGTAAACGGCGTGCAGTAAACAGGAGCCTTTAGCTGATTCCAGAGATAATGAACAGCGCCGACATGATCTTCATGCGCGTGAGTAATCACGATACCAACGATTTGCTCCCGTACAGATCGAAGAGCGGACACATCAGGACAGATGACATCGATCCCAGGTGGCGTAGTGTCATCACCGAACGTTATCCCAACATCCACCAGAAGAAACTGCCCGTTACAACTGTAGACGTTAAGGTTCATTCCGATCTCGCCTGATCCCCCGAGCGGAATGAAATACATCTGCCCATCAACGAGGGGTAATTGAGAAAAGTTGGCAACAGGCTTCACGATACTGTATAAATATCCAGTCAATGATTGGAGAAAGACATTATGGTAACGATCTTATTGCCGCAAACCAAACAATCATCACCGCTTTCTGAAAGTGACGTTGAGCCATTATTGATGGAGTCATTCGAAAGCATTGCAATTGTTGGATGGGTATCCTGTGGTCACCCGATTGATATATTCACGCAACAAGAGATGATTGATGTCCCATCGAGACTCGTGCGCAAAAATACGTATGCGTTGAGAGTGCGAGGAGACTCGATGAAGGACGCGAATATCTTAGACGGAGACGTTGTCGTAATTGAGCAATCGCAGATGGCAGAAAATGGGGAAAAAGTCGTCGTTCGCATCAATCAAAAAGAAGTCACGCTCAAAACACTGCGACTGGACCAAGATGGAGTCAAGCTGATCCCTGCAAACAGCTCAATGAGTCCAATTATCCTTAATAATGCTGATGTTGAGGTATTGGGTATCGTTCGCGGCGTAATACGCGATCAAGTTTAGTCGCTCAATAGATTGAGATAGTCGACAGTCACAGGCATGCCATCCCCTTGATTATCGAGACTCTCAACAACGGCAGTTGCTTTCGATAGATCATGCTGTGCAGTATAAAACGATGGGCTTGCTAGACAGCGTAAACCGGCGCCTCTGGCAGCCTGAACGCCGGCAGCCGCATCTTCAATTGCGATTGCATCATCAGGACTTAATCCGAGTTTTTCGAGGGCAACTTGATAAACTTTAGGACTTGGTTTCTTTTCAGGAACGGCGACACCACCAACCACAACTTCAAACTGATCAAGTTTCAAAGCACCACCGACAGCCGCGTCCAGTGCGGTCACATTTGCTTCAGTCGTAGTTGTCGCGATTGCCAGGCGGATTGATCGCGACAGACATTCGTTAATCAAGCGCTCAACACCTAAACGAAGTGAAACTGATTGCGGGAGTAATTCGGCATAACGCGTTGTCTTCAATCGATGCAATGACGCGATATCTTCATCGCTGATACCAGCGATTCCCTCAGTCTCTAGGTAGTGACGGATCCGCTCTTTGCCACCTGTTACTTTCAACAAATCACGATAATGCTCAGGAGACCAATACCAACCTAGACCTGCTTGCTCAAAAACGGTGTTGAATGCTTCTCGATGAACTTCTTCGGTTTCTGCCAAAGTTCCATCAACATCGAAAATCACTGCTTTAAGCATGCGTTAGGCTCCTAACTTTTCTAAAGCGGTGAACAAATGATCAAAACTATCAATGACCACATCTGCGCCAAGTAATTCTGGAGCAGTATTCGTATAACCGCCGCGGACCAGCACGCAAGGCATCTCGGCATTACGAGCTGCCTTTACATCTGCAATCGAATCGCCGACTAGAATCGCCTGTCGGCCCTTTGTTCCAATGCGCTCTGCACACAAAAGCAATGGCTCAGGATCGGGTTTTAGAGCACGTCCTGGCATCGATCCGACATAGTTAGTGAAGAACGACATTAACTGCAGTTCGTTCAAAATCGTCTCTGCAACAGGCTCCGATTTGTTGGTACAAACACCCATCGCAAATCCTGCACTCTTCGCTGTGATCAACGTTTCGCGAACAGCAAGCATCGGTTTTGTCTTTACCGCAGGAGATGCCATGTAACAGGATTTAAAGGCATCATAGAATGACTCTTGGAGCTCTGATGACCCGCCAGTGGCCTCAAGCGCTCGCTCGCATAACTTTGGCATTCCATCACCGATAAATGCCTGAGTCTCCTCAATTGAAATGCGGCGTAATCCATGACTCGACAGCACAGTATTCACAGCAGCCTGAAGATCAGGGGCAGAATCAATCAATGTACCGTCTAGATCGAACACGAGAGAAAATTGACTCGCGAGATCGCGATAGTTGGTCATTATAAATCCTTGACTGAATCTCGAATGGCTTGAATATTTGCTCGGTAAGCATCAACCGACCCACCTTTAAAAACAGCAGAACCAGCAACCAATGCTGTCGCACCTGCCTGAACAACAGAAGGTGCCGTCTCTGGCGTAATGCCGCCATCGACTTCGATATCAATATCCCGATCGCCGAACATTTGTCGCACGCGTGCCACCTTTTCGACGACCGCTGGAATAAATGACTGACCGCCAAAGCCAGGGTTCACACTCATCACTAAAACCAAGTCCACGCGATCTAACACATAGCGGAGACAATCCTCGGGCATATGAGGATTCAGCGAGACTCCCGCACGACAACCGAGCTCCCGAATCTGTGACAAGGTTCGATCCAGATGATCACATACCTCAGCGTGTACTGTAATAATATCAGCGCCCGCTTTCTGGTACGTCTCAAGTAGCCGATCTGGATTACTCACCATCAGATGTGCATCAAAAACTTTTTGGCTCGCTCCACGAACTGCTTGAATAATTGGCGGTCCAAACGTCAGGTTAGGGACGAAATGTCCATCCATCACATCCAAATGGATCCAATCACACCCTGCTTCATCAACCGCTTTAATTTCCTCAGCCAACCGACCAAAGTCAGATGCCAGAACTGAAGGTGCTATTTTTACATCAGCCATATCGATTCCTTTCTAGTGCGATTTATAGCTTACCCGAAGCATACATCTGAGCCATATCGCTCAGCGCAATTGGTTTGATCAGTGAAGCATTACCCGCACAGCCAAATCGCTCAAAACGATCAGCAACAAGTGTCTCCATCGCATCCATGGCCGGCACCAAGAACTTTCTTGGATCGAATTCAGCCAATTTTTCAGTCGCTACACGTCGGAAGGCAGCAGTCATTGCAAGGCGACAGTCTGTATCAATATTGACCTTTCTCACGCCACATTTGATACCGCGCTCAATTTCCTCGACAGGGACGCCGTAGGTTTGAGGGATTTCTCCACCAAACTCATTGAATAAGTCCTGGAGTTCTTGCGGTACAGAACTGGATCCATGCATCACAAGATGTGTATTCGGTAATTTTTGATTGATTGCCTCGACGACGTGCATCGCGAGAATTTCACCGTCTGGTTTTCTCGAAAATTTATATGCACCGTGACTTGTTCCCATGGCGATAGCAAGCGCATCAACACCAGTCTTATTTACAAAGTCAACCGCCTGATCCGGATCTGTTAAAAGCTCATCCTCAGACAATTTACCCTCGAAGCCATGCCCGTCTTCTTTTTCACCTTCACCGGTTTCAAGCGAACCAAGAACTCCCAACTCACCTTCAACAGATGCCCCAACTGCATGCGCCATCTCAGTCACACGTTTCGTAATGTCAACGTTGTATTCGTAGGACGCGGGCGTTTTTGCGTCGCCTTCTAATGAGCCATCCATCATCACCGATGTGAATCCAT
Source organism: Litorivicinaceae bacterium (assembly GCA_965655875.1). Taxonomy (GTDB): domain Bacteria; phylum Pseudomonadota; class Gammaproteobacteria; order Pseudomonadales; family Litorivicinaceae; genus HIMB30. The sequence continues at coordinate 42,015 of CBFHIN010000006.1, read as the reverse complement.
GTTGCATCGCTGTCAAACACGTCGCTTCGTTATTCCCATGATCTTGATGAAGAACGATTGGAATGTTGGGGAACATTTCAGCAAGCGCAGTAACCATTGCTTTTAGCATCGGGTCACCCGCGTAAGTCCGAGCTCCCCGTGACGCCTGCAGGATGACTGGAGCATCTAACTTGGCCGCGGCCTTCATGATGGCCAATCCTTGTTCCATATTGTTAATGTTAAACGCTGGAACACCATAACCACGCTCGGCGGCGTGATCCAAAAGTTGTCTGAGTGAAATAAGTGCCATGTGTTCTTCTCCCTGATTATGAATGCTGCATCAGGCGATCAGCGGTCTCGCAAATCGCTTCTTTGGTGATTCCGAAATGTTTGTAGAGCTCCGGTGCAGGACCCGATGCACCGAAATCACTCATACCGATGAAGACGTCGTTTGGTCTCAGATAGCGATCCCAGCCAAATCCGGTCAGTGCCTCTACGGCAATTCTTGGTGCAGAACCAAGCACTGATTGACGGTATTGCTCGGACTGCTGATCGAATAATTCCCAGCAAGGCATCGATACAACAGCAACCTGCTTTCCTTCAGCTTCCAACGCATCGGCCGCCTCAAGTGCGATTGCAATTTCAGATCCAGTTGCAATTAAGGTAACGTCGCGCGTACCACGAACGCTCCGAAGAATATATCCGCCCTTCTTGGTTAGGTTTTCATTTGTTCGTTCATTTCGAACGGTTGGAAGGCCTTGACGAGAAAGTGCCATCACCGATGGCGTCTCAGTCGATTCAAGTGCTATTTCCCAGGCCTCCGCTGTTTCGACTGCATCGCATGGTCGGAATACATGCATATTCGGAGTCGCGCGAAGCATGGCAAGATGTTCGACCGGTTGATGCGTCGGACCATCTTCACCGAGGCCAATCGAATCATGAGTCAACACATAGATGACTCGCTGCTTCATCAACGCCGATAAGCGCATCGACCCTCGCATGTAATCACTGAAGACGAGGAAGGTGCCACCATACGGGATCATCCCGCCATGCAGCGCCATGCCGTTCATGACGGCGCCCATGGCATGCTCACGAATCCCAAAATGCACATAATTTCCACGGTAATTACCTGGCGTGATAGAGCGCATCGCAGATGTTTTCGTCAGGTTTGATCCGGTCAAATCGGCTGACCCACCAACCATCGCTGGTACCGCACCATTGATCACTTCAAGTGCCATTTGAGATGCTTGACGACTCGCAACTTTTGGCAACTCTGCCTTAAGTTGCTTTTTATAGCGCCGCATTCGGGTCGCAAGTGCTTTCGGAAGTTCGCCCGATAAAATTCGTTCAAACCGTGCTTTCTTTGGACTGCCATCCAAACGAGCTTGCCACTCTTTGCGAGCGCGTTGCCCCCGCTCTGCGATTGCTTGCCACATCGCTCGAACATCATCAGGAACCTCAAACGGAGGATGATTCCAGCCTAATGCGGTGCGTGTTGCTTGAATTTCATCTGCTCCGAGCGGTGCACCATGGGTCTTATGACTGCCTGCAAGCGTCGGGGCACCAAATCCAATTGTTGTCTTACATGCAATCAACGATGGTTTTCTGGATTTCTTGGCAGTCGCAATCGCCGCGCTCACCGCGTCAGTATCATGACCATCAACCCGAACGACCTGCCAACCTGATGCTTTAAATCGGGCCAATTGGTTTGTCGATGTTGCGATATCCGTTTTGCCGTCAATCGAGATGTCATTATCGTCCCACAGGACAATTAAGCGGCCCAACTTAAGGTGACCGGCCATATCAATGGCTTCATGACTGATTCCCTCCATCAAACAACCATCACCCGCAATCACATAGGTGTAATGATCAACCAGTGAACCACCAAATTGAGAGGCGAGCCGGCGCTCGGCAAGTGCCATACCGACCGCTGTTGTAATCCCCTGACCCAGAGGCCCTGTTGTGGTTTCAATGCCAGCGGCATGTCCATATTCAGGGTGTCCTGCTGTTCGCGCACCAAGCTGTCGAAACTGTCTCAGTTGCTCTGTATCCATATCTTGGTACCCAAGAAGATGATTTAGCGCGTAATGCAGCATCGACCCATGTCCTGCGGACAAAATAAAGCGATCACGATCCGGCCACTGTGGATCGCTCGGATCAATCTGTAAATGATCTGCAAATAAAGCGACTGCTGCATCCGCCATACCCATCGGCATACCTGGATGTCCTGAATTAGCAGCCTGGACTCCGTCCATCGCAAGAAATCGGATCGCATCTGCCATCCGTTGGCGTTGATTACGTTGCATATGATTTCTCCTTATCCACGCAACCGTCGTGATTCAGAAGCTAACTTCCAGATCATCGGCGTTAAAATGAGTTGCAGCGCAAGCGCCATTTTTCCACCAGGAATCACGATCGAATTTGGGCGCGACATAAAGCTGTCATGAATCATCGAAAGCAAATATGGAAAATCGATTCCACGTGGGTTTGCAAATCGAATAACAACCATCGACTCATCTGGGGTTGGGATCCAACGTGCAATAAATGGATTTGAGGTATCGACAATGGGTACACGTTGGAAATTAATATCTGTGATCGCAAACTGCGGACAGATATAGTTCACATAATCGTGCATCCTACGGAGAATGGTATCCGTCACTGCTTCTGTCGAGTAACCTCGCTTCGATTTATCCCGGTGAAGCTTCTGGATCCACTCCAGGTTGATGACAGGTACGACACCAACTTTAAGATCTGCATATTGGGCAATGTTCACCGTATCGGTTGCCACCGCTCCGTGCAGACCCTCATAAAACAGAAGATCAGTATCCTCTTCAAAGGCTCGCCAATCGGTGAATGTTCCGGGTGGACACCCCCATTGCTCAGCTTCCTCATCGTCATGAACATACGTTCGAGTGCGTCCATTTCCGGTTTCACCGTAGGTTTTGAACACCTCTTCGAGTAACTCGAATTCGTTTGCTTCGGCGCCAAAATGCGAAAAATGATTCGCGGGATTCCCTTGCGCCTCAGCCATTTTTTTCTTCATTTCAGCACGGTCAAAGCGATGGAACGCATCACCCTCAATGAACGCAGCGCTGACGTTCTCGCGAAAGAAGATCTGTGCGAAGGTATCCCGCACTGTACTCGTACCCGCGCCAGATGAACCAGTAATCGAAATGATTGGATGTTTCTGTGACATTGCTGTATCTCCGTTTACGAGCGAAATAGATTGCGGTGACTAAACAGCGGGGACTGATCAAGACCTTGGCGAGTCTCTGCCTCGTAACTGCCCATCCAACGCACTTCTGTTTTTGAACCAAATACGAGGGCCGTCCGTTCGTGAATCTCAGTCGGCATTTTGTCTAAAATCCGCGTCGTGCCGTCAGTTGCCGCGCCACCTGCTTGTTCAACCAAGAACGCGACTGGATTCGCCTCGTAAATTAAACGAAGGCGACCCTGCTCGTACTTTGGACGACGGTCGCCGGGATATAAAAACACTCCACCGCGGTTAAAAATTCGGCCCGCGTCAGCGACTAAAGAACCAATCCAACGCATGTTGAAGTTCCGTTCACGGGGTCCATCAGTGCCAAGTAACAGATCGCTAATGTAGCGTTGCACTGGAGTGAACCACTGACGAGCATTCGATGCATTGATCGCGTATTCAGACGTTTCTTCCGGAATCTGAATCCCTTCTTCAATTAACTTGAATACCCCTGCAACCGGATCTAATCGATACAAGTCAGTTCCCTGACCAGTCGTGAGATATAAGGTGGTTTGTGGCCCGTACACAAAGAAAGCAGCCGCCAGTTGTTGTTCACCTGCCTGCATCGCCGACTGTTGAAGATCACCACCTGGGTTTGGCAATACAGAAATGATCGTCCCTATAGACACGTTCACGTCAATGTTTGACGATCCATCCAGCGGATCAATCGCAACAACCAATGGGGCTGATTCATCAAGAATCACGGCACTATCCTGTTCTTCACTGCAATACGCAGCGACGACACCAGAGGCTTTCGCAGCTTCCAAGAATTCGTCGTCAGCCATGACATCGAGAGCTTTTTGCGCATCACCATCGGCGTTTTGGTCACCGATCGTATTTCCAAGGTCGCCGCCTGCTGAAATGATTCGACTCACCTCAGTTGCTTTCGTGGCTAATGCGGCGAACAATTCAACCAAGGCATCGTGCTGAGGTTGCCCATTCTTCAATGACTGCAACCGAGTGTCCAAAGCGATCATATCTCGTATTCCATCTCGTTATTTATTGCTTCTATGCGTGATTGGAGTTGTACCGCTTGCAATTACCTAGTACAAACAATAAAAATAAAATTTAATATTTAGGAAAACTGAATAATGAGGATCAAATCCGTCACGCTCGTGCAATTGAGAACTTTTTTATCATTAGTAAGAAACGAAAGTTTTACTAAAGCAGGACAAGATCTTTCGATTTCACCAGCAACTGTCACCTCACAAATCAAACAGCTTGAAGAGGCGCTCGACGCACAGTTGGTTTTCCGAACCACTCGCTCAGTTCGCTTGACCGACTCAGGAGCAGTCCTTGCGCGTCAAGCAACAAAAATCCTCCATCTCATCGAAGCGATTCCAGAACGGCTGGGGGCGGTTCAAAACTTAGAGCGCGGTGAAGTGTCTATTGGAATTATCGGTACGGCTGGATATGTAATGCCGGATATCCTTTCAAAATATCAAGACGAACATCCCGGCATTCATCTTGATCTCATGATGGGCAATCGCAATACGGTCTGGGATGCAATTCTTGAGGGCAAAATCGATATTGGCATCATGGGAACGCCTCCTGAAGACACGAATATTGAAAGCGAAGTCATCGGCCGACACCAGTTAATCGTGGTCGCACACCCTTCTCACCCGCTTGCAAAATTGAATCGCGACATCACTCCAAAAGAACTCATACGACATCAGCTCATCGCCCGCGAAGTGGGTTCAGGAACGCGACTCGCAATGGCGGCATTCTTCGGAGCTTTATTTCATCAAACCTCTCGCGCGCCGATCGTTTTGGATACAAACGAGGGAATTAAACAAGCTGTGCTCGCCGGCATGGGCATCTCGATGCTCTCCGATGCAACCTGCCAGCTCGAGCTCAAACATGGCCTTCTGAAACAGCTTTCAGTTGAAGGGACACCGCTACAGCGTCAGTGGTACGCGATCCGGACAGCCAATATGGAAAGAAATCCTGCTGAACTGAGCCTTCTGCAATATTTAATTGATCAAGCTCGTTGACCTAAGCTTCTTCTCGGTACTGGTGATGCACCAGGGTTTCAAGGCTGACATGATCTAGAATTTTTTCATGGGTACAATCAAGTACCACTGGAGCGACAACCCCAGATCGTAACGCTTCGACCCAACGGAGTGCACAAACACACCACCGGTTTCCGGGTTTGAGGCCGGGGAATTGAAATTCAGGCCGAGCGGTAATCAGGTCGTTCCCCTGCTTCAACGAAAATTCCAAAAATTCGGATGTCATCACCGCACAAACGACGTGACTGCCTCGATCTGATGCATCTGTTTGACAGCACCCATTACGAAAAAAACCGGTCAACGGATCCATTGAGCAGGGTTTTAACGGTTCGCCTAAAACATTGAGTTGATTCGTCTCTACCATGAGCCATTTGTTGGGGCCATTCGAGTAAAAAAAAGCCCCGGCACATTCCAGGGCTTTTTCATCGAATGAGATCTAACTGATCTGTGTCAGCAATTGATCCAAACTCGACTTCGCATCGCCATAAAACATCCGCGTATTTTCTTTGTAGAACAGTGGATTTTCGATTCCTGAATAACCGGTCCCCTGTCCTCGCTTAGATACGAACACTTGCTTCGCATTCCAAACTTCCAATACCGGCATACCTGCAATCGGAGAATTCGGATCTTCTTGCGCAGCCGGGTTTACGATGTCGTTCGAGCCGATCACGATCACGACGTCAGTGGATGAAAAATCTTCATTGATTTCATCCATCTCAAGAACGATGTCATAAGGTACTTTTGCTTCAGCCAACAACACGTTCATGTGACCAGGCAATCGTCCGGCGACCGGATGAATTGCAAAGCGAACTTCTTTTCCTTTGGCGCGTAATCGACGAGTCAGTTCACTCACCGATTGTTGCGCCTGCGCCACTGCCATTCCGTACCCAGGAACAATGATCACGCTATCTGCGTCATCCAACGCACTGGCAACGCCGTCAACATCGATGGCTACTTGCTCGCCTTCAATTTCCATTGCAGGACCCGTTGATTCGCCCCAGCCGCCCAAAATGACCGACAAGAATTGGCGATTCATCGCTTTACACATGATGTACGACAGGATCGCTCCCGACGAACCCACCAAAGCACCAGTGACGATCAATAAATCGTTCCCTAACAAGAAACCAGTTGCCGCAGCAGCCCAACCAGAATATGAGTTGAGCATCGAGACAACCACAGGCATGTCAGCACCACCAATCGCCATCACCAAATGCGCACCCAACAGAAGTGCGAGTATGGTCATCACATAAAGGGTCCAGGGGCCTGCGTGATTCATATACATGATCAGAAGCACAAATGATGCGCCGACCATGAGAATGTTCCAGACGTGGCGACCCGGGATAATAAGTGCTTTACCGCCAATTTTCCCAGAAAGCTTACCGTAGGCAATGATCGAACCCGTGAAGGTAATCGCACCGATAAACACACCTAAGAAAATCTCAACTTCATGAATAATGCGCTCCGCATTCGAAGCAAAGTCATGCGTAGACATGTCCGAGTTGATACCGATGAAGACAGCGGCCGCGCCCACAAAAGAATGAAGTGCTGCGACTAATTGCGGCATGCCTGTCATTTCTACTCGCGCCGCCACGATCGCACCAATCACGGCGCCAACAACGATCGTTCCGATCAGCATTGAACTTAATTCAACGCCCGATCCAGCGATGGTTGCGATGACAGCGATTGCCATCCCGATGATTCCGAACCATACGGCCCGCTTTGCCTTTTCTTGGTTTGACAAGCCACCTAGTGCCAATATGAATAACACCGTCGCTGAAATATAAGCGGCTGTTTGAAGTCCAATTGTCATTTCACATCCCTCCGCTTATGACTTCTTAAACATCTGGAGCATACGGCGTGTCACCATAAAGCCCCCGACAATATTAATGGTCGCAATCAGAACGGAAATGCCCGCTAGAATAGAGACGATCGGTATATCAGAATCAAGTTGCAAAAGTGCACCCACGATAATGATTCCGGAAATTGCGTTGGTAATCGCCATTAACGGCGTATGCAGCGAGTGTGCAACACCCCAAATCACCTGGAAACCGACGAATACCGCAAGCACAAAAACGATAAAATGCTGCATGAAATCAACCGGTGCATACATACCAATCAATCCCATGATCGCCGCACCAACGACAAGTAGCTTGGTCTGTTGGCTACCCGCTTTAGCCATCGCTGCCGCTTCTTCAGCAGCGATTTCTTCAGGTGTTTTCTCTGGCTGCTTCGGAGCCGCCTTCGATGCGATCGCCTGAACTTTCAGCGGTGGTGGTGGGAACGTAATTTCTCCCTCGAAGGTGACCGTTGAAGAACGGATCACGTCATCTTCCATGTTATGCACAACCTGACCGTCTTTTTCCGGGGTCAGGTCTGTCATCATGTGCCGGATATTGGTGGCATAAAGCGTCGATGCTTGCGCTGCCATTCGGCTTGGAAAATCCGTATACCCGATGATCGTGACACCGTTGTCTGTGACGATCTTCTCATCGGCAACAGTCAACTTACAGTTTCCGCCTTTCTCTGCGGCCAGATCCACAATAACCGAGCCTGGTTTCATGGCAGCGACCATTTCTTTGGTCCACAGCTCAGGAGCTTCTCGATTGGGAATCAATGCTGTTGTGATGACGATATCGATTTCCGGAGCTTGCTCTAAAAACAGAGCCAACTGTTTTTCGCGGAATTCGGGGCTAGACGGAGCCGCATAGCCACCCGTTTCCGCTCCATCTTGGCTATCTTCAAAGTCAAGGAACAGGAATTCCGCACCCATCGATTCAATCTGTTCGGCCACCTCAGGACGCACGTCAAATGCACGCACAATCGCGCCTAAGGATTGAGCAGTACCAATAGCCGCGAGACCTGCTACGCCAGCACCGACGACCAGCACCTTTGCTGGAGGCACTTTACCGGCTGCAGTCACCTGACCTGTAAAGAAGCGACCAAAATTATTGCCAGCTTCGATGACCGCTCGATAACCTGCGATGTTTGCCATAGAGGACAACGCATCCATTTTTTGTGCACGCGAAATACGCGGGACCATCTCCATTGCAATCACATTCGCTTCGCGCGATCTCGCGAGCTCAAGCATGGAATCATCGCCTGCTGGATTGAAAAACCCGACTAGCGTCTGCCCTTTCCGCAGACGATTTACCTCGTCCTCAAGCGGTGGGCGAACTTTGGCAACCACATCAACTGCGTCAAATAATGCGTCTGCAGACTCGACAACTGTCACTCCAGCGGATTCATAATCAGCATCTGAAAATCTGGCGTGCTGTCCTGCACCGCTCTCGATGAAACACTCATACCCAAGTTTCTGTAATTGCGAAGCTGAGTCCGGCGTCATCGCGACACGTGCTTCGCCCGGCAAAATCTCTTTTGGGGATCCAATTCGCATCGCATACCTCCCTGTTATAATTAATCGTGAAAGAACTTTCTGTTATAGCACTAGAATTAAAAGTTATAAAACTTTTCTTCATCGTGAGCATCGCACAAATAGCGCGTTTTCACAAAAGATCGAGACGAATTAGGTCGAAAAGTAGAATGGAACTGGCGGAGACGGAGGGATTCGAACCCTCGATAGGGCTATAAACCCTATACTCCCTTAGCAGGGGAGCGCCTTCAGCCACTCGGCCACATCTCCGGAGGGACGCGATTCTAACACGTCTTGCTGAGTTGTTAAGTGTTTCAGCTAGCCGTTACTAAACCACTGCCACGCAGCATAGAGAATCGGAATTAAAGTGGCCGTAGCCAGTCCATTTAAGCCAATTGCCAACGAAGCAAATGCACCCGCGTTCTGATTAATTTGTATCGCCCTCGCAGTCCCAATTCCGTGTGCAGCAATGCCCATCGCAAAACCACGCGCATCCCATGAGGTAATTCTCGCAAAATTCAGGACGTACGGACCGATCATCGCGCCAATGATGCCTGTCATAATCACGCACACAGCTGTGAGTGATGGCAACCCACCGATACGCTCAGCGATCCCCATGGCTATTGGTGTTGTGACACTTTTAGGCGCCAAAGACAGCACCGTTTGTTCTGACGCATCAAGAATTTCAGCGATAAAAACCGCTGAGACAGCAGCCGTGGTTGATCCAGCACAAAGCGCAATGAATAAAGAACCAAAACCGTTGCGCATCGTCTTCAACAATCTCGCAACCGGAATCGCGAGAGCAACCGTAGCCGGGCCAAGCAAGAAATGAACGAATTGAGCGCCTTCGAAATAAGTCCAGTAATCAATTTTTGTGACCGTCAAGCCAACAGTGATCAAAAAAACAGCGATCAATACCGGATTTAAAATCGGCATTTTCCCTGACTTCTGATACAGCCAATCCCCAACCAAGTACGCTACCAAAGTAATGGTCAGAGCAGTCAATGGGCTTGCAGACAGATAAACCCACACTTTACCGAAATCAGGATTCATCACGGCTACCTCTATGCAGACGTTGTAAAACCCAACCCGTGACCAATACCGTGACAACGGTGGATCCAACCAATGACCCAATGATGGCCTGCCATTCATTTCCGAGGACTGTCAAATGAGCAACAACACCCACCCCCGCTGGGACAAAAAGTAGAGATAAATGCGACAGTATGCCCTCCGCCGTCGATTCCAAGTGGGCTGGGATCGACCCTCGATACAGCAGAACAATCAAAAGCAAAGTCATGCCAATGACTGGGCCAGGGATTGAAAGATCGAAAGCGCGGGCAATGACTTCCCCAACCAACTGGCAAAATAACAACTGCGTGATTGCGATTAGCATGACGGTATCCTTACATCAGCACTTGACTGTGATCCAGATACCCGTGATTAGCAAGAGCGAGACCACAACGAAGCCAAACGGAAGAATGCCGATAAAAGTCAACGAGGCTAATCCTCCAAATGCTGCAGGAATGACAGCCGCTCCAACTGAAAACGACAAGATTTGTATTGCCATCATCACGTCACGCTTTTCAACCGGCACCAATCGAGCACCGGCAGTCAGAATAAATGCAGACATTGGCGCCATCGCAATCCCAACCGCACCATATGCAATCATCTTAAAATGAGTCGGTATGACGATCAGGCAGCACAATATCACGGCAACCGAGCCGCTCGCCCACAAGAGCATTTGCGAAACCGTTGCAGGGATTCGGGTTAGCGTAAAGCGACCAAAGGTCAGCCCACCCCAAAATAATCCTGTCGCGAGCCCTGCTTGCTGAATATTCGTTCCATCAACCGCAACCAAAACGGTCGACATCCAATGACCGACTCCCTGCTCAAGTCCAACATAGGCAGCACCTGAGACAACCGAAAACATGATCGGTAAGGTTACTCGAAAGGCCTCTGCATCAATTGACGGACTCTCTATTCTCAAGCTGGAAAAGTTATGCCGTGTAAAAAAGATAACGCTTGCCCCGAAAAAACTTAAGGCACCACCGGTCAAGTAAACGGCCTCCCAGCCGAAGTCCTTTGCGATCAGTATTCCCGTGAGAAAACCAGCAGAAGCGGTGCCAATACCCCAGCCGCCATGAATATTCATCAAATGTTGAGGACTAATTCGTTGCGCGAAAAAAGCATTCAACGCCGCGTGTGCCATGCCGTTTGAAATTCCTCGAAGAGCATACAAGGATACAAACATCCAATATGAGCTCGTTAACATAGCTAGCAGGAAAACTGACGCCTGAATTCCTAAGCACAACGCCAAAATATTCAAATGAGGAACTGAACGCACGAGAAGAGGAAAAATTGCCGAACCAAGTGCCGAACCTAAACCGACAGCGCCGAGTACCCAACCAAGCGACTCCAAGGTGACATTCAAATCCTGATGAATAGAGAGCCACGCGACGCCAATCACACCATCAAAAAAACCAAGACATAGCATTGCAAGTCCGGCGATCAGGCGAGGAGAGTGAGCAGGCAACGGTGTGTTTCCTTGAAGAAAAAAGAATTAAACGCAGATTTCGGGTTGCAATTTACCAGAAAATTATTACTATTCACGCCCTTGACGCGCTCGTAGCTCAGCTGGATAGAGTACCTGGCTACGAACCAGGCGGTCAGAGGTTCGAATCCTCTCGAGCGCGCCATTCTTTTCCTGGGTTTTCTTGCAACCCCAAACCTTTCTTAATCGGATGTTTCAGCTTACTCTGTGGTGAACTGCGGAGACTGCGATGAAATCAATCATAAAAAAAACCATCTGCACCTTGCTCATTTTGGTTCCGGTCTTAAACACCCAGGCGGATCAAAATAAGTCCGAGCTGACAGACCTATTCAAAGCACTGAAGTCAGCGAATAATTTGATCGAAATGTCAGAGATCCAAAATGAGATTTGGTTTCATTGGTACGAGCTACCAACACGTGACCAAGCACTTCAATCAATCTTCGATCAAGGCATGCAGGCGTTGCATTTTGGCCAACCACAAATCGCGGTTATTCATTTTACACGTGTGACAGAAAGTGCCCCGGACTTTGCCGAGGGTTGGAACCGTCGTGCAACTGCATTTTTTATGCTCGGCGACTTTGATGCATCACTTGCAGATATCCAGCAAACGCTGATTCTAGAGCCGCGTCATTTCGGTGCTCTAGGCGGCTTATCCATGATTTTCGAAAACACTCAACAATACGATAGAGCGATACAAGCCGAACAACTACTTCTTGATCTAATGCCCCAAAATACGATGATCAGTGAACGTATCGAATCGCTGAAATCGCAAGAGTTGAAGTCTGGGATTTAGCTTAAAATTTGCCGCTGACGAATTCGAGAACAATCAATGGCGAAGCCAAACTGACACAAACAATAACGATAAGTAGCAACCAATCCAAAAACTGCGACATTCGACTCCCCTTGAGGTAGTGGTGGTAGCAAAATGATTCAAATCAAGATCTGGGCAGATTGAAACATTATCGTCACAATGTTCTGTATAAATGATGCGACGCACAACGCTCACTGCAGAAGGGAATCAGCAAATGCTTCAAGGAAAAAAAGGGCTCGTTATCGGAGTCGCCAATGATCACTCGATCGCCTACGCGGCCGCAAAGCTTACAAAAGAACTCGGAGCGGAAGTCGTCGCAACCTGTCTAAATGATAAAGCTCGCAAATACGTTCAACCGGTTTTGGACCCACTCGACATCCCACTTCTTAACTGCAACGTCGAGGCTGATGATGAGCTTGGGGCGGCGATTGAAGAAGCAAACCAGATGCTAGGAGGCATCGATTTTGTTGTGCATTCAATTGCGTTTGCTCCACTCGATGATTTACACGGACCACTCCACACCTCATCGGCCGAGGGGTTTAAACAAGCCATCGACATCTCTTGCCACTCATTTATGCGTACAGCCAATCTGGTCAAGCCTTTCATGACAAACGGCGGCACCCTTATCACGATGAGTTACCTTGGAGCGCATTTAGCGATTCCCAATTACGGACTCATGGGACCTGTCAAAGCAGCGCTCGAGTCCTCTGTCCGTTATTTGGCGGCGGAACTTGGACCTGACAACATTCGTGTACATGCCGTCTCACCCGGACCTATTGCAACTCGCGCAGCATCAGGAATCGCAAACTTCGATCAGTTAATGGCATCTGTCGAGCAACGCGTCCCTTTAAAACGGCTCGTGACGCAAGCAGAAGTCGCTGGCTTAGTTAGTTTCCTTGCATCAGACCTTGCGACTGGCATGACTGGACAAACGCTATACGTCGATTGCGGCGAACATATGGTGCCGTGAGATGACCGAAACAAATCATGATGTCATTGAAAATGTACTCTACGACGACATTACCGTCGGACAGAGTGCTCGCTTGGTCCGCACCCTAACGCTTGAGGATATCCGAGCTTTTGCTGCAGTCTCAGGAGATGTAAACCCCGCGCATCTAGACACTTCTTTTGCCAACGAATCGATGTTTCATGGAGTCATTGGACATGGCATGTGGACAGGTTCGTTAGTATCGACGGTTCTTGGAACAGTATTTCCGGGTCCGGGCACGATTTATTTAGAACAAAGCTTCCGCTTTAAGCGTCCAGTTCGTATTGGCGACACATTGACAGTCACCGTAGCTGTGGCTGAGAAAAATGATGAAAAACACAGCCTAATACTCGACTGCCGTATCGACAATCAAAATGGTGACGCGGTTGTCGTTGGTCAAGCAAAGGTCATGGCTCCGACTGAAAAAATTGTCAGACCTCGCATGCACACGCCGAAACTCAATCTATTTGACCCAGAGACTCGGGCACAAAATTTCCAATCATCGCTCGATGTATCACCCCCCATCCGTGTCGGCGTCATTCATCCAACGGATCAAATTTCTCTCACTGCTGCGCTTGAAATGGCAGAGACAGGCACTTTAGTCCCTGTGCTTATTGGTCCCCGGTTAAAAATCGAAGGTCTGGCAAGTGAACTCGGTATCGATATTTCTTCACTCGAAATAATTGACGTCGCACACAGCCACCAAGCAGCCCAGATTGGCTGTGACTTGGCTGCCAAATCACAATTGGAAAGTTTACATCGCGGAAATCTTGATAAGAGTGAAATCATTGAAGCGATCAAAAATACCCCAGCGCTTCACACGAAAACTTCTCTTTCGCACATATTTCGGTTTGATGTGCCCCTTTACGATAAACCCCTTCTGCTAACAGACGCGGTGTTACATCACAGACCGTCACTCGCTGACAAAGTCGTCATCGTTCAAAATGCCATTCATGTTGCTGAGCTACTGGGAGTAGAAACTCCAAAGGTGGCATTACTATCTGCCGTGGACAGAATTGATGCCGAATACCAATCGACTCTTGATGCGGCTGCACTGTGTAAGATGTCGGACCGAAAACAAATCACTGGCGGCGAACTCGATGGCCCCATCGTATTTGATCAAGCCGTCTCCGACCCCTCAAATGGCGTGGGTTACTCAGATATTCTTGTCGCACCGGATAATGAATCGGCCAACATGCTTGCCAAACAACTTGAGTTTTTTGCTGGAGCATCCGTCTGCGGTGTGTTGTATGGCACCCGCGTTCCTATCGGTTTCACCATGCGCTCCGGTTCTGTGCAATCACATGTCTTATCCGCGATTTTTGCGGGAAGAATTGCGAAGCATTTTCGGACCGACAAACCGTGATGCGATGACAGGTGGCCACCGACAAGGTATCTTCCATTGACCTTGTTTGGAGCCCTCCGTGTTACGTATTTCGGACTTGAATCTCAGCTATCGTGGCTATGATCCACTCGCGACTGTCTCATTAGAGATTAGAACCGGTGATCAGATCGCACTACTTGGTCGGTCAGGAACAGGGAAGTCCACTCTCCTTGCCGCCATAATCAATGGCGCACCGGAAATTAAGCGAGAAACCGACAAAATTGCGTACATTGCTCAAGAGCCCGCCCTACTCCCATGGGCAACAACCATCGACAATGTACTTCTTGGATTTCGCGTTCGTGGCGAAACTATTACGACCGAACATCAAGCCAGAGCTCAACGACTGTTACAGGAAGTCGAACTAGGCCATCTATCGAATCGTAAAACGTCACTTCTTAGTGGTGGTCAGAAAGCACGCGTTGCTCTCGCTCGAGTGTTGATCGAAGACGCTGATCTCATCTTACTGGATGAACCATTTTCTGGCTTAGATCGATCAACGCGTATTCAAATGGCGAATTTATGCCAAACACTCCTTGTCGATAAAACCCTCATTCTTGTGACTCATGACCCACGCGATGCCCACAATTGGTTGGAAACTGCAATGGTACTGACGACTGAGTCAATGACCGGTCCACACGCTCTCGATACATTCGATGACGATCAGACGCTGGTTCAAGCTCTGGATGGCACTCGATGAGCCGACTCTTTTTCTCGGTCATTCCGTTGATCGCACTAATCATGACGTGGTGGTTAGTCGTTTTAGCATTTGAGATACCGCACTTCATTTTACCTGCACCAGATCGAGTAGCACAGACACTGATCGAGCGCCTACCACTCATCAGCTCGCACGCTTTGACTACAGCGCTTGAGATTATCAGCGGCTTAATACTTGGCACGATCCTCGGATTCTTTGTTGCGTGCTGGATAGGCCAATCAAAACGACTGACTCAGTTTGCAATGCCGACACTTGTGATTACTCAAGCGCTACCAGTCTTCGCAATCGCGCCAATTTTAATGCTGTGGCTGGGTTACGGATTTGCGTCGAAACTCGCAATGACGACACTCATCGTTTTCTTCCCGGTGACGGCCAGTACTTTGGCCGGGTTTCGAGCATTTCCTAAGCCATGGGAACTCACTTTCCAGACCTTACGTTCGAAGCCTATGCATCTGTTTTACTTCGTTCGATTACGACTCGCGATTCCCTTTGCGCTTTCGGGTATTCGCATTGCAGCCTCTGTCGCACCAATTGGCGCTGTCGTTGGGGAGTGGGTTGGATCATCAAGTGGATTAGGCTATTTGATGTTGCATGCCAATGGCCGAGGTCAAACCGATTTGATGTTTGCGGCACTCGTGGTTTTATGCATTGAAGCGTTAGTGATCTGGAGTTTGGTGAACCGGTTTGCTAACCGATTCAACCAATCTCCACTGAGTTGATCAAAGATCGCTTACGGAAGCGATCCTTCAATGCCCTCAACATAGAAGTCCATACCAAGCAATGTCCCATCGTCAGCAGTCTCACCTGCTTTTAACCAAGGTGTTCCGTCTTGCTTATTCACTGGACCTGTAAATGCATGAAGTCGGCCCTCGACAATCGCCTTTCGCGCTTCCTCAGCCATCGCCTTCACATCGTCAGGAACCGCTTTACCATAAGGTGCTAATGCAACCATTCCGGTGTCAAAACCACCCCAGGTATCAGTTGACGACCAAGAACCATCCATTGCTTCTTGCACACGACGCACATAGTAAGGAGCCCAATCGTCAATAATTGCCGTTAGTTGCGCATTTGGGCCATACGCTGCTTGATCAGATGCCTGACCAAATGCGTAGATACCGCGCTCTTCAGCGATTTTCATTGGTGCAGCTGAGTCTGTGTGTTGCATTAGAATATCAGCGCCCTGATCGATTAGGGCCTTAGCGGCATCAGCTTCTTTGCCTGGATCGAACCAAGTTGATACCCAAATAATCTTAAATTTAACCTCGGGGTTAACACTCTTTGCTGCTAAATATGCTGCATTGATTCCACGAACAACTTCTGGAATTGGGAACGACGCGATATAACCAATCGTATTTGATTTCGTCATTTTCCCAGCAATTAAACCTAAAACGTGACGGCCCTCATAAAACCGTGAGGAATAGGTCGCAACGTTATCAGCGCGCTTATAGCCAGTTGCATGCTCAAATTTCACATTTGGGAACTGCTTGGCAACCTTGATCGTTGGATTCATGTACCCGAATGATGTGGTAAAAATCATATCGGCGCCGTTTGAGGCCATTTGCGAAATCACACGTTCGGCATCAGGACCTTCTGAAACGCTCTCGACAAACACTGTTTCTACCTTCTCACCGAATTCTTTCTCAACGGCAAGACGGCCTTGATCATGCTCATAGGTCCAACCCGCATCGGCAACTGGACCGACATAGACAAAACCAATCTTAGTTTTTTCGTCGACTACGACTACTTCGTCTTTCTCAGCGGGTTTAAATAAAACAGCTGCTGCAATGATTGCGACAGCTGCTAGCACGCCGAAGACTATACCTGTTTTATTCATCTAACTTTTGACCTCTACTATTTACTCTCTCGAAAGACGGACCCCAAATCTGCGGGGGGCTTTTGTGACATATCGCCACGTCGGGCGATGACCACAAGGGCGCCAATAGTGACCAGATACGGCAACATTGACAACCATTGTGACGCAACCGATAGCCCGAGCGCTTGACCGTGAAGTTGCACAATCGACACGCTTCCGAATAAATAGGCTCCGGCGATCACCCGAAATGGACGCCAAGAGGCGAATACGACAAGAGCCAGCGCGATCCAACCACGACCTGCGGTCATCCCTTCGACGAAAAGAGGGGTCTGAACCAATGTCAGATACGACCCACCAATTCCCGCCAGCGCTCCACCAGCCATAATCGCCAAAAACCTAATACCTACAACCGAGAAACCAAGCGCGTGCGCTGAAGTGTGGTTCTCGCCAACCGACCGCAAAATTAATCCTGCACGGGATCGAGTCAAAAACCACCAAATTAACCATGCCATTAGTATCGAAAAATAGACCAATGGATCGTGCGAAAATAGCGCATGACCAATGATCGGAATCTCACTGAGTACTGGTATCGACCAGACCGCAACCTGCGGCGCAGCTTGACCAATATATTGAGCACCCAAAAGGGCACTTAATCCGAGACCGAAGAGTGTCAAAGCAAGACCTGTCGCCACCGGATTTGCGTACAACTTAAGAACCAAAACCCCAAATATCGAAGACAGCAACGCACCGGCGATAGCAGCTGCAGCGACTGACACCATGAGCGGGTAATCTGCCAACGCGACTGCGAACCCAGCCAGCGCACCAACAATCATCAACCCTTCAATACCTAAGTTCAGAACCCCAGCACGTTCCTGAATCAACGCACCCAAACCTGCAAACACTAGGGGTGTCGATGCCACCAATACTGCATGGATAATCAACGAGATTAATTCGTAATCCATTACCCAACCCGTCCAAAGCGTATGCGGTAGTTCACAATCAACGCACTGCCTAAAAGGAAAAACAAAAGAAGCCCCTGAAACACCTGCGTGCTCGCAGCTGGAATACCCAGTGATAGCTGAGCAGCTTCACCCGCGAGATATGACAAGGCGACGAGCAATCCAGCAGGAACTACGGCGAGAGGATGGAGCCGCGCTAGAAACGCTACGATGATTGCTGTAAATCCATAAGACGGTGAAATGTTGGGAACCAATTGACCAATGTTGCCTGTAACTTCAACAACGCCCGCAAATCCACTGACCGCACCGCCAATCAATAAGGCAACCCATATCGTCCGATCACGGCTATAACCAGCAAATTTCGCAGCTGACTGAGATAATCCCGTCACCCTCATTTCGAATCCGAGATGCCAACGTTTTACGATCCAAGTGCCGATCAAAGCAAACATGATGGCAAAAACAAATCCTAGATGACCACGACCAGCTGAAAATAGTTTGGGCAACGTAGCTGCATCGTGGAATAAACGACTTTCTGGGAAATTAAACCCGTCGGGATCGCGTAAGGGTCCGTGAACCATCACACTTAAAAGAAGTATCGCCACATAGGTCAACATGAGTGAAACCAATATCTCATTGGCATTGAATCGGACTTTTAAGAACGCTGGTATCGCGCCCCAAACCAATCCACCCAGTGCTCCTCCTAACAGGACAAGAGGCATGACCCAAAATCCATCGATATCCCAGAAGGCAAGCGCAACAGCACCACCGCAAAGACCACCCATAACGAGTTGGCCTTCAGCGCCGATATTCCAGACACCAGCCCGGAACCCCAAAGCGAGTGCTACGCCGATTGTGATCAATGGGGTCGCTTTCGCAAGTAACTCACTAACGCCATACAGCGAATTCAACGGTTGAATGAAGATCTTTTGTAAACTGGAGATTGGATCGAGTCCCATTGCCGCAAGCAGCACAGCAGCGGTTGTGATCGTCAAAACTAGAGCGATCAGTACTGCCAACCACTCGTGATACCAGCGGGTCACCGCGCGCGATTCAACAAAAATCATGTCTCATCCTGCCCAAGCATCAGTGCACCGAGATGCTCTGGTGTCATTTCACCTGTCGGATATGTTCGACTCAAGCGCCCGTGACAAATCGCACAAATACGATCACTGATCGACAACAACTCGTCAATATCCTGACTAATTAGGACGATGGCAGCACCCTGATCCGCCAGCTTGTTAAGCATTTGATGAATAAACCGTTGCGCTTTTGCATCAACACCCCACGTTGGGTTTGATACAACAAACACACGCGGATCGCTCAAGAGCTCTCGACCAATCAAAAACTTTTGTAAATTACCGCCTGATAAACTTGATGCTTTGGCGTTAACAGATGGGGTTCTCACATCGAATGTTTCGATGATTTCGGACGCGAACGCTTTCGCTGCGGTCCCACTGATTAAATGATCGTTCTTTAAAATTCCGCGAGTCTGACGAGCAGTAAGAATCACATTCTCCCAGAGTGTCAAATCCGGAATTGCGGCATGTCCTAAACGGTCTTCAGGCGCAGCAAACAGGTGAAGCTGCCGCCGTTGTTCAATGCCCAAATTCGCAATTGGCTTCCCATCCAAAACGATCGTATCGGAATTGGGCAGCGTCATTTCGCCCGATAGCAGACTAAATAACGTATCTTGACCGTTACCTGAAACTCCTGCGATTCCTAATATGGATCCGGGGGCAACCGACAGATAGATATCGCTCAACACCATATTCTGATTTGACTCAGGAACGACTTCTCCGACACGAACCGTCAAACGTGCTTTCGTGTTATCAGATATTGCGCTATGTGATCGCTTTGTATCGCCCAGTCGTTCGCCAATCATTTTTTCACCAAGAGAGCGCGTACTCTCTTGACGCGGATCAACCACATCAACAACCTCACCAGCGCGCATTAAGGTTGCCCTATCACAGAGTGCTCGAACCTCGTCGAGTTTGTGAGAAATATAAATAATCGATCGCCCCTCATCCGATAAACGATCAAGAGTCGTAAACAATTCCTCGGTTTCTTGGGGTGTCAGTACGGAAGTCGGTTCATCGAGAATTAGAAGCCGAGGGTCTTGCATCAAGACACGAATGATCTCAACACGTTGCCGTTCGCCGGAACCAAGATCGTGGACATAACGATCCAATTCAACGTGCAACCCATATCGCTCGCAAATTTCAGTGATTTCAAATGCTAATTGCTGATTCGGCAAACGTCCTTCGAGTCCTAAAGCGATATTTTCGAGCACAGTCAAAGAGTCGAAAACTGCAAAGTGCTGAAAGACCATACCGACGCCCGCTCGCTTGGCCGCCCGGGGGCTGTCTGGGGCGTAATGATGGGATTGAAACTCGATGACTCCGGAGTCGGGTTTCAGCATCCCATAAAGCATTTTGACTAAGGTTGATTTCCCCGCGCCATTCTCACCAAGCAATGCATGAATTTCGCCAACATCGACTGATAGCGTGACATCTCGGTTTGCAGCAAAGTCCCCGAAATATTTTGTCAATCCACGCACACCGAGACACTGCTTAGACGAAGCAGACAAACGTTCGGCAATTGCGGGAGAATTTGTCAAATTGATGCCCTATTCGTAAAGAATCGCAAAGAGTACATCATTCATTAAGCGAAACCCACGGGTTAGCGCGTCGCGGATTGGAAGAAAAAATATTCTGCACTGATTTGCTCGTGCAATGAAACCAAACCTTGTTGAATCCAATCCATATTTTCGGTGAGTAAATCCGGTGTCAGTCGTTCGAGGTCGAGCTGATTCAATCCATCGATGACTCCATCGATTAACTCTGTCGACACACGCTGATGCGGCAGCTCTTCCAGAAGCGCGGTGATTCGAATCAAAGCAGAGGTCATTGATTGAGGAAAGCTCGTATTGCGAAGGACAAAGTCGAGAACGTCACTTCCGAGAATTCGATTTTTAGCGCTATGGCGGTAAATCTCTACGCCACCAAGTGCTAACAATAAATTCTGCCAGCCAATTGATTCATAACTACTCCAACGGCTCGATACACCAGGTACCATCTGAGTCACTCGCGGATCGACCAACCTCGAGACCATATCCGCATGCTCTAACCGATCTCCAAGTCGCAAAAATAGCCAGCTCAAATCACGAGCTTGACTTGCCATGAGAGACCCATGCCACAGTCGGCAACTGGATATGACTTGTTTAAGGAGTCGAATCCTCGACGACCGATCAAATCCGGCGAATGACTGACGCTCGATTAACCCGTGTAATTCATTCAGCGCGATCCAAGCATCTTTTGGAATCAGATCTCGAGTGACTCGTGCATTTTCACGAGCGGCTGCGATTGACCCTCGAATCGATCCTGAGTGCTCAAGACCCAGCACTAGCTGTTCCATGACGTCCGCTTCGGTCATCCCTGGATCAGAGTCACCTGAACCAAAAACCTGCATCAGCGATTCCCAGTCATAAGGAACACCATCCGGCAGATCAAGAATCGTATCTGACGCAGCGATTGCGAGGCGCGCGGTTGCTTCGGCACGTTCAACGTACCTCGAAAGCCAATACAAGTGCTCAGCAACCCGGGCTAACACGCTGGATCACCTTCATCAGCGACCACCCAAAAATCTTTGGAGCCACCGCCCTGGGATGAATTAACAACCAAAGAACCTTCTTTCAACGCGACTCGACAGAGGCCACCGGTTGAACACCATTGATTCGAACTCTGCAAAACAAAGGGGCGAAGATCAACGTGTCTCGGTGCAAGGTCACCTTCGTTGGTTACCGTCAGTGTCGTCGAAATCGCAAGCGTTGGTTGCGCGATCCACACTCTCGGATTTTCAATGATGTCAGCGCGTCGAGAAACGATTTCCTCATCCGTTGCATGTGGCCCGACCATGATGCCATAACCACCCGAGGCGTCAGCTGGCTTAACGACAAGCTCGTCCAAATGATCTAAAACGTAGGCTCGCTGCTCGGGATCTGAACAAATGTACGTCGGTACATTATCGAGAATTGGATCTTCATTTAAATAATATTTGATGATCTCTGGGACATAGGCATACAGCACTTTATCATCTGCCACACCGCTTCCTGGCGCGTTTGCTATAGAGACTTTACCGGCCCTCCAAGCACGCATGAGACCACGAACCCCGAGAACTGAATCTGGATTCAGCGCTTCTGGATCGAGAAAGGTGTCATCAATGCGGCGATAAATCACATCCACTCGACTCACCCCTTCAACCGCTTTCATATAAACGCAGTCGTCGGAATCAACAAACAAATCCGACCCCTGAACAAGTTCAGCTCCAATTTGTTGTGCAAGATAACTGTGCTCAAAATATGCAGAGTTATAAATCCCAGGCGTTAGCACCACGATGACAGGATGATCAACCGGGCGTGGCGACAGCGCGTTCAACATATCAAGCAAATCTGAGGCGTATTGACTGACTGGAAGGATTTGATGATTACGAAACAGTTCAGGGTAAACCTGCTTCATCACAGATCGATTTTCCAACATATACGAGACACCGCTTGGTACTCGTAAATTGTCTTCAAGAACGAACAATTGTCCTGTGTGATCTCGCACCAAATCAGAACCGCAAATATGAGCCCAAGTATCAAAGGGTGGACGAATCCCTGTGGCCAGTTCGATGAAGTGGGGACTTTCAGTGATCAACTCAGATGGCACGATGCCATCTTGAATCACAGCTTGTTCGTTGTAGACATCGTTTAAAAATAAGTTAAGTGCTTTGAGACGTTGCTTAAGTCCTCGCTCGGTTTGAGTCCATTCCGATGCACGCATTACCCTGGGTACGAGATCAAGCGGCCAAGACCGATCAATATTCATCGAATCTGAGTAAACTAAAAACGAGATTCCCTGACTTTTAATTGCTGCTTCAAGCGCGACCCGCTTTTCAGAAAGCACATCTGGGGAGAGGTCTTTTAAAAAATTCAGTAAACTATCAGCACCCGGACGCGCCTGCCCATTGGCTTTAATCAGCTCATCAAAGAATTTTCCGGCGGCGATGTCTGGGGTGACTTGGATCACAATCCATTTGTCCAAATATTAAACCTGACGATAGTGTCCGGTTTCATTAGGACCGACGCAAGAAAAAGAGGAACGAATGTTAGCAATTTTATCGCCTGCAAAATCTCTGAACACAGACCTTCGCGTCGATCGCTCCAATATCTCGGTCCCTCAATTTATGGATCAAGCGTCGCAACTCGCCAACATGATGCGCGACATGACCCCTGCCGATCTCGCGAGCTTAATGAAACTCTCTGACAAACTATCTGCACTCAACGCGGCGCGATTCGAACAGTGGAATGAAAACCACAACTCAGATGATTTGTTGCCTGCGGTCTACGCATTTAATGGTGACGTGTATCAAGGGCTTGATGTTCAGACCTTGGGTCCTGACGCACTGAAACGTCTTTCGACCCGAGTCCGAATTCTGTCAGGACTGTATGGTTTACTAAGACCCTTCGATGCCATGCGCCCCTACCGCCTTGAAATGGGAACGAAGTTGAAAGGCCACTCGATTCCATCACTTCCAGAATTTTGGAAGACTCGTATAACAAGCGAATTGAACTCACTTCTTGATGGTTCTGCGCTAGTGAACTTAGCAAGTAATGAGTATTCTGCCGCCGTTGATTTTAAAGCGATGCATGGCCCAGTTATTTCTCCAGTTTTTAAAGACTTAAAAAACGGGGAGTACAAGATCATCAGTTTTTATGCGAAGCGTGCACGCGGTTTGATGGCGCGTTTTATGGTGGAGTCAGACGCGCAAAGCGTTGATGATCTTCTGAGTTTCAATTACGACGGATATAGCTACTCAGAGGATCATTCAAAACCAAACGCGCCCTGCTTCATTCGCGACCCTGAATCCCGTTGAACCAGCAAACTCCTGATGCGATTATCGCGCCGTGGCTTGAGCACTCAAGGCCAGAGCACCTCTGGGTCATTGGTGATCAAATTCCCCCTGTCATTAGCGATTATCAATCGCACACGGGTAACCGGGTAGACTGTCTGACAGCTGATCAGATTCGTCAAAGCACCATCGTTCCGAACGCTGCGATCATCGTATTTCCTCTCGTTGACCAAGATGATCTTCTCGTTGCCGGTGCACTTAGAAACTTGCTGATTGGTGATATTCTCTGTTTCGCGAGTGAGACAATCACTCCAGAATCTTTGTATGCATTTGCATTCAGGCGCGGAGCGCATTGTCACGAAAAAAATCATGCACTCTTGAGTTTCCACTATTCGCTCGCAACCTATAACCATACACGGGCTTGGAATAATCCAAAGTTCTGGGCCAATCCCGAAAACTGGAATAAATATTGGTGGTGACATGCGACTGATCGCAGCTTTTCTTTTACTGGCATCGACCTGTGTCAATGCAACAATCGATGCCCCTGGTTTAAGCGATCGCCAATATCGATTTCTAACTTTATCTAATTCTCTCAGAGTGATTCTTATTTCTGATCCCACGACCGATAAAGCCGCGGCTTCGATGGATGTCTATGTAGGAACGAATAACGACCCAGCGGAATTTCCGGGCTTGGCTCATTTTCTTGAGCACATGTTGTTTCTTGGTACTGATTTGTATCCCGAGGCAGGCGAGTATCAACAATTTATTTCAGACCAAGCAGGATCTCACAACGCATTTACCGCACCCGAACATACGAATTACTTTTTTTCCCTTAATCCAAAAGCCTTGGAGCCTGCGCTCGACCGGTTCAGCCGTTTTTTTGTCGCACCCACACTTGATCCGTCCTATGTCGATCGTGAAGTCAACGCGGTTCATTCAGAATATCAATCCAAACTCCGTGACGCGGCACGCTTAAGTTTCGAAGCCACAAAGCAAGGATTAAACCCAAGTCATCCTTTTTCGCAATTTGGTGCGGGCAATCTGAGCACATTGAAAAAACCAGGATTACTCGAAGCACTCAAAGATTTTTACGAAAACCAATATTCAGCCAATCGCATGGCTCTCGCCGTATTAGGGGAAGAATCCTTAGATACGCTCGAGCAGATGGTGGTATCGCGCTTCGAGGCCATCCCTAACAAGAATCTCGCCTCAAGTGTTATTTCAGACCCACTCTTTGATACCGAACGATTGCCTCTGGTTGTCCAATCCAAGCCGGCAACTGAGTCTCGGCGACTCACTTTGATGTTTCCAATTCCTAAAACAGACGCCTTTGCCGACAAAGCGCCATTGCGATACATCGGACATTTGCTCGGTCACGAAGGGGAAGGCAGTCTCTTAAGTCATCTCAAACAGCAGGGCTACGCCAATGCACTATCAGCCGGAGAAAGTCTCGGCATGACCGAGAGCCGATCGTTTGCGATCAGCGTCAGTCTGACACCAGCAGGGTTTGAAAATCGAGATACGATCATTGCGGAAATTTTTAAGACCATCCGCCTTATCGAAACCAAAGGAATTGCATCATGGCGATTTGAAGAGCTTAAGGTGGTCTCTGATGCCAACTTTAGATTCGAAGAGGAATCGGATCCACAAAACATCGTCACCTACCTCTCCGAAAAGTTGCACTCGATACCACCCCGTGACTTATTTACGCATGGCCGCTTGCTGAGAGATTTTGACGGATCACTCGTGAATGACATGTTGAGCTGGTTAATTCCTGAGCAAATGCTCATTCGTCTGACCGCACCGGAAATTAAGCCAACTGAAACGACAACTTACTACCCTACTGAGATCAACCGATTCAACCTTCCCATCGATCGTTTAAAACTGTTTCAGAAAGCACGCGTCACATCGAGTGAAGCGGTAACACTTCCTGAACCGAACCCATTTATTCAGGATCCAGGCGATCCAATTCCTGCAACACGAAAAGCATCGATCGAAACTCAGCCTCGGATCAACTATTTTTCAGATGGATCAATTGGATATGTTCTGTCTGAAAACAGATATTCACAACCGAAGAGTGATTTGTATATCCGCTTGAGAACACCGCTTGCCTCAAATTCGCCTGAAGCATCAATTATGAGTGACATCCTCGCAGATGCGATTAATGAGCACTTTAATAGTTTAAGTTATTCGGCTGCACTGGCAGGTGCTGGATTTTCGGCCCAAGAGTCGCAATCTGGGATTACTCTCCAATTTTCTGGCTATCATGCTTCGCTCAAGACACTCGTCGACCAAGTTTTGGCTCAATTACCTATCCCCCTAATTGATGAGTCGACGTGGACGCGTCTGCGACAACTCAAATCACAAAGCCTCGCACGAGTTCAAACGGCACGGCCATCGAGTCGTTTATTTGACGAAATAACAGCTGAACTGATGCCGTTATCTTACTCACAAGCCGACCTTAATGAGGCATTCGAGAGTATCGATCGACAGACCTTCCACCAATATCAAAAGGCATTCTTTTCTGGATTGAAATCCGAAATGTTTTTACACGGACCGATTTCGACAAGCGAAGGAAAAGCACTTCTCGCCGACTGGTCTGAGCAGTTACCGATCGATACGACAACTCCTGAAGTAATCATCACAACCAATGCCTGGCCCGGCGAACGCACCCGAGCTTACGATTACGATCACCCTGATCAAGCGGCTGCCGTTCTTTACGTTGATCAGAACACCGATCCAAGATCACGGATATTGAATCAGTTGGCAGGTAACATCATCGAAGCACCGTTTTACACGCGCCTGCGGACCGAACAGCAGCTGGGCTACATTACGTTTGCAACTGCGTTTCCGCTGTACAACACGCCAATCTTAACAGGGGCCGTTCAATCGCCTTCAGCGAGCCCTGATGAACTCGCTGCCGCAATCCAGAACGAATTTGAAAATTTTGCACCGATGGTATCTGAGATGCCGAAGGATCAGTTTGAAAGTCAGCGCTCGAGCCTTTTAGATCAAGTACTTAATCCGCCATCGACCCAAGGGGAACTTTCAAATGCGATTTGGCGAGCAATCGGTTTACGTCGTCCCTTTAGCGATCGAATGGAACAAGCGATGGTTCTTCAGACGCTGACACAAGAGGAATTTGTCACCTATCTCAACCAACGGCTACGAGATCCTATTGTATTGAAAGCATACCGATCGAATAATTGAGTTGTTTGGAGATAACTAGATCGGTGGCTGATTATCGAGCCAATCCACAAACTGCTGTAACTGCTCGATATGATGTGGCTCCAGGTCGGCTCGTTGGCTTATCTCTAGCAATTCATCTTGGATTCGTGACGCACTAGTCTGTGGCGTCTGCATCCCCATCAATTTCTCACGACGCGTTTTTTGCCAACGCGTCCACTCGCCCTGTGTGAGTGATTTGGGGAAATTCCGTGCGCGGTATCGAAACAAGAGCTCGGCATAGCGTGGATCATCAAAGGCTTGATCAAACTGACTTAAGCCTTCTGGGTTCATTAAAGGCAAACTCGCGAGAAGGTCTTTATCATGCGTCGATAAAAAACCGCCTGAATAGAGTGCAAAATCGACATCGTGTACGGGTTCTCTTTCTGGTTCAGCCAAGACTGTCACAGCCAATTGATAGAGCTGCTTAAACGTTGGTGATTCCTGAATGTGATGCCACACATCCAGATTCTGATTTTGCCGCGTTTCATCGCGACCAAAAGCCGTAAGACGAGTTTTAACCTGCGCTTCAAGCGACCCACGTGAAAACAGCATTGGTTGCGAGTTGATGCGTATTGTTTGAATCCCAAGCTCGCGTGCACGCGATCTTAGGCGACTCTTTGCCTCTTCGTCTGACTCAACAAGTTGAATCAATCCGGCCATGACGTCTTGAGGGTCATGGTCTAAATCAAATGCGATGTAATCATTCGACCGCTCGGACATGCGAAACGGAATCCAGAGATCACGAACAAATCCGCGTTCCCAACCTGCAAACGGCGTAATTTCCAACAGCCCATCGCTCCGACCATCAGCACGAATTTGATCAGTTACAAAATGTTTGTCGATCCGTTTAATGCAAGACGCAAAAAGGTCTGGATCATAATGAGCAAGTTGCTTAGCAAGGCGAGCCGTTACAGCGACATCAGCTGATGCATCATGTGCGCGCTTCAGCCCCTGATCCAATTGATTCAGCGGACCAATGCGATCGAGTTTAAAGCGTGGACGACCATCATGATCTTCAGGCCAACGAATAGCCTCGGGCGCAAGTACAAAATACGTTAGGACGACTGGATACAGATCGAACCGCCCGCGTCCGTCAGCGTATTGCCATGCGTATGGATCACGAAGCGATCGATAAAAAATATGCTGCGTGAATTTGTCATCAAAGCCACGTGAGTTATAGCCTGCTACCAATGTCTTTGGTGCGATCAGTTGTTCGAGATGTAACGCAAGGTCCGCTTCAGAGACCCCGTCTCGTTGATGAATCTCAGGAACTATCTGATGAACCAACATCGCCCCAGGTGACGGAAGCACATCATCAGGCAGTCGAATCAACATCGAATCAGCTTCATCATGCGGCTCCATACCTGGATCCGTCATTTGCCAACCAAGCTGTATCGGCCGGTCTGCGGCCGCATCACGACCGGATGTTTCGTAGTCGTACCAAAGAATCTGCAATTTAATTCTCTGGGAGCGTGACGTTTAGCTCCAACACTGAAGCATCGCCTTCTCGATCCAAGCGGATTGACACTTGATCATCACGAATCGCTACATATTTTTTGACAACAGAGAGAATCTCTCGCTGCAGATCAGGCAAAAAATCAGGCCCATTGCGATTGTGGCGCTCGTGAGATATGAGAATTTGCAACCGCTCTTTTGCTGCTGCGGCTGATGTTTTTTTCTTCCCTGCAAACAGTCCAAACAATGCCATCAATCACCTCCGCCCAAGATACGGCTCAATAGCCCTTGTTTTTTTGGTGTTACAAACCGAAGTGGACGCTCCTCACCCAAGAAACGAGCAACCGCATCATCATAGGCAAGTCCAGCATCGGATTCCTCATCCAAAATCACTGGCACACCAGTATTCGAGGCTTTCAGAACAGCCTTCGACTCGGGGATCACACCGATGAGTTGCACCGCTAATATGTCACACACATCTTCTTTAGACAGCATCTCACCGTTATCAACGCGAACTGGATCATAACGCGTGATCAAAAGATGCTCATGGACCTTGCCACCTTCTTTTGCGCGTTTGGATTTTGACTGCAAAATACCAAGTATTCGGTCGGAATCTCGAACAGATGACACCTCCGGATTGGTAACAATTACAGCATGGTCGGCAAAATGAAGTGCCATCGTCGCACCGCGCTCGATTCCCGCAGGAGAGTCACACACAATGTACTCAAAACCCATCTCTGAAAGCTGATCAAGTACTTTGCCGACGCCTTCCTCGGTTAACGCATCTTTGTCTTTAGTTTGGCTCGCCGCCAGGATCGATAACTTGTCGAGACGCTTATCTTGAATCAACGCCTGATTTAACGTGGCCTCTCCAGAAATCACATTCACAAAATCGAATACTACTCTGCGCTCAACACCCATAATGAGATCGAGGTTGCGGAGACCCACATCAAAATCGATAACAACCGTTCGATGACCTGCTTTCGCGAGACCTGCTGCGATGGCCGCCGATGACGTCGTTTTACCGACTCCGCCCTTCCCTGAGGTCACAGTGACAACAATAGCCAACCTTTTTTCTCCTTTTATCCCATTAATTTAAACGTGAGTGTTTGTGATGAATCATTCAATCCTACACGTACTCTAGCAGACCAGAGATCCTCTGGAATCTGATCAGAACCACAATACATGCCCGCCAGTGAGACCAACTCAGGCTCAAATGTCAGGCAGAAAATCTCCGCATTCAATTGTCCACTGACACCTGCTGCGATTCGTCCTCTGCACCGCCCATAGATATGCACGTGGCCGTCAGCCATGATTTCGGCGCCTTCGCTCACCTGTCCAATGACAACTAGATCGCGATCTTTCGCATAGATCTGCACACCCGATCGAATCGGACCCTCAACCACCATGGCTGTATCGTGGGTTTGAGTCGTTTCGGATGCTTGCGTTGTGGGCTGCTCCGTCGTCAGGTTCTGTTGCGATAACCAAGCAAGACCCAAGGCATCAGCGATCGCTCGATGCGCAGAATCACCGGTTAATCCAATCAAACCAATTCCGAGTTGATCGATTGTTTCGACTGCTTTCTCAATATCATCAACTGCATGTTCTGCAGCGGGTTTCAAAACGATTGAAATCTCTTGCATCAGTGCCGGTGCTTTGCGGCACTGTTCTTTGAGCCAGAGCTCCAGGGGCTCACTGTCTTTTGGCCATTCGAGTGTCATCACACTGTAGCGATTCGCTCGGATTCTCGGCGCTGTCATATCGATGTCACCAATTCGTTAAAAC
Organism: Litorivicinaceae bacterium; assembly: GCA_965655875.1. Classification (GTDB taxonomy): domain Bacteria; phylum Pseudomonadota; class Gammaproteobacteria; order Pseudomonadales; family Litorivicinaceae; genus HIMB30. The sequence continues at coordinate 11,817 of CBFHIN010000006.1, read as the reverse complement.
TTATACACTTAAATGTTACGTCTTACTTGACGAAACAGGTACACCTCACTATAGTACGCGCCTCGATTGCGGGGTGGAGCAGCCTGGTAGCTCGTCGGGCTCATAACCCGAAGGTCAGAGGTTCAAATCCTCTCCCCGCTACCACTTTGACCTGTAATGCTCCGGTCAACTTCTTGGATCAATTCAGCCAACTTTGGGTGAACAGGCTTTCCCGCACCGGATAACATCTCAACATACGGGTAGATCGCACACGAATCCGGAAGCACATCGCCCTGCTCCAAAATTTCTCGCATCCGCCCTAAGAAAATAAACTGAAGCCATTGCTCAATTTCAAGAGTGTCGTAACAAAAAGGCATTGTGCTTGCGAGGGCCTCAACATCTGGTCGTGTCTCTGACCATAAGCCAAGCTGTCGCAAGCCAATTTCAAGCTGATTCAGCGCTTCAATAATCTCTGCTGTATTTGAACTCATTCAGTGATTGACTCGAGTTCTCGAAACAGTGCTTCAAATTCTTGAGTCAGACGATGTTTGGGATTCAAGTACACCAATGGCTTCGCTTTTTCATGCGATTCGCGCATCACCACGCTTGACGACAACGTCGTTTGTGACACAGGCAATGACGCTGACCTCAATTCATCAATGAGTTTCTGAGGTAGCTTTGCGCGAGCCGGAACTTGGTTTGGCACGATGGCTTCCAAAGTCAAATCAGGATTATGATCAGCTTTGATTTCATCAATCGTCTCAGTCAGCTGATACAGGGCCTGCTTTGAAAATGTATCGCAGTCAAATGGAACAACAACTCTATCGGCTGCAATCATCGCAGACCGGGAGAAGAAATTAAGCGCGGGTGGTGTATCGAGATAAATACGATCGAATTGATCCATCAGTTCAGCAAGCGCTTCTTTCAATTTGTACATCTTGTAACGACTTTCGAGCTTATGCTCAAGCTCAAGTAGACCACGTCCGGATGGCATAACACTCAGGTTTTCATAGGCACTTGCATGCACCAACGACGTCAATGGTTCACGTGAATACAGCGACAGCTGATTCTGAAAGAAGTCCTCAATCCCACTCAAAGGTTCATTTGGTTCGCCAACAATGTAATGCGTGCTGTTTCCTTGTACGTCGAGATCGATCAGAAGTGTCTTCAAGCCAAACTTGGCGCTAGCAGCTGCAAGATTGACTGCAATACTCGATTTCCCAACACCCCCCTTTTGATTAAAAACGACGCGACGCATCATTGCTCTCCTGGCGTGGGCGCACTATTGATGCGCTCATTAAGATCGATAATTCGTTGAGTCAGTTGTTTGCGACTGGCATCAACTGCATCAATGATTTCCTGTTGCTGGTTCGCCTGTTGCGTAAGCCGATCCACCTGCTCAGAAAGAACCTCGAGTCCGAGCAATGCATTGTTGGCGTTTGCAAGCTGACTCAATTGTTCATTAATACCATCAACCGCCAACTGAATCGTTTTTACTGTCTGCTGATTTACCAACCGACCATTGTCAACTCGCTCAAGACGCCCATCCAAAGCGAGTACAGCTTCATTCAGTGACCGCAAATCCTGACTCAAGGTCATGACTGCTTGCCGTGTCTCCGAGACGGCGTCAATACGAGTACGCTCTGTATTAATTTGCTCGCTTAAAAGAGCAACCGACTCATCAAGTTTCGATTGCAGGGCCCGCGAGGTATTCGTTACGGACTCGACATTCTTCTCAAGAGACTTCAGCTGGGTCGAAATGGCAACCGTGTCCGACTCCACCTGCCGCGCGATATTCTCGACATCGGATGCCACATCAGACTTCAGGCGAGCCTCAACGGACTGCACCATTTTCCGCATTTGCGCGTCAGATTGCGCGAGCTCACCGATACCCTGTGATTGCACATCATTCAACCGCTGAATCGTCGCTTCGAGTTCTTTTGCTTGCGTTTCGGTCTTGGTAAGCGCTGCCTGATACCGTCCAGCCTCCTCAAGTCCAAAAAAGGCCATACCAAAGGACACACAGAGACTTACGATGACAAACAACCAGAGTAATCCGTTTGATCGAGGCTTATCGCTGACCGAGCGCACTGCTGAGGTTTGTTGGTTTTGTGTTTGCGCCGCCGAGTCCCTGGGCTCTCTCGATTCAGGGACCGAAATCGGTGCACTTAAATCGTCGTTGAATTGTGGTTCTTTACGCGTCATACCATCGCCTTGTTCATATCATGAGTTTACCGAATCCCTCAGCAAAACCTACCCATGATTTCCGAAAAGATTGATTTGTCATCAGAAGGCCCCACAATCATGCGGAACCAATTTAAACACCGCTGGAGGTCACCATGGCATTCGAACTGCCCTCACTGCCTTATGCAAAAAATGCATTGGCACCACATATTTCTGAGGAAACTCTCGAGTTTCATTATGGAAAACACCACAAAACATATGTCGACAATCTAAATAACTTGGTTCCAGGAACTGAGTTTGAAGGTCAAACACTTGAAGACATTATCAAAGCATCGTCTGGCGGAATTTTTAATAACGCGGCGCAAGTGTGGAACCACACATTTTACTGGCACTGCCTATCACCAAATGGTGGCGGCGAACCAACCGGTGAACTTGCTGATGCGATCAACGAAACGTTTGGTTCGTTTGAAAACTTCAAAGAAGAATTTACAAAAACTTCTGTTACAACGTTCGGATCTGGTTGGGGCTGGCTTGTCAAAACGAGCGACGGCAAATTAGAGCTTGCATCAACGACCGGCGCTGGAAACCCAATGACAGACGGCAAAACTCCATTATTGACTTGTGACGTTTGGGAACATGCATACTACGTCGATTATCGTAATGCTCGCCCAGCCTACCTCAAAGCATTCTGGGAACTTGTGAATTGGGAATACGTTGCAGAGCAATTTGCAAACGCGTAATTCACGCTATTGAAAAACCCGCTTCGGCGGGTTTTTTTATGCCCGCTATTTTCGACTGGCCAAAAAAAACCCCATCCAGAGACTGGATGGGGTTTTTCGACCGAGGGTCGGCTTACATCATGCCGCCCATACCTGGATCCATTGGAGGCATCGCAGGCTTGTCTTCTTTGATCTCAGTGATCATACATTCTGTTGTAATCATCAGACCAGCAACTGAAGCTGCTGCTTGAAGTGCAGAGCGAGTTACTTTCGCTGGGTCCAAGATACCCATCGCGATCATATCTCCGTATTCACCAGTTGCAGCATTGAAGCCGAAGTTGCCTTCGCCTTGCTTCACTTTGTCAACAACGACAGATGCTTCACCGCCAGCGTTTGTGACGATTTGACGAAGTGGAGCTTCCATCGAGCGCTTGGCAATCTGGATACCCACGTTCTGCTCTTCGTTATCGCCTGTCAGATCACCAACAGCCTGAAGAGCACGGATCAGAGTCACGCCACCACCAGAAACAACGCCTTCTTCGACCGCCGCACGAGTTGAGTGCAATGCGTCTTCAACGCGTGCCTTCTTCTCTTTCATTTCAACTTCAGATCCAGCACCGACCTTGATGACAGCAACACCGCCAGCAAGCTTCGCTTTACGCTCTTGCAACTTTTCACGATCGTAGTCAGATGATGTCTCTTCAACCTGCGCTTCGATCTGCTTCACACGACCCTTGATGTCTTCCGCTTTACCAGCACCATCGATGATAGTTGTGTTCTCTTTCGAGATCTGAATACGCTTTGCTGTTCCTAGGTCATCTAGAGTTGCTGTCTCAAGTGAAAGACCAACTTCTTCAGAAATCACTGTACCGCCAGTCAAAATAGCGATGTCTTGCAACATTGCCTTACGACGATCACCGAAACCAGGAGCTTTAACTGCAGCAACTTTCACGATGCCGCGCATGTTGTTAACAACCAATGTTGCAAGCGCTTCGCCTTCAACATCTTCAGCAATCAACAACAAAGGCTTGCCTGCTTTCGCAACGCCTTCCAATACAGGAATCAAGTCACGAATGTTTGAGATCTTCTTGTCAACCAACAAGATGAACGGATCTTCAAGTTCAGCCGTCATATTGTCTTGGTTATTGACGAAGTATGGCGAGAGGTAACCGCGGTCGAACTGCATGCCTTCAACCACGTCAAGCTCGTCTTCGAAGCCTGACCCTTCTTCAACAGTGATCACACCGTCTTTACCAACTTTTTCCATCGCTTCGGCGATGATTGCACCAACGCCCGCATCCGAGTTCGCAGAAATCGTACCGACTTGTGCAACTGCCTTCGAATCTTCGCAAGGCTTAGCCATACCACCAATCGCGTCGACTGCTGCCTTCACGGCTTTGTCGATACCGCGCTTCAGATCCATTGGGTTCATACCCGCAGCAACTGACTTCAGGCCTTCGTTCACGATTGCTTGAGCAAGGACGGTCGCTGTTGTCGTACCGTCACCCGCGACGTCAGACGTTTGTGAAGCAACTTCCTTCACCATCTGAGCGCCCATGTTTTCAAACTTGTCTTCTAGCTCAACTTCCTTGGCCACAGATACACCGTCCTTTGTAACGGTCGGCGCACCAAACGACTTGTCGAGAACAACATTACGGCCCTTAGGACCCAAAGTTGTTTTCACAGCGTCTGCTAGAATGTTTACACCAGCAAGCATACCCTGACGGGCAGCATCACCAAATTTTACGTCTTTAGCTGTCATGTCTAAAAAATCCTTTCTTCAGGGTTCTTACTTTTGAATTACGCCAAGAATTTCTGATTCATTCATGATCAGAAGTTCTTCGCCATCGACTTTGATTGTGTTGGAACCTGAGTACTGGCCAAACACAACTGTGTCGCCAACAGAAACCGCCATCGCACGGACGTCACCGTTATCAAGTGGTTTGCCCGTTCCGACAGCAACAATCTCACCCTGATTTGGCTTTTCAGCCGCGCTACCAGGAAGCACAATGCCGCCTGCTGTTTTAGTTTCCTCTTCCATGCGACGAATAACGACGCGATCGTGGAGTGGACGAATGTTCATTTGCTGATATCTCCGCTTAATGACAATGAACTTGAGGCTTACGCCTTTCCTCGACCCTCCCAACCCAATGAGTTGGAACGCTTTCCTTAGCTCACCTGTGGGGGGTTAACCGCCAGGGACTACCTGTCCCCAGGACAACCCGGTAATTGGAGTCACAAATAATTTTTTCAACAGTCGAACTAAAAATTTCTATCGTCGACGCGACGAAACTCGCCTTCGATCACGATCTTATCGCGGAATCGATCGATCAATTTCGAAAGCAACCACTGCCGAGTTTGTGGAATCAGTAAAGAAAACCCGATTGCATCAGTCACAAATCCAGGTGTCAGTAACAATGCGCCACCGACAGCGATCATGACGCCGTTGACGAGCTCTGAAGCCGGGATTGCACCTTCATCCATTTTTCGTCGAGCACTCATCAACGTCGACAGACCTTGGCGCTTCAATAAGGAAAGACCGACTGTTGCCGTGATGACGACCAAGGCTATTGTTGGTAACGCACCGATTAAGCCCCCGACTTCGATCAAGATCCACATCTCGATAATGGGAATTAACATGAAGAGTAATAAAGGCATGAATTTCCCTCCTAATTCCCAGAATACAGATTTATCGAGCGCAAACAAAAGAGGGGTGGCATTTTTTTGCAGTGCAACTAAACTGCACAACAATATATTGCATTGCAACAAAATAAATTGTGCAACGACATCATTGAACAGGTAAGGATACAACATGGATCTAAATGGCAAGGTTATCGTGATCACGGGTGGTGCGCAGGGACTGGGACGAGCAATGGCACTTCGCTTGGCTCCCAAGAAACCTCACATCGCGCTGATCGATATGAATGAAGACACACTCGCTGAAGCGAAAACGCTGATCGAAGACGCGGGTGCAACGGTTTCTACATGGGTTTGTAACGTGGCAAAAGAAGAAGAAGTTGATGAAACTTTTGCTCAAATTGCCGCACAGAACGGACGCCTTGATGCAGTGGTTAACAATGCAGGTATTACCCGTGATTCGTTGTTCTTGAAAGTTAAAGAAGGTGTCGTAGAAAAACGCATGAGCTTTGAACACTGGCAACAAGTCATCGATGTCAACCTGACAGGAACGTTCCTATGCGGCCGTGCGGCTGCAACTGAAATGGTGAAAGCTGGAAACGGCGGATGCATTGTGAATATTTCATCGATTTCACGTCATGGCAACATGGGCCAAACCAACTACACAGCAACAAAAGCTGGGGTTGCAGCAATGGCTGTCACTTGGGCGAAAGAGCTGGCTCGCCAAGGCATTCGATGCGCCGCAATTGCGCCTGGCTACATTGGAACTGAAATGGTTCTTACGATGAAACCTGAGGCACTCGAAAAGATTGCTGCGGGCATTCCTGCAAAGCGTCTTGGACAGCCAGATGAAATCGCTCAAACTGTTGAATTCATTCTTGAAAATGATTATGTCAACGGCCGAGTAATCGAGGTTGACGGCGGCCTCCGCGTCTAAAATCCTTGCCTTTCGGATCAAGCTCCAGACAATGGACGCTTGATTCGGATGGTTTATGACGCTCAAAGACACACTCAACACCTACCTCGATAAACGTATCTTATGGGTTTTCCTCATGGGATGTGCCAGTGGCTTCCCATGGGTCTTAATTGCATCAGCACTCGCGGCTTGGCTAAAAGATGCAGGCGTTTCTAGAACCGAAATTGGACTTGTCGGCATTGCCTACGGAATTTACGCATTCAATTTTCTATGGGCACCACTAGTTGACCGCATCAATCTTCCAGTGGTTACTCGCATCGGACAACGCAAAAGCTGGATTCTGGTAACACAAGGTGCGATGGCGCTCCTAACCCTTTACTTAGCAACGGTTCATTCTCCGGCCGATTCCCTTGTGCTCATTGGCTTACTCATTTTTGGAATCGGTCTTTTTTCAGCGACTCAAGACATTGCGATTGATGCGTTTCGAGTTGATCACTTTGCCTATGGAAGCCAAGCCTCTATACCAGCCGCGTCAGCGATGGCGACTGTGGGTTGGTGGGCCGGGTACTCGTTTCCTGGATATTTTGCTTTTGCATATGCCGATACGATTGGCTGGAATAACGTGTATCTGATGCTTGCGGGCTGTCTGTTCGCATTTATGTTTGCGACTTTGTTTGTGAAAGAACCCGTCACTGAGCGAGAAACACTGCAACGCGAGATCGAAGCAAACTATGCGAAAAACGGACATTCTCAGATTCAGCGCATCGTCACCTGGCTTACTGTCACTGCTTGGGAACCGCTGGCTGACTTTTTCAAAAACCACGGCGTCAAGCTCGCGATTCTGATCCTGACCTTTATTTTTCTATTTAAAATCGGCGAAGCGTTTTTAGGGCGTATGTCGATCGTGTTTTACAAAGAGCTGTTCACAAACGAAGAAATCGGCACGTACCAAAAACTATACGGCGGGCTTGCCACCTGCATTTTTGCTCTCATCGGTAGCGTGATTAATGTTCGACTGGGTGTGACGCGCGGCCTATTTATCGGCGGGGTCGCGATGGCTGGTAGCAATTTATTGTTTGCTTGGCTTGCGATGGCAGGACCTGACAAGTCGATACTTCTGCTGGCAATTTTGACAGATAATTTCACCACTGCATTTTCAACTGTTGCTTTCGTCAGCTTTCTCACAGCACTGACCGGCAAGGCTTTTTCAGCGACCCAATACGCCTTACTTGCGTCGATCGGTAATGCAGGGCGGACAGTGCTTGCGTCAAGCGGGGGATGGTTCGTCGACTTGACTGGCGGAAACTGGACATTGTTCTTTATCATCACTGCCCTAATGGTTATCCCTGGTTTGGCATTACTAATTAGCATCCGCAAACCACTCGAAAATATTGCAACACGCCACAAGGATTCCGATGGGTAACCGACTAACTAAGCTCTACACAAAAACAGGCGACGACGGCACGACGGGCCTTGGTGATGGATCACGAACGACTAAAGACAGCTCACGTATTGAAGCTGTTGGTACCGTTGACGAGCTGAACTCATGGATTGGTTTACTCATTGCCGAACTACCAACCGATGAACCGTTAATCGAATCGTTAACCGACATCCAACACAGATTATTTGATCTCGGTGGAGAACTTGCCGTGCCTGGCTTTCAGTTGATCCAAGCAGATATGGTGTCCGATCTCGAAGTATTGTGCGATCAGTTGAATGAAGAACGTCCACCGCTCAAAGAGTTCATTTTACCTGGGGGCTCTAAATCGGCCGGGCTTTGCCATATGGCGCGCGCCGTCGCACGACGGGCGGAGCGCATTATTGTGACGCTTTCAAAAGAAGAAACAGTTGGTGACGACTTGAAGCAATACATCAACAGACTATCAGACGTTCTGTTTGTGATGGCTCGCCAACTCGCACGACGTGATGGCGGCCAAGAGGTTTTTTGGAAGTCGAAAAGAACGCAATAAAAAAATGCCCGGCGGACCGGGCATTCGACTAGAACACCAGGTGCCGAATATCGCCTAATACTTTACTGAGTATTGTCGTAAAGCGCGCACCATCTCCCCCATTAATCACGCGATGATCATAGGATAGACAGAGTGGCAACATGAGCCGCGGCTGGAACGTAGATCCGTCCCAAACGGGCTGCATGGATGCTTTTGAAATACCGAGAATCGCTGCTTGTGGCGACGGAACAATCGGAGTGAATGCCGTCCCACCGATCGAACCAAGCGAAGAAATCGTGAAAGTCGCACCCTGCATTTCAGCAGGCTTCAACTTCTTGTTCTTTGCTTTATCTGCGAGCTCAGATGCCTCAGCGGCAATGTCCCAAATACCCTTCTGATCTGCATCACGGATAACTGGTACCATCAGACCGTCGGGCGTATCAACAGCAATCCCAATATGAATATAGCCTTTACGCACAATCTCATCGGTTGCCAGATCAATCGATGCATTCACTTGCGGAAGCTCAGCTAACGCATGTGCTGAAGCCTTGATTAAGAACGGTAAAGGCGTCAGTTTGACACCCTTCTTTTCAGCTTCTGCTTTCATCGATTTGCGGAATGCTTCCAAATCCGTGATATCGGCTTCATCAAACTGGGTCACTGCAGGCACATTGAGCCAACAACGCGTCATGTTATCTGCAGTCAGTTTATGAATCTTCGTCATCGGGATCCGTTCAACAGGACCGAAGGCTGCAAAATCGACGGCAGGAATCGGAGGTATTCCCGATCCGCCACTCGCAGACTGCCCAGACTCTGCTTCCTTCACTTTCGCCTTCACAAAGTAATGTAAATCATCCTTTGTGATTCGACCACGTGGGCCCGTCGAAGGAACTTTTGTCAAGTTGACACCGAGTTCTCGGGCAAGCGCACGAACAGCAGGTCCAGCATGCACACTTGAGCTGACTGAAGGAACACTCGCCTCTTCAACCACAGGAGGTTTAAGAGCCGGGGCTGGAGTAGATGCCGGTTCAGTAGCTGGCTGCTGAGTAGATGCTGTCGCAGCCTGCGGCTGTGACCCACCCGCTGCTTCGACATCAGCGATCGCGTCACCTTGAGCAACAGAGTCACCTTCTTTGACAGACAACGCCAAAACTTTACCGCTGACTGGTGATGGAATCTCCATTGAGGCTTTATCTGATTCAAGGACGATCAATGTATCGCCCTCAGATACCGTATCACCGACACCAATACTGACCTCGATCACAGTGACGCCATCGGCGTTACCGGTATCAGGTACAACCACCTTTTCAATACCGCCACTGGATTGAGGAGCAGGCGTTTCAGCAGCTGCTGGTTCGGATGATGTTTGCGGTGCAGGCGTAGAAGTAGTGTTCGCATCACCGCCCGTCATTTCACAGATTGGATCACCTTGGACAACCTGTTGGCCTTCAGACACTTTCAGAGCAGTCACAACACCCGATGCTGGTGCAGGAATCTCCATGGATGCCTTGTCAGATTCCAAAACGATCAGAGTGTCTCCTTCGGAGACGCTATCACCAACAGAAACGGCAATTTCGATGACTGTGACGCCATCAGCACTGCCGGTGTCTGGAACTGATACTAATTGTGGAGCACCACTTGTCTCGCCTACTGACGCCTCGGCAGGTGCCGCTGGCTCAGGATTTTCAGCCGCTTTCTCGGTTACCGATTCTGCGCCCTCAAGCTCACAAATCGGATCACCTTCATTGACTTCAGCGCCTTCGGATACATGAATTTTTCCGACCACACCTGATGCATCGGCGGGAATTTCCATCGATGCTTTGTCTGATTCAAGGACAATTAATGTATCGCCCTCAGAAACCGTATCACCTTGTGATACAGCAACTTCGATCACAGTGACATTTGAGGCATCACCGATATCTGGTACACGAATCGTTGTCATGATATCCCTCCTTATAACGTCACTGGGTCGAGACGATCTGGATCAATGCCAAAGTCTTTAATCGCCTTCGACACAATCTTTGGATCGATTTTCCCATCCATTGAGAGCGCACCAAGCGCTGCGATCGTCACAAACCGGCGATCAACTTCGAAGTGTTCGCGTAGTTTTTTACGCGAATCCGAGCGTCCAAAGCCATCTGTACCCAAAGTGACATAAGTCGTTTTACCCAAGAATGGTCGAATCTGCTCCGAGTACAACTGGATATGGTCAGTCGCTGCGACAACAGGCGCATCTGATCCACCCAACATTGTTTCCACATGACTGATGCGAGTTGTTTTCGCCTCCGGATGTAACAGGTTATAGCGAGCAGCAGATTGGCCATCGCGGCGCAATTCGTTGAAACTCGTCGCGCTATAGACCTCGGCACCAACTCCAAACTCAGCAAGCATGTCAGCGGCAGCTTCCACCTCTCTGAGAATTGTTCCTGAACCTAAGAGACGCACGTTATGCTTCATCTTTGGAGCGGAAGGCTTCAAGAGATACATCCCTTTAATGATGTCTGCTTCAACACCTTCTGGCATATCTGGATGGTTATAGTTTTCGTTCATCAAAGTGATGTAATAGAAAACACTCTGGTTTTCGTCGTACATCTGCTTGAGTCCATGCTGCACGATGACGGCAACTTCATAGCTATACGTTGGATCGTATGAACGCTGATTTGGAACTGTTCCGGCGAGGATGTGACTATGGCCATCCTGATGCTGAAGCCCTTCACCATTCAGTGTGGTTCGCCCAGACGTGGCCCCCAATAAAAATCCTTTAGCCTGAATATCTCCGGCAGCCCAGGTCAAATCACCCACCCTCTGATGTCCAAACATCGAGTAATAGATATAAAACGGAATCAACGGTTGATTGTGATTCGCATACGAGGTTGCACAAGCCATCCAGGCGGAGAAAGCACCCGACTCGTTAATGCCTTCTTCCAGAATCTGGCCGGCTTTATCTTCATGGTAGGACAGTACCTGATCCACATCGTGTGGAATGTATTTCTGACCTTCAGTCGTATAGATGCCTAATTGCTTGAACATCCCTTCCATGCCGAAAGTACGCGCTTCATCCGGAACAATGGGCACCACACGATGCCCAATCGTTTTATCCTTAACCAAAGTCGACAGCATCCGAACAAATGCCATGGTGGTCGAGATCTGACGCTCACCAGTGCCCTTGGTCTGTTGTTTAAATGCATCAAGACCCGGACAACCTAATGGCTCTTTCCATGCCCGACGTGCAGGGAGGTATCCGCCCAACATTTGCCGCCGTTCCTGCAAATAACGACTTTCAGGGCTGTCTGGACCCGGGTTGTAATACGGAACATCCGATAATTCATCATCGGTCACAGGGATCGCAAAACGATCTCGGAATGCTTTTAAGTTATTGAGATCGAGTTTCTTGACCTGGTGCGACGGATTTGCCGATTCACCCGATGTCCCC
>CBFHIN010000005.1:0-59443 GCA_965655875.1 Litorivicinaceae bacterium | reverse complement strand
TTGACCCGTGCTTGGCAGGGATTGCACAGGTATCCATGGCTCAGAACCTTTTACGATCCATTCCTCATCATCCACGGTCATTAACCCGAAACGATGAAAATCAGGATGCTGTAGGGCAAAACGCGTTGTTGGCGTTTGATCAGGAACCAATGGCTGCGATAACGGATCATCCGCATTAACAACGATCGCGCCAACACCCTCGAAGATACGGTGTTTCGCTTGATGATAGGCAATCATAGAACCGTGCCAATCGAGGTGATCAGGCGACATGTTAAGACACGTCGCAACAGTGGCCTTAAGATTCCGGGTCCTCTCGAGCTGGAAGCTTGAAAGCTCCAATACAGCAATCGATTGATCTGTTCGATGAGTCAATAAATCGAGTGCCTGTGGACCGAGGTTTCCACCAACCAGTACGTCACGTCCGTCGGCCTTGAGAATGTCTGCGACCAACGAAGTCACTGTAGACTTCGCATTCGAGCCTGTAATGGCGATCAATGGTTGATTTTCAGGCCATGCACGTCGAAATAGCTGAATATCACTGATCTGGTTCGATTCGGTTTCCTTGAGCCCAGGTGTGCTCGGCGAAATTCCTGGGCTGACGACGATTTCTTCGAAGCGATTCAGATAATCAACGGTGAAGGGTCCAAAATTGGCCTTCACATCTGGAAACGTTTTGATAAAGGATGATGTGACCTCTGTTGAGGTCCGTGTATCAGCCACCTCGAACTCAAGACCCAAGTGTTGAAAGTGACGCGCAACAGCCTGTCCGGTTGGCCCGGCACCCAGAATGAGGCGTTTGCTACGTGCAATCAACGACATTGGCTACCTCAACTTCAGGGTCGCAAGACCCACCAAAACCAACATCACAGAAATGATCCAGAAACGGACGATCACGCGCGGTTCTGGCCAGCCCTTCAACTCAAAGTGGTGGTGTATCGGAGCCATCCGAAAGAGTCGTTTACCTGTTAACCGAAAGCTTGCGACCTGGAGCATGACTGAGACCGTCTCTAAGACAAAAATCCCACCCATGATGAACAAGACAAGTTCCTGCCGAACCATAACAGCAACAACACCGAGTGCGGCTCCAAGCGATAACGCGCCCACATCACCCATAAAGACTTGCGCCGGATAGGTGTTAAACCAGAGAAATCCAAGTCCCGCACCGACCATAGCCGCCAAAAAGACAACCAGCTCACCGGTACCAGGGATAAAAGGGATGAATAGGTATTCTGAGAAGATCGCGTTTCCGGTGAGATAGGCAAAGACACCGAGTGCACCTGCGACCAGTACCGTTGGTAAGATCGCAAGACCGTCAAGACCGTCAGTGAGATTAACCGCGTTTGATGTACCAACAATGACGAAATACGTGAGAACGACATAACCGATTCCAAGCGGGATCAATAAGTCTTTAAAAAATGGAACAAGTAAGGTTGTTTCGGCTGGCGTCTCGGCAATTCGATACAAAACGATCGCAGCAACGATTCCCACGATCGATTGTCCAAGGTATTTGGCTTTGGCAGACAATCCTTTGGAATTTTTTAAGACCACTTTTTTCCAATCATCGATCCAGCCAATAACACCAAAACCAAGCATCACAAAAAGTGCTATCCACACGTACACGTTGGTTAGATCAGCCCATAAGAGTGTTGACGCTGTAATGCAGACAAGAATCAGAACGCCACCCATGGTTGGCGTGCCCTGTTTTGAAAAATGTGACTCGGGGCCATCCCGGCGCACCGACTGCCCAATTTGACGACTCTCTAATGAGCGAATCACCCATGGTCCAACAAATAATGCAGTGAGTAATGCGGTTAACACACCGAGAATTGAGCGGAGCGTTAAGTATTGGAATACCGCAAAACCTGGTTCGAATGTACTTAAATAGTTAGCTAGCCAAAGCAACACGGCTAGAGTCCTCCCTGCTGTTTGAGCGCGCGAATCACTCGGTCCATTTGTGCTGATCGCGAGCCCTTAACCAATACAACATCCGCATCACCTGCTTGCTGCATGAGGTAATCACTCACTTCATCATGTGCTTGAAAATACAGAGCATTGCTGCCGAAACCCTCAGCAATGGATTGCGCAGTCCCTGTCGTAACGACTCGATCCAAACCCTTTGCTCGTGCGTATTGCCCGAGTGCCTGCATCTCTGAATCAGCTGATTGGCCAAGCTCACTAAGGCCACCCATCACCAAAATCCGAACACCCGATTGTGATGAGAGCCAATCAATGGCTGCTCGAACGGCCTCTGGACTTGCGTTATAGGTATCGTCAACGAGCAAGCAATTTGGTAGCGCGATTGGCGTCATACGACCAGGCTCGATTGATGCCTCTTCCAGACCCAATCGAATGTGATCATCATTTGCACCGGCCGCTATAGCCATGGCCGATGCTGCGGCCGCATTCTCCATAAAGTGCGTACCGAGCGTAGCCAATCGAGCATGGATGACCCGGTCTTGATAGCTCAAAGTGAGATCTTGAGCCGAACGAGCTGACCAGGTCACATCCGCATTATTCTGACCAAAACTGATAATCTCGCGAGATTGAGCTCGGGTACGCCATTGTCCAAAGGAAGGCTCATCCTGATTCAAAATCACCATGCCATCCAACGCGGTGTGATCAATGATTTCGCCTTTACCTTGAACAACACCGTCAATGGATCCAAAGCCTTCAAGGTGCGCTGCTCGTGCATTCAGAAGTGCTGAAATACGTGGCCGGACAATTGAGGCCAGGTGATCGATATCGCCAACAGCAGAAGCGCCAAGCTCAAATAGGGCAAAGGGATGATGCGGCCGCAGGCGCGCCATTGTGAGTGGTACACCGAGCTGATTATTCAAATTACCTTGCGTTACCAAGATTTCGTTTTCACCTTGATCCATTGCCATTTTTTCAAGGATGGATGCTAGAAATCCACGAGTACTTGTCTTTCCTTGGCTACCCGTCAGAGCAAATACGAGACCGTCATAGGAATTTCGAATTTCCCGCGCGAGATTGGTTAGAGCATGCTCCGTGTTATCAACACGAATTGATGGCAATAGATCGGTAGATTTGGATACAAGTGCTCCTGATGCGCCCATGTCAGCAGCATTTCGAATGAAATCGTGACCATCTCGCTCTGCTTGCAATGCGACAAAAAGATCACCAACTGCAACCTTCCGACTATCAATTGCTATTCCAGAGATGGTCGCATCCCTCGTTGCAACACCCTGCACAAACGGAGCGATTTGCGAGAGTGGGCTAGGAAGCATGCTGCACCCCCTGTCCTAATAGCCCGAATAAACGTGCAACTTCGGCACGATCGGAATGTGTGAGCATTTGCTGACCAATGACCTGGGTGCTCTCATGCCCCTTCCCCGCTAACAAAACCAAATCATTAGCGGCAGCATGATGCAGTGCGTATTCAATTGCTTTTGACCGATCGAATTCGACCAAGTGAGGGGCATTCGCCATCCCTTCGCGGATGTTGTCGATAATCTGCTGAGGTGGCTCGGATCTTGGGTTATCGGACGTCAAAATCACGTAATCCGAAAGTTCTTCGGCTATTGAGCCCATTAACGGACGCTTCCCTGTATCTCTATCACCCCCGCACCCGAATACACACCACAAATTTCCATGTGCGTGTTGACGACAGGTGGAGAGCGCATTGCTCAGAGCATCAGGTGTATGCGCGTAGTCGACCACCACCGTTGGTGAATCTGGAATGCTAAACGACTCCATTCGACCGGGAGCAGCATTCAGCCTCGGTATCGCCTCGAGTAACTTCGAACTGCTTTCAGGGAAAAGGGAATAGAGTGACGCAAAAGCGGCAACCAAATTTGAGGCATTAAATTCACCCAGAAGATCGGACTCAACTCGATGCACCTGTCCATCGACCTCGATATCAACTTGAGTTCCAGCTGTACTCGGCACGATTGCCCTAATCCTTACGGAATCGGCATCACGTCCGTAGGTGATAACTTGGCTCTCAGAAATTGAGCTCACTACTTGTTTGCAATATTCATCATCTGCATTTAACACGGCAGATTGAATGGGAAAATCGTGAAACAGCCGCTCTTTCGCATGGCCATAAGCTTCCATCGTGCCGTGATAATCGAGGTGGTCGCGCGATAGGTTGGTCATCACAGCGGCATCGAATGACACGCCATCGACGCGAAATTGATCAAGCGCATGCGACGATACTTCCATCGCCACCAATTCAACATCGCGTTTTTTTAGATCGGCAAACATCGATGCTAAGGTGATTGCATCTGGAGTCGTTCGATCGGAATTCATAAGTTTTTCAGCACCAATTGAAACGCCCAATGTACCGATACACGCAGCACGAACACCGATATGCTCGGCAAGCTGTGCAATCAGATGGACAACGGTTGTTTTGCCGTTGGTTCCAGTTACGCCTATAACGCGCATCTGGTCTGCCGGATTCCCATAAAACGCTTGCGCAAGATGCCCGAGCTTCTGTCGCAATCCGTTGATGCGAAGCGCAGGAATTTGCTGAGGAATATCCTCCGCCCACTCGTCATAAATCACGGCCACAGCACCTGCACTTATCGCGTCAGAGACATAGTGCATACCATGGTCAGAAGTGCCCTGAAGCGCTACAAATAAGCTGCCATCGATGACTTGTCTTGAATCAAGTGTCATGTCAACGCAGGTGATTGCCGAAGCTTGGTCGAATTGAACACCGATTTCCGAAAGCAAATGATCCAATCGCATCACTGAGCCCTCCGCGCCAATATGGCTTCGTCGAACTTATCAGGGGCGATGTCATAAATGCGCATTACGTCATCCATCACATCAGCGAAAACAGGTGCAGCGACTTGACCACCGTAATAATGCTGAGAACGAGGATCATCGATCGAAATAGCCATCACAAAACGTGGGTTCGTAATTGGAGCAAGACCGACAAAACTTGAGACATACTGCCGACTCGCATACGACCCATCCGAATACTTCATGGTTGTGCCGGTCTTACCACCCACGTGGTACATCGGAATTTGTGCCCGTTTCGCCGTTCCACCCTGCTCCGTCACCGCCTGCAACATCGGAAGCACATCTTTAACCGTCTCTTTTTTGAATATACGAACCGGTTTCGGTGTCACGCCTTCCGCAAGCACGGTCAGTGGTTGCAAAACACCCTGATTGGCAAAGACGCTGTATGCCTGAGCGAGCTGAATTGTGGTGATGTTTAAGTTATATCCATAGGACAAAGCAGCGCGATCAAGATCTCGCCAAGTTGCATAGCTTGGTAAAAACCCTTCTTCTTCACCCGGAAACCCTGTCGCTGTCGGTTGCCCGAGACCAAGCAAGGCTAAACGATCGCGGAGCGCTGAGGGCTCCATCATCATGGCAATTTTAGTTGTGCCGATATTTGACGATTTTGCGATGACCGTGGACACGTCGATCTCACCGAGATTTTTCACATCACTGATGACATGATTCTGGACTCGCATTCGACCTGGCGAGGTATCGATTACGGTATCCGCGTCAACAAGTCCTAAGTCCAAAGCCGTTGCAATAGTAAATGGCTTGATTGGAGACCCTGGTTCCATGAGATCGACAACAGGGCGATTTCGAACCCGCTCTGGGGTCCGAGTGGCCATATCGTTTGGATTGAAAGCTGGCTGCGCAGCTAACGCGAGCACTTCGCCACTCCAAGCATCAACCAAAACTGCACTGCCACCGGCAGCACTTGCTCGTGCGACAGCCTCTTTAAGAGCACGATAAGTTAAGTATTGAAGCCTAAGATCGACCGATAATCTTAAGTCACGACCTTGCTCAACTTCTTGGCCAGCACTAACGTAGCGAACAACGTTGGCGCGACTATTACGTAACACATGACGCAATCCATCAGTTCCTGATAACCAATCGTTATAGGAAAGCTCGAGCCCCTCTTGGCCTTTGTCCTCAATATTTGTGAATCCAACAAGATGTGACGCCACTTCGCCTGCGGGATAGAAACGTCGGAACTGCCTTACAACTTCGACACCATCGAGCTTCAACGCTTCGATCTGACTGGCGCGCTCAGGCGTAATATATCGAGACAGATATAAAAACGGTGACGATGTTTTTGCAACGCGATCACGTAACTTCGACGCATCGGCATCCATCAGAGGAGCGAGTTTTTCAGGCCAAGATGAATCAATGAGTTTCTTCGGCCGGACCGCGATCGCAGCGACTGGCGTTGAGATGGCCAATGGTTGTGCAAAGCGGTCAGTAATCATACCGCGATAAGCGGGAATCTTCTGGTAGCGAATGGTGATCTCATCACCCAAATCTTTTAAGTGTTGCGTCTCAAAGACATGCAACCAAACAAGGCGTCCGCACACTGTCAGCACAAGTAAACTGAGTACCATGCCGACAAACCTCAGTCTCCAACGATTCGACGCCTGGCGCTTTGGACCACTCATTGAGGGCGCTCCATCAACATGACGTTATCGCTTTCAGGTGAACTCAACAACAGACTCGAACGAGCCATCGCGTCGATTCGCATATCAGCAGAGACTGCGCCACGCTCTAGCATCAATCGACCCCATTCGATGGTCAGACGATCACGTTCAGCTCTTAATTCCTGCAATGACGAATACAATTGCCGCGTCTGGTAGGCGGTTTCGATAATGTAGATACACGTGACGATCGTCGCCATGGCAAGAAGCAGTGAAACCCAAATGTCTGATCGATGGAACCAGTGCATCAGGCTGCCTCCGTCCGCTCTGCGATACGAAGGACAGCGCTGCGCGCTCGCGGATTTCTTTCAAGCTCGTCGGGACTCGCTTTGATTGGCTTACCAATCAGTCGCAATTTTGGTTTCGCAACGCTATCCGGCAAGGGCATACGGGGATCCCCTTTCGGAGGACGAGATGCATCACGCAATGCGCGCTTCACCAATCGATCTTCAAGCGAATGAAATGAGATAACGACAAGGCGCCCACCCGTTGCGAGTCGGTCGATGGCGGCATCCAATCCCTGCTCAACTTCTGCCAATTCGCCATTAATGAAAAGACGGATTGCCTGAAAAGCTCGTGTTGCAGGATGTTTGTGATGATCTTTTTTCGGTTGCGCTTCACTGATAATCTTGCTGAGTTGCGCGGTGGTCAAAATTGGATCAGCTTGTCGAGCCTCAACGATTGCTCTTGCAATGCGACGAGAAAATCGCTCCTCCCCAAAAACCCACAGTACATGCGCAATCTCATCGGCTTCTGCACGAGCAATCCAGTCAGCAGCTGACTCACCTGTGGTTGGATCCATTCTCATATCAAGCGGACCGTCAGATTGGAAACTGAATCCTCGCTCTGGCTGATCAAGCTGTGGCGATGAAACGCCCAGATCCATCAAAATTCCCTGGACTTTGCTCACAGCGACAGAGTCAAGCGCCTGACCCAACGCAGAAAATGCTGTGTGAACAATCTGAAATCGCGACTCATCCTTGAGTAGATCTGAAGCAGCTTCAACAGCCGACGGATCACGATCAAGTGCAACCAATCGCCCTGCATCACCAAGCTCAGCCAATATGGCACGCGAGTGACCGCCACGACCAAATGTACAGTCCAGATAAACTCCATCGCTCTTCACACAGAGGGCGCTCAGCGCTTCGTCGAGTAGCACTGGTATGTGACTCATCGCACCCCCTTCCTACAGCGACAAATTAATGAGTTCGGCAGAGCCATCTTCATCAACTTGCTCGTTGAGATAAGACTCTGTCATTGATGTCCAACTTGCCTCACTCCAGATCTCGAACTTCTGGCCCTGGCCGACAAGGATTAGGCGCTTATCAAGTTCCGCATGTTCTCGATGCATCGCAGGGAGAAGGAGGCGATTGGCTGCATCAAGATCGACCTCGGTGGCATAACCGACCATCAGGTGCTGGAGGCGACGAGCTTGGCGGCTCGTTGAATTCGGGAGTGCGTTGACCTGACCTTCAATAACTTCCCAGTCTGCCAACGGATAGAGAAGCAAACAGCGGTCGAATGGATGCACCGTGAGGACCATATGGCCATCACAACGATCGGTCACGCGATCCCGGTATTTAGCCGGTAACGCCGCACGTCCTTTTGCATCCAAGTTGATCGGGTTAATCCCGCGAAACACTGCATTCTCCTAGGTCGTTCCTGGGTTTGCGCAACGCACTCACCCACAACTCACCACTTTTTCCCACATGTGAACTCTATTTACCCACTAAAGGACAGTCAAATCACAGCGAGGCGAGAACAGATAGACTCTGAACCAACGCATTCAAACAGGTTGTTAAGTCATTGAAAAAAATGAATAAACTAATTTGATCAGCACTTGAAAAAATGCTCAAAATCTTCGTGCTTTGAAAAGTGGGGAAAAGTGGAAGAAAAATTGAGTTAGCCGATAAGCCGGGTTCTGTCGTGGACAATCATTCATCTAGGTACAACGTCACCGTTGTACTCAAGCGACCTACCCGAATCCAACGCGAGGCACGCCGAATGGATTCCTATTTGGTCTTGCTCCAGGTGGGGTTTACCTTGCCGCCATGTGTTACCACTGACGCGGTGCGCTCTTACCGCACCCTTTCACCCTTACCGACGAAGTCGGCGGTCTGCTCTCTGCTGCACTTTCCGTAGGCTCACGCCCCCCAGGGGTTACCTGGCACCTTGCCTCGAGGAGCCCGGACTTTCCTCTCCTGTCAAACAGCAGCGATTGCCTAGCTAACTCGCGCGCAGTGTCTACGCTTCGGACTCACCAGTCAATTGGCGATACAACATTCGTTTTGGAATCCCGGTCAATTCCGAGGTAACTGCGGCAGCGCGCGACGGTGGCATTTCTCGAGCCAATACTCGAAGTATTTGTTCAGCTTCCACGCTCGATTCAACACGTTCACTGCTCGCTGGCCCCACAACTACAACAAATTCACCACGAATTCGATCTGAATTTGCCGAAAACCAGTCCGCACACTGTCCCGCAGCAACACGAATTAATTGTTCGTGTGTTTTTGTTAACTCTCTCGCGAAAAGCACATCTCGACCCACTGCTTTTGCGTCAAGTCGCTCTGCGAAATCCACAATCCGATGCGGTGCCTCATAAAAAATCAGCGTTCCTGAGAACGATAGTGCGCGATCGAGCTCTTGGTCACGAGCACTCGATTTGGTTGAAAGAAAGCCAAAAAAATGTGACGGCGTCGCCGGAAACCCGCTGACTGACAAGGCTGCTGTCAATGCGGAAGGCCCAGGTACGGGAATCACAGCAAATCCTTTGTGTGAGACCAGTTCAACGATCAGTCGACCGGGATCACTGATCCCGGGTGTTCCAGCATCAGAAATCAAGGCAAGCGATTGGCCTGATTCCAGCGCATCAATCACTTTTCCTGCCTTACCCGCTTCCATATGCGCGTTAAACGAAATCATACGGGTCGTTATTTGCATTGCTTTTAATATTTGACCGCTCACGCGCGTATCTTCAGCTAAAATAACGTCGACTCCATTCAACACTTCAATTGCGCGAGCCGACAGATCAGACCACTGTCCAATTGGCATTGCGACAACATATAACGCTGATGGTAAAGTGGAGGCTAGTTGATTTGATGACACTGTAGGTACCAATTTGTTGCTACGTTTAAAGCCTGCACGAAAACACATTCTAAGGACAAGCGGTTTAGTTACTTTGGCTTTGATCGTTGGCTGTCAGCCACAGGTGAAACCGCCCGTGACGGAAATTCCGCGTGCAGAGGTGCCTCGCCCTAAAGTTTCGCAACAAAGTTATGAGCCACAGACTTCAGACTCTGCAGACCCCTATCAAGAACCTGTTATTCCTGAGCAGATCGACTGGAACCGACGCTCGTTAGAAATTGCTAGAACGGAATTATCACCACTGACTCGCGACATACAACAACGCGCACAGCAAATAACTCAGCCAGAGCAGCGACAAACACCGTCCACAAGCGAATCACTCGGCGAGCAGTCTGCAGTCACAGCACTCAACCCAAGCACCTCGATTCAGGCGATCGACGAGACACCATTATCTAAACCGGTAGAGACCAAGCCACAAATCGTGGACATGCCATCAACCACGGCACCATTGGTCGTTGAGCCCGAAAGCTCGACCGAACCAGCTCCAATCAATCCAGTGGCAGCAGCCTCAGCCAAGCTGGCTCAGAATGAACCAGAGCTCGCAATTCTTACCATCAACGCAATCGATCCGAAGTCCTTATCAAAACCGCAACGTGCGGAAGTTTTGCAACTCAAAGGACAGGCATATCGGCAACTTAATATGTCGATTGCAGCACTCCGGTTCGATGCCGAGCGCTTACGCTACCTTGAAGACAACGAGCTTAAGGATTTATCGCAACGCATTCTTACGGAGCTCAACGAGCTTCCCGAGAGACTCCTGCAAGATTTAAGTGTTGGCACAGACATTTTGGCCGGTTTGGCGCACGCACTGACCTTAAAGAACGATCCGAGCGATGAGGGTATCGCGCAATGGCTTCGAAAATATCGCTCACACCCCCTGCTTAAAGCGAATCTCGAAGATTATGAATTCTTGAGCGCCATCGAACCACCAAATGATTTCAGCATCACAGTGTTACTCCCACTATCTGGCGATTTAGGAAATGCTGGACGAGCAATTCGTGATGGGATGCTCTTTGAATATCAAAAGCATCGATCTGAATTTGGTGTCGCACTCAAAGTCATCGACTCCTCACAGCTATCAAGCGACGAACTCATCGCAATCGGTCAATCAGCAGAATCTGAATTCATTATCGGACCATTACAAAAAGAAAAAGTCGTTGAGCTCATTGAGTCCAAACCGCGCGTGCCTTTACTCGCTTTGAACCGAGTCAAAACAGACGACGTTGAATTGGCATCACCTGTTTATAGCTTGAGTCTCGCAATTGAAGATGATGCTGAATCGACAGTGAATCAGATTGCACGCGATTCAGATCGACCAAGAGTCGTGGTTTTGCACTCTGATTCCCCTCTTGGTCTGCGAGCGGCTAAGGCAATCGAGGAGCAGGTGAAACAGATTGGCGGTTCATCGGCCGGACAATTTCCGCTCGACGCAGAAAAACCTGAAACAGTCATCTCTCAAGCATTCGGTGTCGATGACAGTAAAAATAGGCGGCGACAGTTATCAAAAGCACTGGGTCTTCGACTCGAGCAGACGCCGAGAATCCGGCAAGACATGTCTGCAGTGGTGGTTCATGCAGGCCCCATGAAAGCACAACAAATTCGTCCTCTACTCGATTTTTACTACCTCGATCAAACACCTGTCTATCTGATTGGCGCTTATCGACCCGACTTAAATGAAGTCGCAGAAGACCTCCGTAACAGCCAACTGATGGTCACACCCTGGGATTTGGGAACTGAAGAGAAGCAATCATTGACTGAAAGGACGAATGCACAAGGCGTCTTCGGGTCGTTGGTCGGTGTCGGAATTGACGCAATGCGTATGGCGATGCAACTTGGGTTTGGTGGGTCTACTTCATTTCAGGGGCAAACCGGCTACCTTTCATTAGGTGCGGACTCGCTGATTCATCGACAATTATCGACGATTGAAATATCGAATAACCAACAAATTACGGCACAGTTGTGGGAGCCACTTCCATCCATTCTTCAACCGGATCTTTCCGATGCAGAATAAAGATGTTCTCGAAGAACGCATCGCGATACGAATCGCCAAGGCCACTGACGCGTTGCAAAAAAGCTTTGAACTCACTCCTCAGCTTCTGAATGCAGCACAACAACTCACTGACTGCATCTTGAATGATGGAAAAATCCTCGTCATTGGAACCGGTTCGTCATCCGCAATTGGGCAAATTTTTGCGGCCCATTTAATGCATCGATTTGAACGTGATAGACCCGGTTTGCCTGCAATTGCGTTAAATGCGGATGCGGTAACCATCAGTTCGTTGTCTGACGAATCGCGATCTGAGAAATATTCGCGCCAAGTAAAAGCTCTTGGTAAGGCAGGTGACAGTATGCTGATCGTTTCAGCAACAGGAACACGGTCGAGCCTTATTCAGTCAGTTGTCGCTGCGCACGAGCTTGAACTGCCTGTGATTGCCTTAACTGGGGGTGATGGTGGCGAAATCTCGCAACTGTTAAATTACGGAGACACAGAGATTCGGGTAAACTCTGAGCATCCAACCACGGTTCGAGAGCAGCATTTAATGCTTATCCACTGCCTCAGCGAACTGATTGATTTGCAAATATTTGGCTAAACCAAGGAGAGACCGATGCGTTTACCGACACTTTTGACTGCCCTCACATTGAGTCTTTTGACAGGATGCGCGACAGTTATTGATTCGACGACATCAGAACCAATCTCTGATAATCGAGGAAGCCGAACGGCGGGACAGTTTATCGATGATGAAACAGCCGAAGTCGCAATCGCCGTCAATCTGAAGAAGTCGTCCCCTGAACTCAAAGTCAGCAACATCAATGTCAAAGTTTATAATGGTGTTGTCCTCATTGCAGGCCAAGTGCCATCGGAAGATGCGCGACAAGTGGCTGAAAAAGTGGCAACTCAGCACCGCGGAGTCGTTCGCGTCATTAACCAATTAGAGATCGCTGGTAAGGCAACGATTATTTCTGAAATCAATGACCTTACGATCTCAACACAAGTGAAGGCATTGGTCTTGAAAGACCTCGGACGAGAGGTCTATCAGCGGACACTGATTACAACAGAAAATAGCGTCGTATACGTCATGGGATTCGTTTCGAAGACTGAGGCGGCTGCGCTTGAAAATGTTGTGAGTACAGTTCGAGGCGTCAAGCGCATCGTTCGCGTTTTCGAATATATCGATTAGTCGTCTGACTTAACAATCCGCAACGCGGGCCGCTCACGCTTGGGTGGCTCTGCGTCGGTTGCTGGTTCTGCGGCCGGTTCAAATGCTGGTGCCGATGCGTCAGTACCTGGCAATTCAGGCGCGCCACCGGGCTCTTGTCCGAAAGCCATCCCAAGACCAGACTCCTTGCCGTAGATCGCTGTAATTGCGCCATATGGCAAGGCGAGATCGGTCGGTATCCCACCGAATCGCGTTTGAAACATGACCCCGAACTCGTTCATCGTCCAACCATTGAGGGCACGCGGGGCGAGATTCAAAACGATCTGCCCATCTTTCACATGAGATTCCGGAACCTCAACGCCAGGATAAAAGCAATCGACCACAACATAGGGATCCTCGCCTCCATCGACAATCCAGTCATAGAGGGCGCGGATCAAGTACGGACGGGATGAACCAAGAGCCATTTAAGTACGCGGCATCTCTCGCTCGGCTTCAGACAAACTCGCCTGGAATGCGTCGCGATTGAACATACGGTACTGATAGTCCTGAAGACCGCGCGTTTGCTTTGGCGGCAACTCAACACCTAAATGCGGTAAACGCCAGAGGATTGGGGCAACGGTGCAATCAACCAATGAGAATTCGTCACTCATGAAGTAAGGCATTTCTTCAAAGATCTGGGCAACAGCAACCAGCTGCTCTTTTAGTTCTTTGACGGCAGAGGGCGATCGCTTGTTGTTGCGTTTCGCCGCCTCAATGGTTCGAATTAACGGGGTCCATTCTTTCTCGATACGATGCAAAAACATGCGTGCGTTGGCCCGAGCTACTGGATAAACAGGCAACAGTGGTGGATGAGGGAATCGCTCATCCAAATATTCCATCATGATATTGGGCTCAAAAAGCACCAAGTCGCGATCAAGAAGCGTCGGTAAATTGTTATACGGATTGATTTCAGATACTTCTTCTGGAATGTCATCCGAATCGCAATCCACAATATCGACAGTCACTCCTTTTTCAGCCAAAACGATCCGAACACGGTGTGACATGTGATCCGTTGGGTCTGAGAAAAAGGTCATGGTTGAGCGTTTCGTCACGAGGGACATAAATAATTTAACTCCGTAAAACAGACAAAACAGCCGGCTAATGCCGGCTGTTTGCGGAACATTTCGTTTGTGAGTGCTTAGTGCACGTCCTTCCAATATTCGCGCTTTAACAAGTAGGCAAATACGAAGAAGAGCATGATAAATGCGAGCACATAAAGACCCATGTTATGGGCCTTCGCTTTCGAGGGCTCTGCAACGTATTCCAAGAAGTTTACCAGATCATAGATCAACTGGTCGTATTCTGCTGCACTCAGCTGTCCCGTGCCTTCGACAACCTCAAGGATTCCACACTGATTCTCAGTAAGTGGCTGCCCTGAAATCGGATCTGTTTGGACGCTCCCATCAACTCGGATCGGCGCTTCTTTGCAGACCGTACGCTGAACCCCTTGAAGTGGCTCCAAAACATGCGGCATCCCGACTTTCGGGAATACCTTGTTATTGGCACCCAGTGGTCGACTTGGGTCCGCATAGAAGGTCTTCATGTACGTATAGACCCAATCTGGCGAACGCTTGCGCGCAACAAGCGTCAAGTCAGGTGGCGGTGCACCAAACCATTCTGCAGCACCTTTTGAAGGCATCGCGATAGTTCCCAAATCACCAATTTTTTTATCCGAGGGGACAATGGTTTGAACCATAACATCTGGATCAATTCCCAAATCCGTCGCCGTCCGTTCATAGCGCTGATAATTCAACGAATGACAACCCATACAGTAGTGCGTGAATGTCGCAAGACCACGCTGTAATGATGCTTTGTCGTTGTAATCAGGCTCGATCGACTCCAGCGGATAACTCGGTCCGCCAGCAGCAACTGCAACTGACGATACCAATGTGAAAATCAGCGTCCATACAAGTTTCATTTCGTTACCCTCTCTGGAACGGGCTTCGTGGACTCCCAGCGCGTATACCAAGGCATTGCGAGGAAGAATAAGAAGTAGATTGCTGTGCCTGCCTGCGCCAGTGCTGTCCGAACAGGTGTTGACGGTAATGCGCCGAGAATCCCGAGCATCACAAATGCAATTGCAAAGAGTACGAGCATGATCTTCGACAGATTGCCTTTGTAACGAATCGAACGAACGGGGCTTCGATCAAGCCATGGCAACACGAACAAAATTGCAATCGCTGCACCCATCACAACAACACCCCAGAATTTGGCATCCAATCCAAACATGGGGAATGTAATCGCCCGCAACATTGCGTAGAACGGCGTGAAATACCAAACCGGCGCAATGTGTTCAGGCGTCTTTAGTGGGTTAGCCGGCTCGAAGTTTGCGTGCTCAAGGAAATATCCGCCCATCTCAGGGAAGAAGAAAATGATCACACAAAACACGAACAGGAAGACTGCCAATCCAGCAATATCTTTCACGGTGTAATACGGATGGAATGCAATACCGTCTAACGGCTTACCATTCGCATCTTTATTATCCTTAATATCGATACCATCCGGATTGTTCGAGCCCACTTCGTGCAACGCCAAAATGTGGAGCACGACAAGGCCTGCGATGACAAGAGGTAACGCAATCACGTGTAGAGCGAAGAAGCGGTTTAGCGTGATGCCACTGATCAGGTAATCACCTCGTACCCATTGCGCAAGATCAGGCCCAATGACCGGAATCGCTGAGAATAGAGACACAATCACCTGAGCACCCCAGTAAGACATTTGCCCCCATGGCAATAGATATCCCATGAACGCTTCTGCCATCAAAAGCAGGTAGATTGTCATACCGAAAATCCAAATTAGCTCACGCGGCTTCTGGTAAGAGCCGTACATGATGCCTCTCAGCATATGCAAGTACACCACGACAAAAAACGCTGAGGCGCCCGTTGAATGCATGTAGCGGATCAACCAACCCATTTCGACATCGCGCATGATGTATTCGACCGACGCAAACGCACCTTCAGCGCTCGGCTCATAACTCATTGTTAACCAAATCCCGGTCAGAATTTGGTTGATCAAAACAACCAGTGCGAGAGATCCGAAGAAATACCACACGTTAAAGTTTTTAGGGGCCCAATACTGCGCGAGGTGATTATTCCACGCATCCATAATGGACAAACGCTGATCAACCCAGCCAACGAGCCCAGTCGCTTCTGTTTTACGTAAACCCATTATGCAGTCTCCCCATCAACACCGATGATAAGAACATTGTCGCTCTCATAAGAGTGCGGCGGCACAAGCAAATTCGTCGGTGCAGGAACAGCCTTGTATACGCGACCTGCTAGATCAAACTTTGAGCCATGGCATGGGCAAAAATAACCACCTTGCCAATCACCACCTAAGTCAGCAGCACCGACTTCGGGCCGGAACTGCGGCGAACAACCGAGATGCGTACAAATACCGACTAACACTGCGATTTCAGCATTAATTGACCGTGCTTCGTTGGTTGCATAAGCTGGCTGTTGCGGCGCTTCGCTCGCAGGATCTGCAAGCTCACCTTCAACGGCTTTCAATGTCGCCAGCATTTCTGGTGTTCTGCGCAAAATAAACACAGGCTTTCCGCGCCATTCAGCACGAATTTGCTCACCAGGAAGAATTTTAGAAATATCGACTTTGACGGGCGCACCAGCGGCTTTTGCCTTGGCACTCGGGTGCCACGAAGAGACAAAAGGTGTTGCAATACCCACCGCTCCGATTGCACCAAGCGCGGTCGTCGCGCCCACTAAAAATTTACGTCGAGAAGTATCAGCCACCTGCTCAACTTCCGTTACGACTGCATCGGTCATGCTCTGTCCTTCAGATCAATGTTGGGGCAATTTTGCTGCACATATTTTAGAGAGTGACGGCGGGTCAAGCAAGCTTCTTATAGCGATTTGATCTAAAAGTCCAAGAGCTTATGGCATAAAAAAGCCCGCATAAGCGGGCTCTTTTTGGATAGCGTTTGTTTTAACGCTTCGAGAACTGTGGACGCTT
The DNA here is from genome assembly GCA_965655875.1 of Litorivicinaceae bacterium. Taxonomy (GTDB): domain Bacteria; phylum Pseudomonadota; class Gammaproteobacteria; order Pseudomonadales; family Litorivicinaceae; genus HIMB30. The sequence continues at coordinate 42,690 of CBFHIN010000005.1, read as the reverse complement.
ACGTGCTTTACGCAGACCCACCTTCTTACGCTCAACTTCACGCGCGTCGCGAGTGACATATCCAGCGCGACGTAAATCGCCTTTCAAGTTGTCGTCATATTCAACTAGCGCGCGTGTAATCCCGTGACGGATTGCACCGGCTTGCCCAGATGCCCCACCACCTTCGACGGTGATTGTTACGTCGAACTTCTCGACCATATCAACCAGCTCGAGTGGCTGACGCACAACCATACGCGATGTCTGACGACCGAAGTACTGATCGAGAGTCTTGCCGTTGATTGTGATTTGACCTGAGCCAGGACGCAAAAATACGCGTGCTGTCGATGTTTTTCTGCGGCCAGTTCCGTAATTCTGTGTAGTCGCCATCTTTTATCCTATGACAGAGTCAGCGTTTCAGGTTGCTGCGCATCATGTGGGTGCTCTTGACCCGCATAGACCTTCAGCTTCCGGTACATTGCACGTCCAAGAGGATTACGCGGCAGCATGCCTTTCACAGCGAGCTCTATCACTTTCTCCGGTGAACGTTCGATCATCTTTGTGAAGTTAGCCTCTTTCAAACCACCTGGATGGCCTGTATGACGGTAGTACATCTTGTCAGATGCTTTCCGACCGGTCACTTTCACTTTCTCCGCGTTAACAACGACGATGAAGTCGCCTGTGTCAACGTGTGGAGTGTATTCAGTTTTATGCTTACCGCGCAGGCGACGAGCAACTTCGGTAGCGAGACGGCCGAGAGTCTGTCCTTCGGCGTCGATCACATACCAGCTACGCTGTACGGTTTCTGCTTTAGCGCTAATCGTCTTCATGTTTGTCTTCTGCCTTCAGCGGCGTTCAAATTTCAAAGAGGCGCGGATTATAGAGATGCACGCGGGTTTACGCAACACCATTTTCTTAATCGGGTTGATGCGGCCGCTCTAAATACTCGACAGATTGCATTTCGAGTAATCGCGAGCGACACCGGTCCATCTCAAAGGCCAAGCGCCCTGTGGGATATAACGATTCCATCGCAACATCAGCACCTAAAATCAGATTAATCGATCGATCATAAAATTCATCAACAAGATGCAAGAATCGCCGCGTCGCGTCGTCTCCTGCAATTGTTAGATCAGGCACTTGTGTAATGACGACCGTGTGATACATCCGCGCCACCTCAATATAGTCTGGAGCGGCTCGTCCCTGCCCACAAATCACGTCAAAATCAAACCAAACAACATCTTCAGCAACGAAACGGACCGCAAGCTCGCGCCGATTGATTTCAATAAAAGCGCCTTCGCTTTTCGTCGCCTCGGGAGCCAAAGCCAGAACAGACTGCCAAATGTCATCAATCGCCCGAGCGTCACAAGGCGAGTGGTACAGCTTGGCATGCTCTAATGTCCGCAACCGATAGTCTGTTCCGGAATCAAGATTAAATACCTGACAGTGTTCCTGAATCAAAGCGATAGCTGGCAAAAAGCGATCGCGTTGCAGACCGTCCTTATACAGATTTTCAGGCTCGATATTACTTGTTGTGACCAACGACACACCACGGCGAAATAAAGCATCAAACAATGTTCCTAACACCATGGCGTCTGTGATATCGGAGACGAAGCATTCATCAAAGCACAATACCTTCGCCTTTCTCGCCAATTCATCTGCGATAACTTCTAATGGATTCTCGGTACCCTGTAATGCCGTGAGACGCGCATGCACTTGGTTCATGAAGCGATGGAAATGCAGCCGGATTGCCGTATCTTTTGGAAGCGAATCAACAAACAAATCCATTAAGAACGTTTTGCCCCGACCAACGCCACCCCAAATATAAAGACCTTGAACCGGTCTTTCCCAGGACTGGCGACGAAACAGCCCCTTTCGACCACCGCTCCAACATTTTCGTGACTGCAGTTGATCCGCCAACCTATCGAGTTCCGCTAATACAGCACGTTGATTCTTATCCGGACTCACCTGGCCGAGTTCAACCAGGCCGTCATAAACATGTGAAGCAGGATGCCCGCTCATATGATCCCCTGCTCTGCATAATGCGATGCAACCACGGCCTTTAGTCGACTCAATTCACCATGAAAGAAATGACCACCCGTATCTGCAGCAATAATCTTTGCATTCGCAGCATCTGCGTAGGCCTTAATCGCAATCGGATTCACCACTTCGTCATCTGCGTTATAAATCACGGTTCTTGGAACATCACCGAGTTGCTCGACCTCGACCGGAAAATTTTCAACGGCCGGCGCGACTTGCAGCAAATCGATCACTTCGATTTCGATTTCTTGGTCGCGGCATGCTTGGATCAATCGCGCGGCAATCGATCCACCAAATGAAAAACCACTCAAACATAGTTGCGATACACCACGCTCTGCCATCATCGCGACGATGTGAAGCGCATCGGCTAACTCACCATCTCCATTATCCCAAACACCGTCACTTCGTCCTGCCCCGCGGAAATTAAATGCAACTGCCGGAAGACCGTTATCACGCGCGACACGAGCGATCGTAGTTACAACTTTATTCCCCATCGTTCCACCATGAAGAGGATGTGGATGTAACAGCAACAACGTTTTATCTGGCATCGGCTGAGTCAAATCACACAACAGAGATGCTGTTTCAATCTGACCTGCGGGACCATCGATCATGTGGATAACAGGTTGGTTCATGAATCTCCTTAAAGAGAGCGCAGTCTAACGGCTCGCCCAAACAACGCAAACTCCGTACACTAGGCGAAAATGGAGAATGTACTGTGGAATTAAACGCACTGAGTCTTGCAGCAATCCTTGTTGCATTTGTCGCTGGCGCTTTGGCTGGTTGGTTTTTACGACAACCAAAGACGGTTGCAGTTGCACCACCGGATCTTGAGCGCGAGAAAACACTCGCTGAAGCCCGGCACGAGGGCTTGATCGATGACATCGAACAACATCTGAATTCGACGCATGATGCGCTCACTGCTCTTGCCGCTCGTCAAGCCAAATTAGCCTCTGAATTGCGCGGTGATTCTAGTGTAGAGGTATTACCCGAACCCAATGACACAGACGCAATCATGCCACCAAAAGATTATTCCGAAGCACGTGGACAGCTGTCGTAATTAGGCCGGATTGTGATCATCGAAAAAAGAGACCTCGATCGCTAGCTCGGCCTGAATTTTTGCTCCGAGCGCCTGCACTCCATACCTCTCAGTTGCATGATGTCCAGCAGCGATGTAGTGCACGCCAAGCTCTCGCGCCTCATGCGTTGTGCGCTCTGAAATTTCGCCAGACAAATACACGTCGGCACCGTATCGCATCGCTTTCGCCAGATAATCTTGAGCACCTCCTGTACACACAATTAACCGACTCAGCACATCGGGTGCCCGCTTTGATTCAATCACTAACGGCTCGCGATCAAGACTCAAAGATACTTTTGAAGCAAGCTCAGAGAGGCTGTATTGGCCGTCCAATTCCACAGACCATAACAGCCCATCCTCGCCATCAATTGGCTTTCCATTGGTGAATCCTATTTGGTCGAGTAGGCTCTTGTTATTACCAAACTCAGGATGACAATCAAGGGGTAAGTGGTAAGCAATCAACGACAGATTGTGTTCCATTAATAATCGAACACGCTGCCCCTTCATCCCGGTTAAAGTTTGTGCCTCATTTTTCCAAAAATAACCATGATGCACTAACAATGCATCGGCGCCCCATGCCACTGCCTGTTCGATCACTTCAGCCGATGCAGTTACTCCCAATGCAAGTTTTTGAACCTCAAGTTGACCTTCGACCTGCAATCCATTTGGCGCATAATCTTTAAATGCATTTGGTTGCATCCAATCGTCGAGCGTTTCAATCAGTGTGTGTAAACTAGTCATAAGGCCTCGCTTCCAGGATCACTCATGCTACAACAAATTACACGAATTCTCTGGCCCGTTATTACTGGGATTTTGATCGCTCTTTTAGTGATCCGAGAGTTTCCCGAACTAACAGGAAGAACCGGTGGTGTCGAATTAAACATCGTCGATACGGCAACGCTCACCAGCCAAATTCCAGCAGAAGGCCCTGTCAGCTATGCAGCGGCTGTGGAGCGAGCAGCGCCTGCCGTCGTCAACATCTACACCACAACGATTGTAGAAACTCGGGCTCATCCTCTCGCTCGTGATCCATTTTTCAGAAATTTCTTTAATTTACCGAGCGAACCTCGACGTAAGCGTATGGAATCAAGCCTTGGCTCAGGGGTTATCGTTTCTGGCAATGGCTACATCTTAACCAATCATCACGTCATTGCCGGCGCAGACGATATTGTGATCGAACTCAAAGACGGTCGAGTTGCTCAGGCGTTTGTTGTTGGTACAGATCCTGACACCGATATCGCTGTTCTAAAGATTGAAATCGACAACCTTCCGCAGTTGGTTCTCACGACATCTCCGGGACGTGTAGGTGACCTTGTGTTTGCGATTGGCAATCCCTTTGGTGTTGGTCAAACGGTCACCATGGGTATTTTGAGCGCAACCGGACGTAACCAGGTTGGCGTGACTAACTACGAAAATTTTATTCAGACGGATGCTGCGATTAATCCCGGGAATTCTGGTGGGGCCCTAATCAATGTGCGCGGCGAACTGATCGGTATCAATACAGCGATTTTTACTCGAAGCGGTGGCTCAAACGGCATCGGTTTTGCGATCCCCTCATCCATCGCAACCGACATTATGCAAGAGCTCATTGAGCACGGCCAAGTAATCCGCGGCTGGATCGGCGTCGAGACACAACCACTGACCGATGATCTAGCACGCTCGTTCGGTGTCAGTAAGAATGCAGGCGTTTTAATCTCGGGCGTTTATCGTAGAAGCCCAGCCGCTGAAGCGGACGTGTTACCTGGTGATATTTTGACGCATATGAACGGTGAAAAAATCAGTGATGGTCGCGCCGCAATGAATCAAGTCGCTGATTTCGAGCCAGGGACGCAAATTCCAGTGAAGCTGTTACGCAACGGTCAAAGCATTGATCGCGTCATCCGAGTTGGACAGCGACCGAATTCAGCCAGTAATTAATTGATCAATCGCTGACAGTAGTGCATCAGATTCTTCCGGTGCACCAACTGTGAGCCGAAGTGTATTGGTAAGACGTGGGTGTGCGCCATCGAGGCATTTCACCAAAATGCGATGCTTCTTTAAGGACTCAAAAAGATGTCTCGCAGACTGCTCACCGCACTCCATCACCACAAAGTTCGCCTCCGATGGCCACACTCGAAAACCTCGACTTGTAAGCTTGTCGATTAGACGAGTCCGTTCCGCTCGTATTTTTTGACTCTGCTCTTCCAGTACATCTGCATGCTCAAGCGCGAATTGAACAGCTGTTTGAGTTAATACGTTGATGTTATACGGGAGCCTGACTTTATCAAATTCGCTAATCCATTCTGGATGCCCAATCAATAGACCAAATCGACTTCCAGCCAACCCCACTTTCGAGAGCGTGCGCATCACGACCACATTTGGATAACGAACTGCCCAGTCCAAATAGTCAGCATCTGTAAACGCGGTGTAGGCTTCATCAATTACGATCAGCGCCTGCGTCGACTCAATGACCTGCGCTAAGCGCTCTTTTGAAAATAAATTTCCCGTTGGATTATTTGGCTGCGGAATAAAGATGAGCGCAGGATCTGATTCCAACAAACCATCCATCCAACCATCGAGATCGATATCAAAGTCTTTGTCTAAAGGTAGCGGGTGAAACGGCACTGAATACTGATTAGCAAGCACCTGAAACATGACAAAACTGGGATCTGGCGCACACACACTGCGACCTGTTCCAATTAAATTTGAAATCAACAGCGCGATGATCTCGTCAGATCCATTACCAAACAATACATCGAGTTCGCTTGGAATACCCATCCATTGACGGAGCGGTTCTCGAACAGCACTCGCATGCGGATCAGGATAGCGATTGAGCTCACAGCGAGCCATGCGAGCAGCCAGATCATTTTGCAGCGACTCAGGCCAATCGTATGGGTTTTCCATCGCATCAAGCTTAATCATGCCTGATGCATCAGGCACTTGATACGCATGGCTCTGCCTGACTCGCTCAGGGATCAGCGTTTTGATGAGTTCATCACGCGTCACGACGATACTCGGCTGAGCGTGCGTGCGCCGTCAGGCTCTCCGAATGCGCAAGCGTCGAGGCAACTCCAGCGATCGATTTCGACCCAGTCGACGTGCAGTGAATCACCGATGACCGCTTTATGAAATCATAAACGCCTAAAGGTGATGCGAAGCGCGCTGTCCCTGAAGTTGGCAGTACATGATTCGGTCCAGCGCAATAGTCTCCTAGCGCTTCGGGCGTGTGTCGACCCATAAAGATCGCGCCGGCGTGATGTATTAATGGCAACATTGCTTCTGGATCATCGACACAGAGTTCAAGATGCTCTGGAGCCACTTGATTGATGACATCGATTGCTTCGCGACGATCGCTTGCCTCGATAAATATGCACCGGTGATTTATCGATTGTTCGATGATCGAGGCACGCTCAAGTGTCGGCAGTAATCGATTCATTGATTCAATGACTTCAGCAGCAAATCCTTTATCGCAGTGAACGAGAATCGGTTGCGCGTCCTCATCGTGCTCGGCTTGACTGAAGAGATCCATTGCGACCCAATCGGGATCCATGGGTGGCTCGACATAGACCAATATTTCCGAAGGTCCAGCAATCATATCGATTCCAACTTTACCGAAAACCTGACGCTTAGCGGTGGCGACCCATGCATTCCCAGGGCCCACAATTTTATCAACCGGTAACACACTTTCTGTTCCATAAGCGAGTGCAGCTACTGCTTGCGCCCCTCCGACGGTGACCACACGGTCGACTTTTGCTAAGTGCGCTGCCGCCAGCACCACTGGATTTAATTCACCTTTCGGTGCCGGGACAACCATTTGAACCAAGGGAACACCGGCGACCTTTGCTGGTATTGCGTTCATTAGCACAGATGATGGATAAGTCGCTTTTCCTCCCGGCACATACAAACCAACGCGACTCATCGGCCGAACCTCTTGACCAAGGGTAATTCCATCGCCTTGATCTGGAAGTCGCCAACTCGATTCCTTTTGTGCTTCATGGAATGCCCAAACCCGGTCACGGGCGACAGTCAGCGCATGTTTCAATTCATCGGTTAAACCGTGAAAAGCAGCCTCAAGCGCCTTAGGTTCGAGTACCAAATCAGACGCTTGATCGACTGGATTTTGATCAAGTTCACGAGTCAAGCTGAGTAGTGCCGCATCACCACCCTCTCGCACCGATTGTATAATTTCGGCAACACGCGTTTGACGGCTCATGTCACTGACCGATTCCCATGCAGTGAGTTCGGTGAGACGTTTGTTAAAATCCGTATCGCGAGTTGTTAGAGAAACGGGGTTAAGTTGCATTGCGTGTCTGAATCCAAGCGTTAAGGCGATCAATGATTGGATTGATATGCTGATGACGAGTCTTCATTGCAACCCGAGAAACAACTAAACGTGCGCTTGAGTGCGCGATCAGATCACGCGCTTCAAGCCCATTGGCCTTCAAAGTATTCCCCGTATCCACAACATCGACAATGACATCCGCAAGACCAACAATCGGGGCTAGCTCCATCGCTCCGTAGAGTTTGATGGGATCAATTTGTCGTCCTTGTGAGGCAAAATACTCACGCGCCACGTTGACATACTTTGTTGCAACACGGAGTCGTCCGGTTGCAGGCAATTCGGCGCCTTGTCGCGTGGCTGTCATAAGACGACATTTCGACAACTGAAGATCAACTGGCTCACACAGCATATCTGAACCATATTCAAGTAACGTGTCTTTACCTGCGATCCCGAGATGCGCACCCCCACGTTCCACGTATGGCGGCACATCCGTCGCACGCAAAACCAACAAACGCACATCAGGGCGATTTGTTTCAAACATCAATTTCCGACTACCTGTCAGAGACTCAGTCGGTTCAATACCCAGCTCTGCAAGCAACGGCAATGTCTCATCCAATAATCGCCCTTTCGCAAGCGCAAATGTTAATGGTTGATTCATACACGCACTCGCTCAATGTCCGCGCCCAGTCTGCGCAACTTTTCCTCGATGCGCTCATATCCACGATCGATATGGTACACCCGGTCAACGATCGTCTCTCCGTCAGCAACAAGACCTGCAATCACAAGTGAAGCGGATGCTCTCAGGTCAGTACTCATCACAGGCGCGCCTTTCAATCGATCTACACCGGTCGTACTGGCCGTCGCACCATGCAAATCGATCTTGGCACCCATTCGCTGCATCTCAGGAATATGCATCATTCGATTCTCAAAAATAGTTTCAGTGACTCGACCAGATCCTTCAGCGACCGAATTCAAGGCAACAAATTGCGCCTGCATGTCCGTTGCGAAGCCTGGATATTCAACCGTCGTGATATCAACTGCTTTCGCACGTTGGCCTTGCATATCAAGTGACACTGTTGTGTCTGTTCGATCAATTTGAGCACCAGCTTCTTCAAGCTTCAGAAGCGTCGCGTCCATATGTTTCGGTTCAACGTCAGTCAACGTGCATGACCCACCAGTCGCGGCAGCAGCAACAAGAAAGGTTCCGGCCTCAATTCGGTCCGGAATGATTCGATGCGTTCCGGGCTGCAACTGCTGAACACCCTGAATTCTCAGAGTATCCGACCCAATGCCGTCAATCTTGGCACCGAGCGCGACTAAACAATCCGCCAAGTCTGTCACTTCAGGCTCACGTGCGGCGTTTTCAATAATCGTCTCACCTTGAGCAAGCGCTGCCGCCATCAGCACATTTTCTGTGCCAGTGACAGTAATTTTTTCGAACAGAACCTTGCCGCCGATCAAGCCATCCGGCGCTCGGCCTTTGATGTACCCATCTGTGACCTCAAATTCGACTCCCAGCCGCTCAAGAGCTTTGACGTGTAAGTTCACAGGACGTGCACCAATCGCGCAACCACCGGGAAGCGAGACCTCGGCTTCATGCGCTCTTGCCAGCAATGGACCTAAAACAACGATACTCGCACGCATGGTACGAACAAGATCATAAGGCGCGACAATGGAGTTCAAATTCGACGCGTCGAGTTCAACAGAGCCCGTGTCATCTAATAACACCTCAACACCCATTCGACCCAATAACTGCAGCATGGTCGTTACATCGTTCAGATGTGGCAGGTTCTCAAATCGAACCTTACCTGGAACCATCAACGCCGCCGCCAAAATTGGCAAGGCCGCATTTTTGGCACCACTGACTTTCACTTCACCACGTAACTGGCGGCCACCGCGAACTAACAATCGATCCATAATTAGATACCGAGCCCCTGGCGCTTTGCTTTATCGTCGGGCGTTAAAGCCGTAATCGTGATGGCATGCAAAGTTCCTTCAGCGATCTCGTCCGCAATCAGTCGATACACAGCTTGCTGACGTTTCACTCGAGTCATTCCCTCGAAATCCGAACTGACCGCTTCTATCTGGAAATTTCGCCCTTCGCCTTCGACTGAAAATATCCATCCAGTGTCTTTCGATTCCAATAGCGCTTGCACTTCAGTGGCCAGCATCCGGTTCTCCTGTTTCGATACATGTGACGCCGCCAAGTTCGGCGAGCGTTTGAAAAGTCGGGTTTAAGCCCGTGATGGTCAGTGTTTTTTTCATTTTGCGAGCGCGTTGCCACCAGAACACCAAAACGGCCAGGTGTGCACTTGATGCATGCTCCCAGGCACTGACATCAATGACCGTCTCTCCGCGTTGAATTGCTTCAATACCAAGCGTTTTGAGCGCAGACCACGAGTGTTGATACGACTCAGCATCGACAGCAAACACGCTAGTTTGCACTCACCGATTCGAAGGTCCACGAATCAATCGCACCGGCAACGCTACCCGTCGATTTCACCAAATCAGCAAACTGATTACGGAGGGTAAGGCCTAAGTTGATTCCTGCGATGACCACATTCTCAACCATCCAGCCTTTGTCGTTCTCGAAACCAAGTGCAAATTGAATTGGCAGTGCTTCACGCCCAGGACTTTCAAGCCGCGCTTCGACCATTGCCCGGCCCGGTTTCAAAATAATTCCTTCGTCAGGCAGCGTTAATTGTTCTCCACCATAGGCTGCCAGGCCTCGCGCGTAGGCATCAACGAGACTTGACTCTAAACGATCTGTAAAGCGATCACGCTCTGCCTCAGTTGCCTGGCGCGAGTAACGCCCCATGACACGAAGTGCAACCTTACGATCATTAATCAGAGGAGCGAATTGCTCCGAAATCCGCGTCACGAGCTCCTCTTCGGTGAGTTTGCCATCTTGGAATTTGGACACGTCGTCATAAAAAGTATCTCGCGCAATTTTCAAAGGCTCAATCACTGCTTTTGGATCGCTGTCTGCAACAGCTGTGAATGAGACAAAAAATGCAAAAAAACCAGCTAACCAGATCTTCATTTGTCACTACCCATATTCAATAGGAACTTACCAATCAATTCTTCAAGAACGATGGCCGACTGCGTATCGTAAATCACATCGCCATCTTTCAACGTATTGGGATCACCGCCAGTCGATAATCCGATGTATTTTTCGCCGAGCAATCCCGCCGTCAGGATCGATGCCGACGTATCTTCAGAAAACTCGGAAAATTTTTGGCTAATTTCCATCTCCACGATGGCACCTGCAGATACTTCGTCATAACGAACGCCAACAACGCGACCAACGGTCACGCCTGCGGCGCTGACTTTGGCGCGGTTTGTTAAACCGGCTGCGTTGTCAAAGCGCGCACTTAAGCGATAGGTTCCGGAATCACCAGTTTGCGTGAGACCGCTGACTTCAAGTGCCAAGAAGGCCAGGCATAGAGCGCCTAGCAACATAAAAGCACCGACACTTAACTCTAAACGACGCGAATACACTTAAATCTCCCCAAACATGACTGCGGTCAAGAAAAAGTCCAGACCCAGAACAGCTAATGATGCGTATACAACAGTTTTTGTCGTGGCCCGCGCAATACCCTCTGATGTCGGAACCAAATCGTATCCTTGGTATACCGCGATCCATGTCACAACGATCGCAAACACTACCGACTTGATAATACCGTTGAACACATCATTCGAGAAATCGACTGAGGCCTGCATGTTGGACCAAAAAGAGCCTGCATCGACGCCGAGCCAACTGACGCCTACGAGCGCACCACCCAAACATCCGACGCTGACAAAAATCAGCGACAAAATAGGCAAACTGATCACACCAGCCCAAAAGCGAGGTGCGACCACGCGTCTGAGTGGATCGACACCAATCATTTCCAAACTGGCCAACTGCTCAGTTGCCTTCATCAGTCCGATTTCTGCAGTGAGGGCAGAGCCAGCACGCCCTGCAAATAACAGCGCTGTGACGACAGGGCCAAGTTCGCGCGTGAGTGATAACGCAACCATTTGCCCGAGCGCTTGCTCACTACCGTAGTCTGTCAAAATCGTATAACCCTGCAGCCCAAGTACCATGCCAATGAATAGACCGCTGACGATGATGATGCTCAGTGAAAGCACACCGACCACATGAATCTGATCAATCGTTAAACGCCAGTGCACACCGACGTTGGATCGACCAAAAATGGCTTGCATCAGAATTAACGTTGCTCTGCCCAAGTCGGATACTTGCGTCAACGTCGATCGACCTAGCCCCGCTATCCAATCAATCATGACATCGAATCCTCAAGTGATGGCGCGGGAAAATGGAATCGAACTGGCCCATCAGGACTACCATGCAGGAACTGATGAACCAATGGATCATCAGATGCTTGCATAACTGCTGGAGACCCTTCGAAAGCAACACGGTTGTTGGCAATCATGATCACATGGTCTGCGATCGATAACGTTTCTTGAAGATCGTGCGAGACCACAAGGGATGTAAGACCCAATGCTTGGTTCAACTGCTTCACGAGGGCGAGCAACACGCCTAAACCGATCGGATCCTGCCCAACGAATGGCTCGTCATACATGATCATTTCCGGATCAAGTGCGATTGCACGCGCAAGCGCAACGCGCCGCTGCATTCCGCCAGACAGCTCCGAGGGCATTAAATCAACAGCGCCACGTAATCCGACGGCTTCAAGTTTCATAAGAACCACTAAGCGAATCAGATCATCATCAAGATCCGTATGAACGCGTAATGGGAACGCAACGTTCTCAAATACGCTCAATTCAGCAAACAAAGCACCTGACTGAAACAGCATTCCCATGCGTTTTCTTAAATGAAAGAGCGCTGTGCGTTTGAGCGATTGAACCGACACGCCATCAATCCGGATATCACCGGCGTCTGGCTTTAACTGACCACCGATCAATCGGAGTAGCGTCGTCTTTCCAGTTCCCGAAGGCCCAACAATCGCTGTAATCTTGCCACGTGGAACAGAGGCCGACAGACCATCGTAGATGACGCGTTGATCGCGACGAAAGACGACGTCTTTAATCTCAACAAAAACTTCTGATGTCACAACCGGTCGGATTCGCTTCAGTCCATAAATCAAGCGCTGAGTGTAGCAGAGCTTTGCCACAACATGTTTAATGTCGACTCACCTTTAGGAGTCACCTTTATGATTTGGGCCACAGCCGCTGTCATCCTCGGCATTGCCTTGACTGTCATCAGCGCCGACAAGTTTGTCGAGGGCGCTGCAAGTCTGGCGTCTCGGCTGGGTATGAGTCACTTTATCATCGGGCTCACCATCATTTCAGTTGGCACATCAGCGCCAGAGTTATTGGTCTCAGCCGTTGCTGCATTTGAGGGAAGCCCAGGACTTGCTCTAGGTAATGCACTTGGATCGAATATCACAAATATCGCGCTGGTTCTGGGTGCAACAGCCTGTATTTTTCCGCTACTTGTCCCAAGGCAATTAGTGAGTCGTGAACTCCCGCTGCTGATAATTATCTGCATCGGCGTGTATGCGCTCGCGTTTCGAGGCATCTTCGATCTTTGGGCAGGGCTCGCTCTCGTAGTTACGCTGCCTCTTGTGTTGTATCAGTTAATGAAAGATGAAGCACAAGCCGGCGAGGAAACCGAAATTCCTGATCTATCCCTCACACAGTCCGTTGCGCTCACAATTGGCGGACTGTTGGTTTTGCTCGGTAGCTCCAAAGCACTGGTATGGGGTGCGACCGAGGTGGCACGATATTTTGGTGTTTCTGAGCTCATCATTGGACTGACGATTGTTGCAATTGGCACGTCGCTTCCCGAACTGGCAGCCTCGATCGCATCGGCCATGAAAAATAAGACAGACATGGCTCTCGGCACTGTGATCGGCTCCAACTTCTTTAATTTCTTGGGCGTTATTGGGATTGCCGCACTGATTTCACCCTTTTCAATCGAGGCTGAGGTATTGACACGAGATCTTCCTTGGACCCTCGGATTGACTCTCATGTTGTGGATTATTGCTCGCTTTGGTGCACATGGAACAATCAAGCGATCGTACGGAATCCTTTTGCTTCTGCTGTACGTAAGCTATCTTTGGCACATCTCTGCAACGATCGTGCCCAATTAATGAGTTTTATCGAATCTGCAAAACGCACAATCCAGCTTGAAACCAATGCGATTGCGCAACTGAATGACCAACTCAGCGATGATTTTGACCGCGCTTGTGAGCTCTGCCTTCAGTGTGAAGGACGGATTGTTGTCACAGGCATGGGAAAATCAGGACACATCGGCAACAAAATTGCAGCAACTTTGGCTTCGACAGGAACGCCTGCATTTTTCATGCATCCAGCCGAAGCATCACATGGCGACCTCGGCATGCTGACCGAAAAAGATGTGGTTCTTGCGCTATCCAATAGCGGCACTTCCGCAGAAATTGTTCTATTGCTTCCTCTGATTCAACGGCTCGGTACACCGCTCATTAGTTTAACTGGCGACGCCAATTCGACATTAGGTCGCGCATCGGACGCACACCTTTTGGTTGCCGTGACTGAAGAGGCATGCCCTCTCAACTTGGCGCCAACATCAAGTACGACTGCCGCGCTTGTGATGGGCGATGCCCTTGCCATCGCACTGCTCGAAGCCAAGGGATTTTCTCACGAAGACTTTGCATTCAGTCATCCAGGTGGAGCGCTTGGTCGCAAATTGCTCATGAAGGTCGATGACATTATGCACACTGGGGATGCGCTACCTTCAGTGACAGAAGATGCGTCGTTACCTGATGCATTGTTGGAAATGACAGCCAAGCGACTTGGATTCACGACCGTTCTTGATCAAAGTGACGCGCTCGTCGGTGTCTTTTCAGATGGTGACCTTCGACGCGCCATCGAAGCTGGGCATGATTTAAGAGATCGCTCGATCCGCGACATCATGACGCCAGGCGGCGCAACGATCGAACGCGGTGCATTGGCAGCAATGGCCGTCCGTCTCATGCAAGAAAAACGCATCAATGCACTTGTTGTTGTGGAAAATAATCTCCCGGTTGGCGTTTTGAATATGCACGATCTATTGCAAGCGGGAGTGGTATGAGCGCGCAAACCGTGAAACTGATGGCATTTGACGTCGACGGCGTATTTACAGATGGCACTCTTTACTACGGTGTCGATGGCGATTCGCTCAAAGCCTTCAATATTTTAGACGGACTTGGACTGAAACTACTGCAAAAAGCAGGCATCCAAACAGCAATTATTACCGGTCGCCAGTCACCGATGGTTGAACGTCGCTTTCATGAATTAGGCGTCGATTTTGTAGTTCAGGGTCGAGAAGATAAAGGTCATGCACTCCTCCATCTTGCACAAGAGTTATCGCTTGTGAAAAAAGATATCGGCTATATGGGAGACGATTTTCCCGACTTATCAACCATTGAATTCGCAGGCTTTTTTGCATCTGTTCCCAATGCACCGTTGCGCGTTCAAGAGGCAGCGGCATTCGTTACACGGAAACCAGGCGGTCAGGGCGCCGTTCGCGAACTCTGTGAATTTCTCCTTGAAGCCCAGGGGTTTGATTCTCTGGCTCTATACCGCGGAGATTCTGCGTGAACGGCTGGAGTCGATTGGCTATCTTTTCAGTCGCTGCGATTTGCATCGTTGTTGGTCTGTCAGAACCAACTGAGAAAACAACGCTGGATCCAACCCTTCAACACATTGCAGATCAACGACCAGACGCGTTTATGGAAGGCGTTCATCAACGACAATTTGACCAAAATGGACAGCTTGAAACGACTCTTGTTGCAACCAGCCTGCTTGATTTTGGTGATCGCGCAAATGCGGAACTGGTTGACCCCCAACTCTGGCTCGAGCGACCACCGGCAACTTGGTATATTGAAGGCGACCGTGGCGAATTGACCGCTGACAGAAATCGAGTGCATTTGACCGATAATGTGATTGCCAATCGAATTGAGGATGGCCAAGAACCTTGGCAACTCAGCGGCGACACATTGAACTGGGATCAAACGACTGATCTTGTAACCTCAAAAACCACCACACAGCTTGTTCAGGGCGCTTCAGAAAGTGTCGGCGATGAACTGGTGATGAATCTCAATACCAATGAATACACTCTCGGCGACAAAGTGAGGACGCAATGGCGAAGCGCTACTTCATCGGATTAATTGGACTGTTGGCGCCTCTTGCGATGGCACTGCCAGAAGACAGAGACCAGCCAATCGAAATCACAGCAGACAGCGCTGTGATAAACGAAAAACAGAACCAAGCTGAATATTCAGGAGCGGTCGTTGTTACGCAAGGCACACTCAAACTCGAAGGCGATTTGGTGAATCTGAAAACAAACGCAGAGGGTGAAGTCGAGACATTTGTTTCTAAGGGCAAACCCGCTCGGTTTGAAAATTTAAGACGAAAAACTGATAACGAACCAGTTCGTGGACGCGCATCCACAATCAACTATTCGTACGATACCGATCGTGTTGTTTTAACCGGTGATGCATTGATTGTGTCTGAGGATTCGGAATTTTCAGGGCCAGAGATCACCTACGACCTCAGTAGTGGTGAAGTGACGGCATCGGGAAGTCGATCAAACCGCGTCAATATGACCATGCAGCCTAAGAAGAAATGACAGACCTCATTGCCCGTCATCTCAAAAAATCATACAAAGGCCGTGAGGTTGTTTCGGATCTCTCACTGAGCGTGAGTCCCGGTGAAATCGTTGGTCTTTTGGGACCTAACGGTGCTGGCAAAACGACAAGCTTCTATATGATTGTTGGTCTAGTGACGCAAGATGCCGGACACATTTGCATCGGTGATCGCGACGTAACCAAAACACCAATGCACGGACGCGCGAAAGCGGGACTCGGTTATTTGCCGCAAGAAGCCTCTGTATTTCGAAAATTAACCGTTTCTGACAACTTAATGGCGATTCTTGAGTTACGAACTGAGTTATCAAAAGATGATAGGAAGCGTGAGCGAGAGCGGTTACTCGATGAATTTCATTTGGGTCACTTATCCGAAACCAAAGGAATGGCTCTCTCTGGGGGAGAACGCCGTCGCGTTGAAATCGCCCGTGCTCTGTGCTCAAACCCAAAGTTTATGTTACTCGATGAACCGTTCGCAGGAGTCGATCCAATCTCAGTTGCGGACATCCAAGAAATCATTCGGCATCTCGCGGCCCGGGGCATTGGTGTTTTGATTACAGATCATAATGTGCGCGAGACACTTGGGATCTGCCATCGCGGTTATATCGTGAACGCGGGGCGAGTCTTGGCTGAAGGTCCCCCGGCAAGCCTTCTTGAAAACAAGGATGTGCGCCAGGTGTATCTAGGCGAACAATTTACAATGACGCTTCCTGAATGAAACAAGCGCTTCAGCTTAAGATCGGGCAAAGCCTGACGATGACACCGCAATTGCAGCAGGCGATCAAACTGCTGCAGATGTCGACTCTTGATTTACAACAAGAAATTTCGCGGACTTTGGAAGAAAATCCACTGTTAGAACGCGAAGACGAAATCGAGCAAACCGTTGAATCTAACGATCACGATGTTCGTGAACACGACACGCCTGTCGAGTCAGTCGAGGTGGCAGTGGAGACGGATTGGTCTGACACCAACCACTTTGATCTCAACCGTCCAATGACTCGAAATGCGTCAGATGATGAATACGATAGCTTCGAGAGTCGAACCTCTGAAGCACCGACATTAGCGGATCATTTGCTTTGGCAATTGAATCTCATGCCATTGACTGATCGCGATATGCTCATCGCACGCGTTTTAATTGATTCAATCGATGAGGATGGTTTTCTCGACGCTGATCTTCAAGAAATTACAGAATCACTTGCCGAGGAGCTGGAAGAACTTGAACTCGACGAAGTCGAGTGTGTTCTTCACCAAATCCAGCGTCTCGACCCTATTGGAGTTGGTGCACGAGGTATTGGTGAATCGCTTGCAATTCAATTAAACGCGCTCGGGCTACTTGGCGGCGATGTCACACTGCCCTTAGCGCTCGTTCAGAATCACTTAAACCTTCTATCAAAAAAAGATCGAATAGCCCTGAAGCGCGCTTTGAAGTGTTCAGATGAGGAGCTTGATCTTGCGCTGGCGTTGATTCGTTCACTCGATCCAAAACCAGGCAGTCACATTGGTAGCAGTGAGCCTGAGTACGTAACGCCTGATTTGATTGTCCGCCGGAGCGAAGACGGCTGGGTGGTTGAATTGAATCCGGACGCATTACCCCGCGTTGGAATCAATCAAACCTATCAAAATTTCATCAAAGCTGGTGATAAAAGCGAAACCAACGACTATCTGAAAAATCAATTACAGGAGGCACGCTGGTTCGTCAAAAGTTTGAAGTCTCGTGCTGAAACCCTTTTAAAAGTTGGAACCTGCATTGTCGAGGAGCAAATTGATTTTTTCGAGAAAGGCCCGGTTGCAATGAAGCCCATGGTACTCGCCGATATCGCTGAACGAGTCGAAATGCACGAGTCAACGATCTCTCGGGTGACGACCCAAAAATACATGCATACGCCACGTGGCACCCTCGAGCTCAAATATTTCTTTTCAAGCCATGTTGGCACTGATGGCGGCGGTGAAGCCTCATCGACGGCCATCAAAGAACACCTCAAAGCACTCATCAGTGAAGAGAATCCCAAGAAACCGCTGTCGGACAATAAACTCAGTGATCTGCTATCTGAGCGTGGATTTAAGGTCGCACGTAGGACTGTCGCTAAATACAGAGAAATGTTGGGAATCGGCGGATCAAGCGAGCGAAAACAAGTGTTCTAGGCTTTTCGTCTGAGGCGAAAAAGCGCATGATGGAAGTGAGGCGAGTGGATGCCTCAGAGCACAAAGAAAAAGGAGAAAGGTATGCAAATCAGCATTAGCGGCCATCAACTCGATGTCACAGACGCACTAAAATCTTATGTGACTGAGAAACTCGATCGAATTGAGCGACACGCTGAACACATTACCAAGGTCGACATCACTCTGACTGTTGAAAAGCAGCGTCAAAAAGCGGAAGGCAATGTCCATGTCGCCGGCGCTGACGTGCACGCATCAGCAGAACACGATGATATGTATGCAGCCATCGACGCAATGGCTGACAAATTAGATCGTCAACTTGTAAAACATCGTGAAAAAACCATCAGCCGGATGCACGGGCACTAAAACCGTCATACAATTGTGCAGGGCGACATGAGGTCGCCCTTTGTTCCATCACAAGATATCGGATTCATGCAACTCTCTGACATCATTACACCAGAACGTGTGGTAGCAAGCCTCGAAGGCGCAAGCAAAAAACGTGTACTTGAGCTTACAGCGGAGTTCATCGCTGCCGAAGGCAGTATGGACTCTGAAGACATTTATCAGGGCCTCATTGATCGCGAGCGGCTGGGTTCAACAGGAATTGGGTATGGAGTTGCGATTCCTCATTGTCGCATGGCATCACTCACAACTGATGAAACCCGTGGTTATCTCATTCAACTCGACCAGGGAATTGATTTCGATTCCATCGATGGTCAACCGGTTGAACTATTGTTTGTGCTCTTAGTCCCAGAGTCGACGAACCAGGTTCATCTCAACTTACTTGCACAGCTCGCCGATTGCTTTTCCAATGATCAGTTTCGACATGATCTGCAAATGGCTACCGACGCTAACGAGCTGTTCGATATCGCCACGCGGGCGTTTAAGATGGCAGCCGCCTGATGCATTTACTGATCGTTTCAGGTCGATCAGGCGCGGGGAAATCATCTGCGCTTGGCGCCTTGGAAGATCTTAATTTTTACTGTATCGATAACCTCCCAGTCGCTCTTCTATCCGAAACTGTCACCACACTCACAACAGTTTCTCCCGGTCGGAATCTAGCCGTATCAATCGACATCCGCACACTTGGCCATCCTGCCGACGTACCGGCTTTGGTAGATGCACTTAAGAATCAGGTCAAACGGCTGGATGTTGTGTTTATCGATGCAGTGGATGAATCGTTGGCTCGGCGTTTTAGCGAAACCCGCCGACTCCATCCTTTGTCCACGGGAATTGAACGCACACACCTGTCGGATGCGTTGCGACGCGAAACCGAACGACTTGAACCGATTCAATCGATCGCAACATTTAAAATCGATAGCTCCGGGCTCTCGATTCACGCATTGCGAAGTCAAATTCGAGAATTGGTGGCCGGGGAAAAATCGACACAACTGATCTTGAAACTCCAGTCGTTTGGCTTCAAACGCGGTGTACCAATGGATTCAGACACCGTGTTTGATGCACGTTCATTACCAAACCCACACTGGGAACCTGAGTTGCGTCCATTCACTGGCCAAGATGAGCCCGTGCAAAACTATCTCAAGGGATTCCCAGAAACGTTTGAGTTACTGGATGAAATCGAAGCGCACGTGCGATGCTGGGTTCCACGGCATGCTGAATCGGGACGTCAATATTTTACGCTCTCAATTGGCTGCACCGGCGGCCAACATCGAAGTGTCTTCCTCACAGAGACACTCAACGATCGTTTAAGTGATCTCGATCTTGATATGCAGGTTGTGCATCGCGAGCTATCATCGAAGTAGTAACGGAAGGCTTATCGATGATCACCACGCCTGTGACAGTCAAAAATCTACTTGGTTTGCATGCACGTGCGGCGAATGTCTTGGCGCAACGCGCAGCGTCGTTTTCATCTGTCGTTGAACTTGAAGATCCAACGAGCCAGCGTAAAGTCGATGCGAAAAGCATCATGCAGCTTCTCATGATGGCAGCGGGCCAAGGGAGTGAGCTGATTCTTCACATTTCAGGTGATGATGAAGAAGACGCAACCAAAGCGCTCAAGGCATTGTTTGATGATGGGTTTGGAGAGCCTTGCGGATGAATGAGCCAATCAACGATCTCATCGCCGAATCGAATCAGGCCAATCTTGAGCGTGTCAATCTCGCGCTATCTCAGGGAGCGATCGCGCGCGCCCGACAGCTAATCAATGAGGATTTAGCAGCACCAGATATTGCACATTTGTTGTCCTCTGTTCCGCCAAAACAGCGAACCATTCTTTGGAATCTGGTTGAAGCAGAAGAACTCGCGGCGGATGTTCTCTCCTACCTCGGCGAAGAAGAACGTTCTGAGATTGTCGCAAGACTCGAGCCTGAAGAGCTCGCGAATCTCATTGAAAGCTTTGAATTTGACGACAAGGTCGACCTACTGCAAGAGCTCCCTGAGTCAGTCATTGAAGAAGTCTTGTTATCAATGGACTCGCAAGATCGGCAGCGCGTTGAAGACGTTTTGTCCTATGACGAGGACTCTGCCGGCGGATTGATGAACACAGACGTTGTGACGGTCCGCCCGGATATCACAGTCGACGTTGTTCTTCGCTATATCCGTCGCTATCGCGAGCTGCCGCCGATGACTGATAACCTCTGGGTCGTCAATCGTCGGGATGAGTTCATCGGGCAAGTGCCGATATCAAAAATCTTGATCTCTGATCCAACAACGACGGTACGCGAAATCATGCAAACCGAAATCGAGCCGTTGATCGTATCAACGCATGAGGATGAGGTTGCCCAACGCTTTGAGCGTTTGGACTTGGTGAGCGCGCCTGTCGTCAACGAAACCGGTAAGTTACTCGGTCGAATCACCATCGATGACGTGGTCGATGTGATCCGAGCATCGGCCGATCACAGTTTGATGAGCCAGGCAGGTCTTGATGAAGACGAGGATATTTTCGCGCCACTGGTGCGGACAGTCAGACGTCGGTCAATCTGGCTTGGTATCAACCTGCTGACGGCCTTCTTAGCATCAGCGGTCATCGGGATGTTTGAGGCAACATTAGAGCAGGTGGTCGCACTTGCGATTTTAATGCCTGTGGTTGCCTCGATGGGTGGTATTGCAGGGACTCAGGCACTGACGATTGTGATACGAGGCATGGCGCTTGGCCGAGTGGGATCCGCAAACATCGGTGCACTGGTGAGTCGCGAGGTCATCATTGGGATTGCCAACGGTTTATTCTGGTCAGTGGTTGTTGGTGTTGCCGCTTTTCTTTGGTTTGGTGATTTCACGCTTGGATATGTCATCGGAATTGCGATCATCGTCAATCTCAGTATTGCCGCCTTGGTGGGAACTTTGCTCCCGGGCTATCTCAAGTCCATGCAAATTGACCCCGCGCTTGCAGGCGGGGTCGTTCTCACAACAGTGACTGACGTGGTCGGATTCTTCTGCTTTTTGGGCGTCGCTACACTCGTTTACGCTTAAATCAACTTCCGGCGACCATCATCTTGTCGAATAACATGGAACCAGTTGCGACAGAACGACGTAAATCAATATCTGATCCCACGGCAACCAGATCGTCTTTCAGCATCCGATCCAAATTGGACGCAACGGTCACTTCGTGGACAGGATACGCAATTTCACCGTTCTCTACCCAGAACCCCGACGCACCGCGTGAGTAATCGCCATTAACTAAGTTCACACCTTGCCCCATCAACTCCGTGACAATTAGTCCGCGCCCCATTTCTGCTGTAAGTGTTTTCAGATCTTTGTCACCCTTCAGAAATAGATTTCGAACACCGCCAGCATTGTGCGTCGTTTGAAGCCCCAACCGATTCGCAGAATACAAAGACAAGACATAACTCGATAGAACGCCATCGGTCACAAACGACTGTTCGCGCGTTGGCAATCCATCGCTATCGTACGCGGAAGAACCCATGGCACCTGGAATCAGCGGGCTCTCTGTTAATGTCACCCAATCTGGGAACACATCCGTTCCTAACCGATCCAATAAATAACTCGATTTTCGATACAGAGAACCACCACTGATGGCGCTCACAAAACTCGATAAGAGACCAGATGCCGCTTCAGGGATGAATAAAACTGGCACCTCAGCTGTCTGACATTTCCGCGGATTCAAGCGCGCAACTGTTTTTTCAGCCGCTTCACGACCAACCTGCTCGGGAGACAATAAATCGTCTGCGCGGCGTGATTGAGTATACGCATAGGATCGTTCGCGGCTTTCTCCGTCTTCGGCTAACAATACACAGCTCATCCCATGGATACTGGACGGTTGGCTTACCAAAAGCCCTTCTGTCGTCGCATGCACCGAAATACCGCGCGTTGTCGAGACCGACCCACCTTCTGAGTTTGTAATTCGCGAGTCTGCTTCACGACCATAGGTTTCGAGCTCGATTGCGAGATCGAGTGCCTGCTTTGCATCAATGTCCCATGGGTGGTCGAGGTCAAGGTCAGGGACATCGCGGATGATTTGCTGACGGGATGCCAAAACAGCGGCTGGATCCGGCGCCGTCACTTTGGCAATCGCCAACGCTGCCTCGAGCGTGCTTTGAATCGCATCGTCCGACAGGTCAGTGGTCGAGGCAGAACCTCGCGATTCACCCACAAATACCGTGACTGAAATTGACTGATCTCTTGTCATTTCCAGTTTTTCAGCTGCACCAAGTCGCGCTTGAACATCGAGACCCAATGATGCGCTGGCAGCAACCTCGCAAGCGTCCGCACCAATTCGCTTTGATTGCTCCAAAACGGATGTTGTTAATTCTTCTAGGCGGTTTTTTTCTCGTTGTGGGTTAAACTTGGCGGACATGACTGACAAACGCTCCATTCAAAATGACGAACTGATCGACGAAGACTTCATTGAAGCGCCGTCGAAGAGTGCAAAAAAACGTGAAATGCTGGCCCTTCAGGCGATCGGTCAGGCGCTTGCCGCTCTGTCGGATAGACAATTCGCAAAGATTGAATTTCCTGATGACAAGCTTCGCGAGGCTCTTGAGTTCTATCGAACCATTCCGGACAAAAAGCATGAGGCTCGCCGCCGTCAAATGCAGTTTATCGGCAAAGTGATGCGGGGCATTGAAGCCGATTCGTTGCAAACGCAATTGGATGCCATGGCACACACGGCAAGTGAAGACAAACGGAAACATCATCAAGCGGAACAATGGCGTGATCGCTTGCTGAGTGATCCCAAGCAAGCGGCTGAATTTCTGAATACCTTCACGGCCGACCCGCAGCGACTCAATCAGTTGATTCGGGCTGCGAGAAAAGCGCGCGAATTGAATAAAGATAAGGGCGAAGCGCGCAGTCTGTACCGTGCGCTTTATGAGGCAATTGCCCATTAAGCTGTTCCACCAACGGTGAGTCGGTCAATCTTAAGGCTTGGCTGACCAACACCAACTGGAACACTCTGACCATTTTTTCCACACACCCCAATGCCTGGATCAAGTGCTAGATCGTCACCGATCATAGAAATTGCCGACATGACTTCAGGACCATGACCAATGAGCGTTGCACCTTTGACTGGCGCGGTGACCTTACCATCTTCGATTAGATACGCCTCACTTGCTGCAAACACGAACTGACCCGAGGTGATATCAACTTGTCCACCACCAAAATTCACGGCAAACAGTCCACGCTCAACCGACTCGATCATATCCGCCTGACTCGCCTCACCCGGCTCCATGAATGTATTGGTCATGCGAGGCATCGGTAGGTGAGCATAGCTTTCCCGGCGACCATTTCCTGTTGGTGCGACATCCATGAGTCGTGCGTTCAGCTTGTCCTGCATGTACCCAACCAGGATGCCATCCTCAATCAATACATTACGCTGACTCACATGGCCTTCATCATCGATATTCAAGGACCCACGACGATCCGTCATGGTGCCATCATCAACAACCGTGACACCTTTGGATGCGACTTGTTCACCGATCTTCCCAGAATAGAAACTCGATCCTTTCCGGTTGAAATCACCTTCGAGTCCATGGCCGACTGCTTCGTGAAGTAGTACTCCAGGCCACCCTGATGCCAACACCACAGGCATTTCACCGGCAGGACAATCCACCGAATCCAGATTCACAAGTGCTTGTTCAACCGCGTCATTCACGAGCTGTTCTGCATGGGTTACGGTCAATAATCGATCCAGATCATAGCGCCCGCCAAGACCTGCACTACCACGCTCGCGACGGCCATCTTTTTCTGCCAATACAGACACTGACAGTCGAACCAACGGACGGATATCCGCTCCAAGAGTGCCATCAGTCGCGGCGATCAAAATTTCGCGATACGAAATCGATAACGTCGCTTGCACCTGAGAAACCGCAGCACTCTTTGCTCGCGCTTTAGCATCAATATCAAGTAAGAACGCGATTTTATCGGTCGCTGTTTTTTCGGGAATCGGATTGGTCGCAAGATAAAGTTTCGGGGTCGAAATCTGATCAAGATTCACGCCACCACGCGGCGCACGGCCGTCTTGTATCGCAATCGCTACGTCACGCGCTTCACGAATTCGTGCGGCGGTAATTTCCGAACTGTACGCAAAGCCCTGCTTATCACCGACACAGGCGCGAACACCTACGCCTGCGTCCCGATGATAGCTCGCATCCTTCACTTCACCATCTTCAAGTGAGTACGTTTCTGCCTCTGCACGCTCAAAAAAGAGGTCAGCAAAATCGACATCGCCGACCACTAATTCATTGACCAAAGGCTCCAAATCATCAAGAACCAACCCGCCTGGGCTTAAAATGGAATCACTGACCGTTTGCAGGATTGTTGGCATTCACATCGTCCTTTTTCTTCGAAAATGGTGGTATCAACGAGACTTGGGGTTCATCGAAGGATCCTTCAATCCTGTAATCGGTTTTACCAACCTTGATAATCTTGGTGCCCAACGCCTTCTCAACTAAATAAATCGCCCCACCCACTTGTGGAGCACCGAGTAATACAGAGGCGATCGGCAGATTATTTGTCAGTGGAATATCCACTTCGAGTGTTTGATTCAACTGCTGATTCACGAGATCAGCCGTTCCCGTGAGCCGGAAACTCGATGAAGGTCCCTTCATCGCTAACTCGGGATCAAATCGCAACAATCCGCTACTGACTTTCGATGTCGCGATCACTTCATCGAAGGCAACACCTGGTTGCACTAAATCCAAGAAGTCCAACCGCAAACGGCGTGTAATTGTCTCGATATTCAAAATTCCAAAGAGTCGTAATACCTCTGCGGAATTCCCAAGATCCAAGAATCGACCGTCTTCAAGGGATAACTCTACGGTGCCATCACTTGTCAAAACAGAGAATCCGAGAGGTGATCCTTCCCAAGTTAAATTGGACACAAAGCGGCCTGACTTCGCCTCCAACAAAGGCTCATCTTCATTGACCCGCAGAATATTTCCGAGTTCGGCACCTTGAGCTCGCAGTAATAAAGCGCTTTGTGCTTTTCCATCGCGAAATACCCACGCTAATTCGCCTTGGAACCGCTGTCCATCGCGATCAAATTCGAGTGTAGTTGCATCGAGGCGAGACTCACCGGAGACAAGCACTAATCGCATGTCTTCATATTTTGTCGTTCCGCGCATCAAACGACTGATTTGAACTTTGGCAGATGGCAATTGCCCCGGATCATAATCAAATAATGGATCTTCCTCAGGCGGATCAAGAAATTCACCGCCCTCGGGTAATACCAATCGCTCAAGATCAATCGACAAGGGTCCTTCACCGATTCGAGTCACTCGCCCTGCCATTTCACTTCCATCAAACGAAACTTCGAACTCATTAGGTTTTAAGATAATGGCTGTTTCACTGACGCTGACTGGCGTATCTCCGAGTAACAAACGATCTGTTTTCAATAAAATCGACAGGTTCGAATTGGCGCCGCCCTTAGTTGGTAGAGACGCCCAATCGATGATGCCTGCTTCAGGCGTTGTGATCTCAAGAACCAGGGGATTGGTTCCGAGTTGGCCGCGAATCACTGTGGTTTCAAATAATTTTGCGTTAAACGTGCGCTCTTCTGGTGTGCTCGTGAGATTCACAGCGATCCGACCAATCTCATTCGCATCTTTGGATAACGGGTAGGGAAGAACACTCTCAAATCCTCGTCCGTCGGTCTCAAACGACAAAACAAAACCCGTATCATCACCGCGGCCAACAACTGACCAGTCGGCACTACCTAAGAGTTGCGACTCATCAAATCCAAGCGGCACTAGCTTTAAGATATTTGATGTTTCGAGCGTTGCGCGACCAACAATGTCGGTTTGACCATCAGAAACTGTGACTGAGGCCTCAACTGGATCGCCTAATAACTTGCCAGTAAGTTGTTCGGTGTAGAGACCATCATTTAAACGATATTCAGCACGGCCACTGATATTCGTAAAAGGTTCTGACAACTCAGCTAAGGCAACCACTAAATCGGTCGCTTCAATCGCAACACTCCCTTCCGGTCGATCACCAATCGGTATGCTTAAACTGACGTCTCCAGACAGCATGCCCTCCATCAAAATATCGGAGCCAAGCTCTTTTGGTTTGACTTCTGCTTGCGCCAAAATATTCAACGCATCCGAGGCTTGACCACGGAGTTGTCCTTTGACATCGATTCGTCGTGCATCGTTGTCGGTTTGTTGAGCGACCACTCGACTGACCGATAAGCCACCGAAATCGGGGTTTAAAAATTCGATCCGCGCGCGCTTACTGACAAACTCAACAACACCCTCGGTACCGATAAAGGCCGGCCACTGAGTCAGCGGCTGGAATCGATACTCTGCGAGTGGAAAATTCATGCTGAGTTCGCGACGTGTGCGATCAATATTTGACCCCAATGGACCTGAATATGAGATGCGTCCGTTCTTTACTTGCACACGTTGAACGGATCGGGTCAGGAAGTCATGCACCTCTGGATCAAGGTCCAGCGGAAGCAGCCCGGGTAATGCCTCGGTTGAAGCATCTACGGTCAACTCGAGCTGCACTTGCTGTTCGGACTCTCGAGGTAAATCTAAAAATAACGATCCTTGCACATCTTGCACTGCACTTTGAACGCGCAGATCCTGGCCACGGATCATGAGTCCACGATCGGATCGATCAAACAGTAATGTCCCTGATAATGCTTGATCTTGCCAAGGACTCGGGAAAATCTCGGGAATAGCAAACGTTGCTGCATCTGCATTGAAATCGAACCAACCCTGCGTCCCCATAAGATACAACGAACCATGCACTGGGCCGACATGAGGAATGGAACGTGCTGCCTGAATTTCAAATGAATCAACAGCGGCCAAAATGATTGGATCCTGACTCAGATTCCAATCAATCATCACATCCCGCGCGTCCAAAGACGGCTGATTCAATGACAATAAACGATCAAACTTCGGACCGAGATTATAAGGTTTTAGAAATTCACCTAGCGTTTGGCCATCAGCTCTTACCCGCGGGAGTGCAGCAATTAAACGTGTCCCGTCAAATTGAAAACCACCCCCCGTTCCGGTCACTTCGACCCCAGGGATCCCCAGTTGGATTGATTCAAATACACCCGATATCGTGGACAAATCCGCGAGCTCAACCTGCGCACTGAAATCACCAGTCAGACTCTGACCATCATCTGATAATCCACCAGCAACAATCTGTCCTCGTACGGGACTATTGTCAGCGACTGCGAGCCAAGCACTTGCCTCGACTCCAATGGCCGACTCCTCAAATCCAGGAAGCAACGCGGACACATTTTGAAGACGTGTTTGAACTCGTACGTCGTGAAATGCGCGACTCTCTGTCGGATAACGCCAATCAATCTCAAGTGGCACGGAGGTTTTTTCGGTGACCAATCGAGTCTGCGCTAACACTCCAATCTCGGGATCAATCTCAACAGACAATCGCTTCAGCGATACATTGCCAAGTAAGACATCGACGTTGTGTAACTGAAATGCACCGATCGGAGCAACGGTCTGTTGCAATTGATCGAGAAGGTGCGACCAGGTTTTAGGATCGGGAATTCCGCGATCACTGGCCATGCGTTGAACGATTTCGCCTTCATCCAGTATCAGCTGTCCAATCACAGGTTCAAACAATTCAATCGATGCAGGTAAATCCAGAAGCATTTGCACACGCCGAATCTCAACAGCGCCTTGCTCTTTTTTAATCACAAGATTCAATGCTTCAAGATAGGGACCTGTCCAGGAAGCACGCGCGCCGATTTCAGAAATTGTGACGGTTGCATCTAAGCGTTCTGAAAGAATTGTTTCAATATCAGAACGCCAATAATTGAGCATCGGGAATGCGGCCAAAACCAGACCTTGCAAGGCTGCAAGCAACACCAAAATAATCGCTTTTGTGGTTAATACATGGCGAATCACGACACCACAACCTCATAGCGATTTTGACCAAAGCTGTTGTCCACCTGTAACCGGATCGGGCGATGGATAAACGCTTCTAAATCAGCCAGTGCATCGGATTCTTCATCAATCAACCGATCAATGACTGATGATGCAGCGATCACCGTCGTGGTCTCTGCAGAGTAAGCTCGATATTCACGCATAATCGCGCGAAAAATCTCATAGCAAACCGTTTCCGCAGTTTTGATTTTCCCGGTACCTCCGCATTGCGGACACGATTCTTGTAAAAGATCCGATAAGCGCTCGCGAGTCCGTTTTCGGGTTAACACAACCAAGCCTAAATCGTTGAATTCGCTCACGCGTGTTCGGGTTGGATCATCATCGATTGATCGCTCCAGTGTTCTCAACACTTGCCGTCTGTGTTCTTCATCTTCCATGTCGATGAAATCGATGACAATGATGCCACCCAAATTACGAAGACGAAGTTGGCGACCAATGGCAACAGCAGCTTCTAAATTGGTTCGATAAACAGTTTGCTCGAGTGTATGTGAACCGACGAACCGGCCTGTATTCACGTCAATGGTGGTCATCGCTTCAGTTTGGTCGATAACCAAATAGGCCCCAGATTTTAATTGCACGGTGCGCGATAGCGCTTTTTCGATTTCATCCTCGATCTGGTAGAGATCAAAGATCGGCCGATCACCTTGATAATGCGAAATCAGAGGGGCCAATTCCGGCATAAACTTGGATGCGAATTCCAATAGTTTGGCATACGTCTCCGAGGAATCGATCAACACACGCTCGGTATCACGGCGAATCTGATCACGGATTAAGCGATGCGTCAGAGGCAATTCAGCAAACAATAGAGCCGGTGATTTCGCGGTCTTTTGTTCGTTACAGATCGTGTCCCAAACCCGCTTTAGATAGACTAAGTCATCTTCAAAGTCAGACGATGTATGGCCATCACCGGCAGTACGGACGATGACACCACAGTCGATGCCTTGCGCTTCCAGCGCTTCTTGAGCGATCGATTTCAAGTGCTCTCGCGTACTCTCATCTTCAATTCGCTGGCTGATCCCAACATGGCTGGCAAATGGCATCAAAACCAGATGGCGAGCCGGTAGAGAGACTTCAGCCGTTAAGCGAGCACCTTTTGAACCAATCGGATCTTTAATGACCTGAACCAAGAGGTCCTGACCCTCGGTCACGATTTGCTGGATGGATTGATCCCGACCTCCATCGCCAGTCGGTACATCTTTCGCATGAAGAAACGCACTGCGGTCGAGCCCAATATCGACAAAGCATGCTTGCATACCGGGCAAAACACGCACGACTTGTCCCAAGTAGACGTTTCCAACCAATCCTTTGTGGGTCACGCGTTCGATTAGAATTTCCTGCAACATCCCCTGCTCGACGACAGCAACTCGCGTCTCTAAGGGAGTGAAGTTCAGTAAAATCTCATGACGCATTGTTCAGCATAGCCTCTAGCTCAACCAGGGGTAGCCCAACAACATTGGTATAGGATCCAGAAATTGAACGTACAAACCGTGCCGCCAATCCTTGAATTCCATACCCGCCCGCTTTGTCTTTGGGTTCTCCGGTATGCCAGTAGTGTAAACGTTCTGCCAGGCTTAGTTCACGAAAGCTGACATCTGTCTTGACAACGTGCACGGTGGCATGGTCATTCACTAACACACAAACGCCCGAATACACCTGATGCGTTTGTCCTGACAAGCAGTCCATCATCGACAGAAAATCATCCTGATCAACAGGCTTATTTAATATTCGAGATCCAAAGGCAACGGTGGTGTCAGAGCCGATGATGGGCTCGTTTGGATGCGCGTGATGCGACACTGCACGTGCTTTCGCTTCGGATAGCCTGGCAACGTATGCATCGGGTAATTCACGATCAAACAGCGACTCATCAACATCCGCCGGAAGCACTCTAAATTCTTCGGTAATCATTGAGAGTAAGTCACGCCGCCTTGGCGACTGACTGGCAAGGATCATTGGCGCTGAGCCCCAAAAATTTGCGCATAATGCGCCAAAGCGTCGTATAGCCAACGCATTGGTGTCCAAAGCACCGCTGAAACGAACGCCTGGATAACAAGCGGATAAAATTCAGGCGATTGTCCAGTCAGTGTTCGAGCCCAATACGAGACGGCAGCGGCAATCAACAACACAACAAATACTGCGGTTGACTGTCGAATCCAATTGACTTGACGTACCGAGGGGCCGAGCAATGTCAGTGCGTAGGCTATCAGCGCAAATAAGAGGCCGTGTAGACCTAAGGCCGTTCCATACAGAACATCAATTGGCAACGACGACACCAATAAAAGCGTCATCGATAACTGATAGTTCCGCATCAATCCCCACCAAGTGACGAATAGAAACCCAAAGTGCGGTAAAAACAGACTGAGTATCGCAGGGTATGGAAAGGCGATTAGCAGTAGCGTGCCTAGCCATGTCAGGACAAACATCATGACTCGCCCTCCGACACATCGACCATAACCAAAGACAATCGAGCGAGCGGGGTCAGCGGTGTCGCTATGACACGCGCAAATGGCTGTCCAGGTGCCCGAATCACTTCTTTGACACGTGCCACCGGAATCCCCGGTTGGAATCGCTCGCCAAGCCCAGAGGTTTCAAGTAGATCCCCTGCGACAATGTCCACGGTATCCGGCAGATTCCGTAATTCGATACGATCCATGCGCCCGACACCCACAGCGATCGCTCGTTCGCGAGTTCGAGTTACCTGTACCGGTAGGTGATGCGTCGCATCTGTCATCAGAAGCACATCTGCAGCATGCGGATAGGCAACAACAACCTGGCCAACTAATCCATCCGCTGCGATGACGGGTTGCCCTTCCGTCACGCCAGCGAGCAAGCCTCGGTTGATTGTGATGCGGTGGATGAAGGGGTCATTTGATAGTCGTTCGATTTGCGCTTGAAGAAGTCGCTCATTGACTCGCTCGCTGACACCGAGCAATCGACGTAACTCCGCATTTTCAGCTCGTAATGTCTGCAGTTTGAGCTGTTCGGTTCGCAATCGCTCATTTTCAAGCGCGATCACTTCCAATCGCTCGCTTAAGACATCATGCATCGAAAACCAACCTGCTAGTTCTGTCGATGCTCGTCCGGGTAAATAAGCCACTTGTTCGATAGGCCAAAGCGCTGTCTTCACTGTTTGACGCACCAGCGTCAGTGCTTCAAACCGAGAATCCAAAAATATCGTGGCCACAGAAAATGTGACCGCAACCATCAGACGGACCGATGCGACACTGGTGTCAGAAAACAGCGGCCGCATGGCGTTAACTCTTAGTCAGAGTTGAATAGGTTGAACGACGCGCGGTCAATCAACTCAAGCGCTTTACCACCACCACGGGCAACACAGGTTAACGGATCATCAGCGATTAAGACTGGAAGACCCGTTTCGGCAGCCAAAAGTTCATCCAAGCCTTTGAGTAGTGCACCACCACCTGTTAGAACGATACCGCGCTCGGCAATATCCGATGCAAGTTCTGGCGGTGACTGCTCGAGTGCATTTTTCACGGCAGCAGTGATTTGAGCGAGAGGCTCTGATAATGCCTCTTGGATTTGATTCGATTTGAGTGTGAGCTGCTTTGGAATCCCTTCGGCCAGATTACGACCACGGACATCAATCTCTTCTTCATTTTGAATAGTGACCGCAGTACCAATATCCTGCTTGATTCGTTCAGCTGTTGAGTCACCGATTAACGTACCAAACCGGCGACGAACATAACCGACGATCGCTTCGTCGAAACGGTCACCACCAATTCGAACTGATTCAGAGAACACGATTCCGTTGAGAGAAATAATCGCGATTTCTGTGGTACCACCACCCACGTCAACAACCATCGATCCGCTGGCATCATCAACCGGCAAATCGGCACCGAGAGCCGCTGCCATCGGCTCTTCGATCAAATACACTTCGCGAGCGCCTGCTCCAAGCGCAGACTCTTTGATTGCACGACGTTCGACCTGAGTTGATTGCGCAGGAACACAGACCAACACTCGCGGCGATGGTCGGATGATTGAGTTTTCATGCACTTTACTGATGAACAGTTGCAACATTTTTTCAGTCACGTGGAAGTCAGCAATGACGCCATCCTTCAAAGGCCGAATCGCCACGATATTCCCTGGCGTCCGTCCGAGCATCCGCTTCGCTTCAATACCAACTGCGGCAACAGATCGTTGGGTTCCGACTGTACGGATCGCAACGACCGATGGTTCATCAAGAACGATCCCTTTTCCTTTAACGTAGATCAGCGTGTTCGCTGTCCCCAAATCGATCGAGATATCGTTCGAAAACATTCCGCGTATGGCTTTAAACATGCAAGCATTATCCTGTTGGGCGTGCGCAAATAAAAATCGGAGTTTAGCTGACCCGACCTCTAACCTGAAGCCTTATGCTAGCATGCGATCTTCAAAATATGACTTTCAATGACGGAGAAACTTATGTCGCTGACGAGCGATGACGTCAAACGCGTTGCAAAACTTGCACGCCTCGGCCTGACAGAAGCCGAAACATCGGAGACTCTGACACAACTTAATTCCATTCTTGGATTAGTCGATCAAATGCAACAAATTGATACGCAAGATGTTGCAATATTGGCTCATCCACTTGAATTGACACAAACCTTACGCGCGGATCATGTCAGCGAAACCAACCAGCGAGACAAATTTCAGTCGATCGCACCGCAAGCAGATCAAGGCTTGTATCTCGTGCCGAGGGTGGTCGAATGAGTCAAATTACCGACCTGTCGCTTGCCGAACTCAAACAAGCTCTCGACACAAAAACACTATCGAGTATCGAGATCACCACTGCATTCTTGGATCGGATTGAATCGCTTAATCCAGAACTGAACGCATTTATCACCGTAACCCGCGATCAGGCACTCGCTTCAGCAAAAGAAGCGGATACAGCGCGCAGTCAAGGTGACGCGTCACCCTACAGCGGCTTGCCGATCGCGCACAAAGATCTGTTCTGCACTGATGGCACACTAACGACCTGCGGCTCAAAAATGTTGGCGAATTTCACCGCCCCCTACGATGCGCATGTTGTCACTCAATGTAAAAAAGCCGGTTTGATTTCGCTTGGCAAACTCAATATGGATGAGTTTGCGATGGGATCATCCAATGAAAATTCGTTTTTCGGGCCTGTCAAAAATCCATGGGATAAGACGCGCGTTCCTGGTGGCAGTTCAGGTGGCTCGGCGGCAGCTGTAGCGGCTCGCTTAACGCCACTGGCGACAGCGACCGACACCGGCGGATCGATTCGACAGCCGGCTGCTTTTACTGGGACTTCGGGTTTAAAGCCAACCTATGGTCGCGTCAGTCGCTTTGGCATGATTGCCTTTGCATCGAGCCTTGATCAAGGCGGATTGATCGCGCATACCGCAGAAGATATCGCAATTGGACTCGGTCTCATTGCTGGTCATGATGGCCGTGATTCAACATCAGCCAATCAACCGGTCCCTGATTACACCAACGCACTTGGTGATTCATTGGACGGTAAAGTCATCGGATTACCGAAACAGTTTTTCGACGATCGACTCGACGCCTCGATGCGTCAGGCAATGGAACAAGTATTGGATGTTTTCAAATCACTGGGAGCAACCACGGTCGAGGTGTCGTTAGATCATGTGGCCGAAGCAATTCCTGCCTATTACGTGATCGCTCCTGCGGAAGCGAGCTCGAATTTGTCACGTTTCGATGGTGTTCGCTTTGGCTATCGCGCCGAAAACCCCGACGATCTTATGGACCTCTATGAGCGCTCACGTGGTGAGGGATTTGGCAGCGAAGTCAAACGACGGATTCTCATTGGCACGTATGCGCTGTCTGAAGGCTATTACGATGCCTATTACAAAAAAGCGCAGCAGATTCGCCGTCTCATTAAGAACGATTTCAATCGAGCCTTCGAACAGTGTGATCTTTTATTTGGGCCCACCACACCATCGACTGCATTTGTGATCGGTGAGAAAACGGCAGATCCCGTGTCAATGTATTTGGAAGATATCTATACCGTTGCAACTAATATGGCTGGCCTCCCAGGCGGGTCATTCCAGGCACCATTAATTGATGGGTTGCCATCTGGATACCAGCTCACCGGGCCCGCATTCGGTGAAAGTCTAATTCTGAATGCAGCCCATCAAATCCAGCAGACCACTGACTGGCATACCTTGGCTCCGGAGGGTTTGTAACATGTACGAAGCTGTCATTGGACTTGAGGTTCACGTTCAACTCGCAACCGATTCGAAGATTTTCTCTGGATCGTCCACGGCATTCGGAGCTGAACCCAATACGCAAGCGTCGCTCATCGATCTCGGTATGCCGGGCGTACTCCCTGTACCAAATGCCAAAGCCTTTGAAATGGCTGTGAAGTTTGGGCTTGCGATTGATGCAGACATTGGTCAGGAATCCATTTTTGATCGGAAGAATTATTTCTATCCTGATCTCCCAAAGGGCTATCAAATCAGCCAGTTCGAAAAGCCTATTGTAGGTCCTGGCCAAGTCACAATCAGTCTCGAGGATGGATCCACCAAGACCATTAACGTGACACGCGCGCACCTTGAAGAAGATGCCGGCAAGAGTGTACATGATGCGTTTGACGGACTAACTGGCGTGGATCTCAACCGTGCTGGAACGCCTCTCTTGGAGATTGTTTCAGAGCCCGAGCTTCGCTCGGCAAAAGAAGCAGTGGCGTACCTCAAAGTCATCCATTCCATCATCCGCTACTTGGATATCTCTGATGGCAATATGGCTGAAGGGTCAATGCGTTGTGATTGTAATGTATCAATCCGACCGAAGGGATCTGAAACGCTTGGTACGCGCACAGAGATCAAGAACGTCAACTCATTTCGTTTTGTTGAAAAAGCCATTAATACCGAAATCAACCGTCAAATCGAGATCTTGGAAGATGGCGGACGCGTGATTC
This sequence comes from Litorivicinaceae bacterium, assembly GCA_965655875.1. Taxonomy (GTDB): domain Bacteria; phylum Pseudomonadota; class Gammaproteobacteria; order Pseudomonadales; family Litorivicinaceae; genus HIMB30. The sequence continues at coordinate 7,319 of CBFHIN010000005.1, read as the reverse complement.
AGGAAACTCGGCTTTATGATCCTGACAAAGACGAAACCCGGTCGATGCGCTCGAAAGAAGAAGCCAATGACTATCGCTACTTCCCAGACCCAGATCTGTTGCCCGTTGTTTTAGACGACAGCTTTATTGACGCCTGTCGTGATGCATTACCGGAATTACCTGATGCACGAAAGACGCGATACATCAGTGACTATGGAATCACCGACTATGATGCAGGTGTGTTGGTGGCTGATCGTGATGTCGCTGACTATTTTGCCGAAGTGGCTAATTCATCAGGTGAAGGGAAACTGGCCGCGAACTGGGTGATGGGCAGCGTACTGGCTGAACTGAATCAGAGCGGTGGTGTTGTTTCCGACTTTCCAGTAACAGCCAGTCAGCTGGCCGATCTGATCAGTCGCATCAAAGACAACACGCTGAATTCAAAAACAGCAAAAACAGTCTTTGAAGCACTTTTGTTACAAGAAGGCTCAGTTGACGCGATTATTGAAGCGAAGGGCTTGGTCCAAATGACCGATACCGGAGCAATCGAAACCATCGTTGACGAAGTCATCGCGGAGAATCCAGATCAAGTCGCAAACTATCGTGCGGCGCCAGTGGAGAAACAAGGGAAGATGCTCGGCTTCTTCGTGGGCCAAGTGATGAAAAAGTCACAAGGCAAGGCTAATCCACAGGCAGTGAATCAGATCTTGAGCTCAAAGCTCACCGGTTGATCCACAGACAGCACAAGCGGGGTCCTTCCGATAACGGAAGGACTTCCATTCCATCGTTTTCGCATGGAAGCGGGTTAACCGACCAACCAATCGGTCAGACCATCCGAGCAGCACACCCAAAACCTCGACCGCTTGCAGTGTGCCGATTGTTCCAACAACAGGGCCGAGTACTCCAGTCTCTGCACAGGTTGGCTCGACTTCAGGGACATCTGGAACCAAGCACGCATAACAGGGGTTCGCTGAATCGCGTGGGTCAATCGTTGTGAGCTGTCCTTCTAATCCTAGTGCAGCTCCTGACACCACAGGTACACCATGCTCCAGGGCCAGTCGATTAGCCAGGAATCGGGTTGCAAATCGATCGGTACAATCTGCAACACAATCGGCGTCACTCATCACAGTATTGAGATTGTGATCGTCAGCGTGTGACGTGATGACTTCGACTGAGATCCAGGGATTGAGACTTAAGATTCGTTCGCGTGCAGATTCAACTTTGAGTCGTTTTAAGCTCGCCTGGCTATGAATCACCTGTCGATGTAAGTTCGTTTCATCAACGGTATCGCCATCGACGAGTGTCAGTCGTCCAACGCCCGCCGCCCCTAAATACAACGACAGTGGACTACCGAGTCCACCAAGACCCAAGACAACGACATGCGCGTCTTTTAAACGCTCTTGCCCATCCACATCGACATCAGACAATAAAATCTGTCGTGCGTAATGCAGAAGCTCAGAATCAGTCATCATGGCATTTGCATCCAAGTCACGCGGTCTCTCCCAGCCAAATCTTGGTGTGTTGAAATTCTCTGCCAACCCAAATCGGTTGCGAGTGTTTGAATATCATGGGCCTGACGATGACCATGCTCAAGGCACAAATAGCCATTGGGATTGATGTGCTGTTTCGCTGTGGTCAGTATGTCGATGATCACCGCTAACCCTTTTTGTTCGGCAAAGAGAGCCAGTGACGGTTCAAATGCACGCACGTTGTCATCAATCTCGGCATCGTCATTTGCAATGTATGGTGGATTGGCCGTCACCAAATCGAATGACTCTAAGCCGTTAAAAAGATCAGCCTCATGGCAAGCAATTGGTAAATTGAGCAATTGAGCGTTGTTGCTCGCACAAACGATTGCTGTCTTTGAAATGTCGCTTGCCGAGATCGCGCATGCTGCGCGTCGATGCTTCAAAGCCAAAGCGACAGCGCCTGATCCCGTACAAAGATCATGAATTGTCTGTAGCGAGTGTTCGGCGATTAACTGCGATGCAACGTCCACCAATACTTCCGTATCCGGGCGCGGGATCAAGACATCAGGGGTCACACCGAGGCGTAATCCATCAAAATATGTCGCCCCAAGTATGTAAGCTAACGGCTCACCCGATACGGAGCGCCGTGCGATATCGATGACGCAATCGCAGATTGCATCAGAGATTGGCTCATCCGCCTTTAATATTTGTTCTGTGAGGGACCATCCCAACAGTTCAGAGAAAACCAACTGGGCTTCACTGTGTGTCCATTGAGCTGCTTGAACCGAATCCAAGCGCTGCAATTCACCGAGCGTCATGCGCCTGTATCAAGGCCTGCCAAAAGCTCGGCTTGATATTCTTGCACCAATGGATCAATGATCATTTGGCACGCACCATCCATCATCTCATCCAATCGATAGAGCGTGAGATTGATCCGATGATCAGTCACCCGACCTTGTGGAAAATTATAGGTTCGGATGCGCTCAGAACGATCGCCGGAACCGACCAACGATTTCCGTTCGCTAGCCTCTTTGGCTTGTTGTTCTTGTCGCGCCGCATCTTCAAGACGAGCCTGTAAGAGACTCAGTGCCCGCGCCTTATTTTTGTGCTGTGAGCGCTCATCCTGACATTCGACCACGACACCTGTTGGAATGTGTGTGATCCGGATTGCCGAATCTGTCTTATTCACGTGTTGCCCTCCTGCTCCGCTGGCTCGGAAGGTATCAATTCGAAGATCCTTGGTATCGACTGTTGTTTCCGCCATTGGATCGGCTTCCGCCATGACGGCGACCGTACAAGCCGATGTATGAATCCGTCCTTGCGATTCAGTTGCAGGGACTCGCTGCACGCGATGCGCACCGGATTCAAATTTCAATCGACCGTACACGCGATCACCAGCCACTTTCAAAACAATCTCTTTAAACCCACCAAGCTCAGCTTTTGATTCTGAGAGTACTTCGGTTTTCCAGCCTTGGGTTTCTGCAAATTTCAAATACATCCTCGCCAAATCGCCGGCAAACAAGGCTGCCTCGTCCCCACCTGTTCCAGCACGCACTTCAATGAAGGCGCTACGTGAATCAGCCGGATCTTTGGGTATCAGTGCCAGCTGCAGTTCTGTTTCAAGTGAGTCAAGTTCTTCACGAATCTCTGGAAGCTCGGCCTCTGCAAGCTCCTTCATCTCGGCGTCATCACCACGTAAATAACTTTCGAGCTCTTCCAAATCGGCAGACAAACGACGACGCTTTTGCACTAAGTCAACCACAGGCTCAATGTCACTGTATTCCTGCGAATAGGCGACAAATTGATTTTGCTGATTAATCACATCGGGATCAGACAGCAACGCAGCCAACTCTTCATGTCGGTCAACTAATTGGTCTAGGCGGTTTAACAGGGATGGCTTCAATCCAAATCCTCAACATCATCTATCGAAAAGAGCCGGTGTGATGCCTCAATCAACGACAAATCACCTTGCTCGGCAGCACTCCGAAGAGCCACTGTGGGGGCGTGTAAAAATTTATTGGTTAAGTTCCGACTCAATTGAGCCAAAACCTCATCAGCAGGCCGACCGCTCTCCAATGCTTTGATGGCACGAGACAGCTCCACTTCTGAAAGATTTTGTGTGCTGTCTCGTAATTGCTTAATCGTATCAACAGCGCGGTAACCGCGGATCTCACGCTGCCAGTCATCGAGCGCCTCTCGAATCAAACTCTCAGCATGGCGTGCGGCCTCTTGCCGTTGTTCGAGTCCTTCTTCAACCACAGCTTGTAAATCATCGACGGTGTACAAGTACACTGACTCAATGTCACCGACTTCTGGCTCGACGTCGCGTGGAACAGCGAGATCAACCATGAACATCGGTTTTTTTCGTCTGACTTTTTGTGCGCGCTCCACCATACCTTTACCGAGCACGTGTGTTGGTGCGCCTGTCGATGCGATCACGATATCTGCATGCTGTATGCGGTCTGCCAACTCTGTGAGCGGCCAAGCGTGCCCGCCGATACTGGCCGCCAATGCTTCAGCGTTTGCAAGCGTTCGATTGACGACATCGATCGCGGTGACGCCCTGTCCGTTTAAATGCTCAGCGACGAGTTGAATCGTCTCACCAGCTCCAACCAGAACCACTTTGCATGCAGCGAGGTTAGAAAATATTCGCGACGCTAAATTTACCGATGCATAGGCAACTGATACCGGATTGCGTCCGATGGCTGTCTCAGTTCGCACACGTTTTGCAGTCGATAGAATTTTGGAAAATGCTTGCTCGAGCTCAGTTCCGCAAGTCGATGCATCACGTGCAGTTCGGATGGCATCTTTGAACTGACCGAGAATTTGCGGCTCTCCGAGCACCAGCGAATCAAGGCCTGAGGCAACACGCATCATGTGTTGCGCTGCTTTTAATTCATTAAATGCATAAATGTGAGGTGCTAACGCATCGGCGTCGACGTGATGAAATCCGGCCAACCAGGAGACAATATCGAGCTCCGCATCGCCATCAATGGCTAAAAAAAGCTCGGTACGATTACAGGTCGACAGGATCGCCCCTTCTCGAATTTCCGGAAATTCTCGTGTTAATTGCGTCAACGCATCCGGCAGCCGTTGCGCATCAAACGCAACCTGCTCACGCAGTTCCACTGGCGCCGTGGTATGGTTAAGCCCGAGAGTTAGAAGAGCCATTGAGAAAAAGATGAAACCCCAATTAAAACAGTGGCGGGATTGTAGCAGAGCTTGCACGCTCTTGGTCTCACTTGCGTTTGTGGGATGTCAGCCGATCGATCCGCTGGTCAAAACGCAACAAGCCGATGGATTTGAAACGGTCGACCAACCGACCTCATCACGCGAGATCGAAACCCCCGCAGGCCTTATTCTGTTGGCCGAAGCACAGCTGCTTGAAGAAAATGTGGCTCAAGCGGTCACGCTGTACTTGGACGCTTCGAAAAAGAGCACCAATCCAGAGGTGGCTGAACGAGCGGCGTTTCTAGCGCGGCAGGCAGGATCATCTGCGCAGATCGAAGAAGCACTTGCACGATGGATCGAAATTGAGCCAGATTCACGAGGTGCGCAAGAAGCCTCACTGATTTTTGCAGCCGAAAATCAACGTCTCGAGCAACTTGAAAGCGCACTGACTCGCCTACTGACACTTGAGCCTGACTATCGCGCACACTGGTTTGCAAGCTTCTGGGCAGGCCTACCAAGCGATCAACAGGTTGGTTTTCTAAATGTGATGACACGCGTTGCGAGCCAATTTAATAACGGTTCACTAGCGATGGTGGTGACTGAAGGTAAAAATCGATTGGAGGCACCCTCAGGCACTGAATGGCTTGACGAGTGGCTTGCGACGGCTGAACCCACCCCGAATGTGGTGCTATTTCGAGCGCGGCTTGAATTACCTGATCGACAGGCTGCAATTGGATTTGTTGAGTCGTTCGACTCCGTGGTTGACGACCTGAATATTCAGGCACAACTTGCTCGCTGGCATGGGCTCGAGGGTCAAAACGATAAGGCGCTCGACATCTTGAACGCGGTGATCGAGAGCGATCCGAGTCGTTATCAAGATCTGCTGACGCTTGGACTTCTCGAAATGCAGTCTGACAACCTCGAACGCGCAGAAACTCATCTGAAAGCGCTTCTTGCCTCGGAGCAATACCGCTCAAATGCCTACTATCACTTGGGTGAAGTTGCGACACGGAATGAACAGTTCGATTTGGCGATCGATCGATTCTTGCGAGTCGACCGTGGCGACCTGATCATCGAGGCACGGAAACAACTTGCGGCTCTGGCTATTCAGACAGATAACCCAGAGCAAGCCAACCGCTGGTTTTCAGAAGCGAGGCTCCTCTTTCCGAATTTAAAACAACAACTGTTTTTAGCAGAAGCTCAGTTTCAGACAGCGAATGACATGGCTCGCGATGCCATTCCAACATTAAGCGAAGCCCTTGTCCGCGAACCTGAGAGTGTTGAAATTCTTTACACGCGCGCACTCGCATTTGAACAAATCGGTGATATCGAAGGTGCCGAAGGAGATTTGCGAGCAATTCTTAATTTAAAGCCCGATGATCCAGATGCGCTCAATGCCCTCGGATACACATTGGCTGATCGAACAGATCGCTATGAAGAAGCGCTTTCATTAATTGAGCGAGCGCTCGAGCAAAAGCCTGAATCCGCAGCTATTCTTGATTCAATGGGCTGGGTGTTATTGAAACTGAATCGTCTTGATGACGCACTTCCTTACTTTGTGAACGCATGGGAAAAAAGCCAGGATCACGAGATTGCCGCGCATTATGGTGAGCTTCTGTGGCGCTTAGGTCGCGAGCAAGAGGCCCGTGAAATTTGGGATTTGGGCTATGAATCAGTCCCAGAAAGTGACAAGATTCGTGCCACGATCCAACGGTTAATGAATTCGTGAAGCATTTAGTTCTTACTCTTTTACTCAGTACCGCACTGACCGGCTGCTCGCTGATGCCCTGGTCATCCGATGAAGACTCTGAGGTACTGACCTTCTTACCAGCAGACCAACTGAACCAGTGGGATCTTACCGCTAAGTTTTCTGTATCCACCGACAAAGGGACCGAATCAGGAAGTATCCGTTGGATTTTAAATGCCGATGAAGAGCGACTCGATGTGCTTTCACCGACCGGGTCAGTCGTTGCACAGTTGACTATGACTGAGTCTGAAGCGCGCTTGAAAACCGACGATCAAGAAACAGTCGCTAAAGATGCAGAGACGTTATTTCGTGACGTTATGGATATCTCGCTTCCGGTGAATGCATTACGTTATTGGGTTCGTGGGCTCGATGCACCAGATCTTCCGCTGGAAGGCGTCGAAAAAGATGGTGAAGGGCGGATTACAGAACTGGCTCAAGATGGTTGGCAATTGGCGTATAACGGCAATATTTCCATCGAGTCCGGGACGCATCGATTTGAAGTACCGCGTCGCCTTACCGCAACACGCGGCGAAATTGAAATTCGTTGGGCTAGCACTGAATGGCAGGCAATGACCCAATAGTTCAAGCATCATCATTGCTTGCAGGCGGTGTTTGCGCTGCCGCCCCAGCTAAAATCAATCGTTTCCTCCATATCGTCGGACGCCGAGCCGATGGGTACCACCTGCTCGAGACTGGATTTCAATTCGTCGATTGGTGCGATTGGATTCATTTCCGAAAAACAACATCTCCAGGCATTCACCTGATTCAAGATCCGCTGCAACTCGGGCAAGAAAACTTGGTATATCGAGCTGCGGCTCAGTTGCTTGACCCTGCTAAGCATGGTGTTGAGATTCTTATCGAGAAACGTTTACCCGCCGGCGGCGGTCTCGGTGGCGGATCATCAGACGCTGCGACCACACTTGTCGCGTTGAATCATCTGTTCCAGCTCGGCC
>CBFHIN010000004.1:44303-81078 GCA_965655875.1 Litorivicinaceae bacterium | reverse complement strand
TTATACGCACCCAGAAGTGTCTTGGGTTGGTAAAAATGAAGAGCAACTCAAACAAGAAGGCGTTGACTACAACGTTGGTGTCTTCCCATTTGCTGCATCCGGACGAGCGATGGCGGCAAATGAAACAGCAGGGATGGTGAAAATGATTGCGGACAAGGAAACAGACCGCATCCTCGGCGTTCACATCGTTGGACCAACTGCGGGCGATATGGTTGCACAAGCCGTTATCGCGATGGAGTTCGGTTCCTCTGCAGAAGATATCGCAATGACTATGTTTGCACACCCAACGGTATCAGAGGCCTTGCATGAGGCTGCCTTGGCTGTACATGGCCACGCGATTCATATTGCGAATAAGCGCAAGCGCGCTTGATCGTGAGCAGGACATCGGTACCGCTGGTGTCCTGTTTTGTTAAGCGGCCGACCACAAGTCGGCTTTCTATTGACCTGAGAAATAAGTGACGTAAAGGGTATGAATCTTCACGAATATCAGGGTAAAGCTTTATTCCGCGAGTACGGTTTGCCAGTGTCTAATGGCTTAGCGTGCGACACGACGGAAGAAGTTCTTGCCGCAGCAAAACAAATTGGTGGTGACATGTGGGTTGTAAAGGCCCAGGTGCACGCAGGTGGCCGTGGTAAGGCGGGTGGCGTTAAATTGGTGAAAACAGAAGCGGAAATCCGTGAATTCTGTGATCGTCATATTGGCAGCCGCTTGGTGACCTATCAAACAGACGCAAACGGACAGCCTGTTTCAAAAATCTTAATCGAGACTTGTACAGATATCGCAAACGAGCTGTATCTTGGCGCAGTCGTTGACCGATCAACACGTCGTATCGTGTTTATGGCATCAACTGAAGGCGGTGTTGAGATCGAAAAGGTTGCCGAAGAGACGCCAGAAAAAATCTTGAAAGCTGCGATCGATCCGCTCGTTGGCCCTCAGCCTAATCAGGCTCGCCAAATGGGCTTTAAGCTTGGTTTGAATCCGACTCAAATGAAGCAATTTACCCAAATTTTCATGGGCTTAGCGAAGCTTTTTGACGAAAAAGATGTTGCGTTGATCGAAATCAATCCTTTGGTGATCACTGAAGAAGGCAACTTACATTGTCTCGACGCGAAAATTGTTATCGACTCAAATGCGATGTACCGCCATCCTGAGTTGGCAGCAATGCATGATCCTTCGCAGGAAGATGAGCGCGAAGCGATCGCTGCAAAGTGGGAATTGAACTATGTCGCATTGGAAGGAAGCATTGGTTGCATGGTCAACGGTGCTGGTCTCGCGATGGGAACAATGGACACTGTAAAGCTCTATGGCGGTGCGCCAGCTAACTTCCTCGACGTAGGTGGTGGAGCGACTAAAGAGCGTGTTGCAGAGGCATTCAAGCTCATTTTGTCTGATTCAAGTGTTAAAGCAGTCTTCGTAAATATCTTTGGTGGCATCGTCCGTTGCGACATGATCGCTGAAGGAATTATCGGTGCCGTTGAAGAAGTCGGCGTTGAAGTACCTGTCGTGGTTCGTCTTGAAGGAACCAATGCAGACAAAGGAGCTGAGATTTTGAGTCAGTCCGATCTGAACATCATTGCTGGCTCAAGCCTTGCAGATGCTGCCCAGAAAGTGGTCGCAGCAGCAGGAGGTGCCGCATGAGTATCTTAATTAACAAAAATACCAAAGTGATCTGCCAGGGTTTTACCGGTAAGAACGGTACATTCCACTCGGAGCAAGCGATTGCTTATGGTACGAAAATGGTCGGTGGTGTCACACCGGGCAAGGGCGGTACTGAGCACTTGGGTTTGCCAGTCTTTAATACTGTTGCTGACGCGGTCGAAGCAACTGGTGCTGATGCATCTGTGATTTACGTTCCAGCACCTTTCGTGATGGACTCCATCATGGAAGCCGTTGATGCAGGGATTCAGCTGATCGTCTGTATCACTGAAGGTGTCCCGACGCTTGATATGTTGAAGTGCAAGATCGCTTGCGATAACGCAGGCATCGTCTTGATCGGTCCAAACTGTCCAGGTGTGATCACGCCTGATGAGTGCAAGATCGGCATCATGCCTGGTCACATTCATAAGAAGGGCCGTGTGGGAATCGTTTCTCGCTCAGGTACTTTGACTTATGAGGCTGTGAAGCAAACCACAGATATGGGCTTTGGCCAGTCAACTTGCGTTGGTATCGGCGGCGACCCAATTCCAGGTTCAAACTTCATTGATGTCTTGGCGCGCTTCCAAGAAGACCCTGAGACTGAAGCAATCGTGATGATTGGTGAAATCGGTGGTACAGCTGAAGAAGAAGCTGCTGAGTTCATCAAGCAGAACGTGACGAAGCCTGTGGTTAGTTACATCGCTGGGTCAACAGCACCTCCAGGGAAGCGGATGGGGCATGCAGGCGCTATCATTTCTGGTGGCAAGGGTACTGCGGATGAAAAATTCGCTGCGCTCGAGGCTGCCGGCGTCACAGTGACAAGAAACCTTGCTGAAATCGGTTTGACTTTGAAAGAAGCAACTGGTTGGTAAAGGCTTGACTGATCAAAGATCAGCCAGCAAAAAGCCCCGCAGGTTTAGCTTCGGGGCTTTTTTGTACTTGGAATTCTGAAAATGATCCCAAATTACATGGTCATTCTTTCAACACCTATACAGTGATTAGGACGATGACTGCAAACGAAGAAACCTTAGGATTCCAGACGGAAGTCAAACAACTACTGCACCTGATGGTGCATTCCTTGTATTCAAATCGCGAAATCTTTCTGCGAGAGCTGATATCAAATGCGAACGATGCCTGCGACAAGCTCAGATTCTTAGCCCTTGATGCGCCGGATCTGATGGAGTCGGATTCAGAGATGGCTGTACGCATCTTGGTTGATCCAGAAACCAAAGAGCTTGTGATCTCTGATAACGGCATCGGGATGACCCGAGAGGATGTGATTCAAAATCTCGGTACGATTGCGAAGTCGGGAACAGCTGAGTTCATTAAGAATTTATCTGGCGACTCTAAGCAAGATGCGAATTTGATTGGTCAGTTTGGTGTGGGCTTTTACTCAGCCTTCATCGTGGCCGACCGTGTCGTCGTGAGAACACGGCGCGCTGGAAATGACGCGGCTGATGCTGTTGAGTGGTCATCAGATGGTGATGGTCAGTACACGATTAAGACAATCGACAAAGCTGAGCGAGGCACGGAGATTCGTTTAACGCTGAAAGAAGACGCGAGCGAGTTCGGTGAAACCTATCGCATTCGTCACTTGGTCACCAAATACTCAGACCACGTCTCAATTCCGGTCTATCTGAAGAATGAAGTCGAAAAAGACGATGATTCAGAAGCAAAATCGGAATGGGATCAAGTCAATCAGGCAACCGCGCTTTGGACTCGTCCTCGGACTGAAATTACTGACGAGGAATACAACGAGTTTTACAAGCATGTTGCGCACGACTTTGAGGATCCAATGACTTGGAGTCACCACAAAGTTGAAGGTAAAAGTGAATACACTGGACTTCTGTACGTCCCTGCACGTGCGCCTTATGACCTTTGGAACCGTGAGAGCCCACGTGGCTTGAAGCTGTATGTTCAGCGTGTGTTTATTATGGATCGCGCCGAAGAATTCTTGCCGTTGTACTTGCGGTTCATTCGCGGTGTGGTGGACTCTTCTGATTTGAGCCTCAACGTGTCTCGAGAAATCTTGCAGAAGGATGCTCGGGTGGAAGCGATGAAGTCGGCTGTGACGCGGCGAGCACTCGATATGCTAGCGAAGTTGGCTAAAGATGATGCTGAAAAGTATCAGAAGTTCTGGGAAACCTTTGGCGAGTGCCTGAAAGAGGGCCCAGCTGAAGATCATCAGAATAAAGAGCGGATCACGAAGCTGTTGCGGTTTGTCTCAACTCAAACCAATACCGCGAAGCAAGAAGTCGGAGTTGAGGACTATATCGGCCGCATGATCGATGGGCAGAAAGATATTTATTATCTTGTGTCTGAGTCGCATACAAACGCACTTGGCTCGCCTTATCTTGAAGCGTTCAAAAAGCGTGGTATTGAAGTTCTTCTGCTGTCTGATCGCATTGATGAGTGGCTCATGGGCCACCTTCAGGAATACAAAGACCACAAGTTCGTCGATATCACTCGTGATGGCTTAGAGCTTCCGGGCGAGGGCAAGGACGAAAAGAAAGAGCAGAAGAAAGAATCCAAAGAGCACAAAGAGCTTATTAAACGGATGAAGGATGCATTGTCTGAGGAGGTTGAAGACGTGAAGCCTTCAGTGCGTCTCACAGACTCTGCTGCTGTGTTGGTGTTGACTGAGCATGATATGGGGCCACAAATGCGCCAAATCATGGAGGCTGCAGGACAGGCGATGCCTGTTTCTAAGCCAATCCTTGAGATCAACACTGACCATGGGCTTCTAATGCGGTTAGAATCTGAAAAGGATGAGGGCCGCTTCAAGGAGTTGGCTCGATTGGTCTTTGACCACGCGCAGCTTGGAGCCGAAGGTAAGCTTGACGATGCGCCTGGTTACCTCAAACGGGTGAATGCATTATTAACAGAGCTTTCTGTCTAACGAAACGAGCGATTTGGTTTGCTATAAGCCTGTCGCTCGTCGCCTGTGCGGTGCCGATCAAGGCGCCGCCTGAGGTTAAAAACCTCGCCAAAAGTGATACTGCATTCTTTGTTGAAGCCGTCCGGACAGAGCTTGATCAGAGCTTGAGTCTTTTGCTAGTGAAGCTCTACCGTCGAAATCCAGTTCAATTACCATCAAACACAACGATCGAAGTTCGTGTTGAACAACTCAAGGCCCCACGATTAAACCTCCAAGAGTTTGGGAGCCCAAAGCCTGATGAGTTAGTGCGGATGGCATTTCACCCAGATTTTACGGGTGACAGGGTGTATGCCTTTGTCGCAGGCCTTCAATCGATGGTAAATCATGCGTTTGATCATCGTCGCGAATACCTTTTGCTTGATGATCTACCAACAGCTCAATTTATCTATAACTCAGCACGGAATGTCGAGACAGCTGCCTATTTATTGAGAACTCAGCGGGCGGAAAATGGAAAGCCCTTTCTCTATGCAGATGGCATACAGGATCAAGTTCTCAATGCATCATATTCTCAGTTGATGGGTGAAATGATTGGTTTGCAAGATGCGCTGTCGACAGCGCTCGCTAAAAAAGATCAGCGAACGCTTAATGCGGTCGCGCGCGGTGCCGCTTCGATGGTGTTCCTACCAGTTGGTTTTTAGGGTTGCTCGTTATTTGAGAGTAGAAAAATATTGCGAGTCTCAGGCCACAATTCTAAGACTTCGTCGTAAATCTCTGGCCCAGATGCAAAGGTGATTTGTGGCGTGGTTCGCCAGTCAGGGTGTGCGACATAGTCACTAACAATCGCGCCTGCCTCGTGAGCAATGAGAAGTCCTGCGATAGAGTCCCACGGCTTTAGGTGTTGATCAAAGAGCACATCCAATCGCCCGGCTGCAAGATCACAAAGCATCAATGCTGCCGCTCCTGGTTGTCTTAATATGGCACCACGCTCGAGTGCACCTGTGATGCGGCCGGCTAGTTCTTGTGCCGTCAGTCGAGAGCTGTGACAAATACCGACTAATCCGGTTGAGAAACTTTTACGCCAAGTTGGATTAAGACGCTCGCCATTACAGTATGCACCGCCTCCAAGACTAGCCTCAAACAGCTCGTCCCGGGTGGCATCAAAAATCCAGCCGCCGATGACGGTTTCATTTTCTACCAAAGCGAGGGTGGTACAAAAATAGGGGAGTCCACGAATAAAGTTAGTGGTTCCATCGATTGGATCGATCACCCACTGCCGCGTTTGTTTGATCTCGGTCGATTCTTCGCCCAGAAAACCGTCGTTTGGAAAGTGTCTTTGCAGGAAATCGATCATGGTTGCTTCAACCATTCGGTCTGCCTCGCTGACGTAGTCTTGAGGCCCTTTGAGATCGATTGTTAGGCGGTCTCTTGCCTTGAAGAACTCCAGTGCTTTTTGCCCACCAATGCGAACGGCTTCTTTCGCGATATCAGACGTATTCATTAAAATCCCCTACACTCAGCTTTTCGCACAACAAAGATAGTTTAGTGACAGCAATCTCATCGAGTACCAAACAAAGCATTCAGGCATTGTATAGCGATTTTCTCGAGGCGAAGAGTTTGAAGCCTCGACTTGGGCAAAAGCAGATGATTGCTGAAGTCGCGCGTATTCTAGCAAGAATAGGCGATAACGAAGCCGCACCGATTGGTTTTATTGAAGCCGGCACAGGTACAGGTAAGACACTGGCCTATCTGATTGGTGCGCTACCTTACGCGATGGAACGTGAGATGCCGCTCGTCATCTCCACCGCCACTGTATCGTTGCAGACTCAGCTCATTGAGAAAGATATTCCTGACTTGATCGATTCAACAGGTCTGATGTTGAGCTTCGCTTTAGCGAAAGGGCGTCGTCGTTATTTGTGTCCTACTCGACTCGAGGCAGCGCTTGAAACGCTGACAGATGGTCAGGCGATTTATCCAGATGAACTCACCCTTGTGCTTGATTCAGATGACAAAGATGTTGTGTCTGATTTAGCAAAGGCATGGGCGCAGGGTGAGTGGGCAGGGGATATGGATCAAATTCCTCAAATCATCTCTGACTCAGTCAAGACAGCAATTACGACCGATCATCGACGTTGTCAGGGTCGAAGTTGCAGGCATTTTAAAGCCTGCCCGTATTTTAACGAGCGAGATTCTTGGTTAGATGCAGACCTTCTGGTAATTAATCATGATTTACTCATGTCTGACCTAAAGCTCGGAGGCGGCGTAGTGCTACCGCCTCTTGAGCGAGTGATTTTGATCGTTGATGAAGCACACCAACTTGCACGCGTAGCATCGGATCAATTTACAGCGCACTGTCGAATCGCTCAGAGTCTGGGTGCAATTAAGACGATTGAGCGAGTGATTTCAGCGTTACAAGGAATTCTTCCAACTGATCATCGAATCGCAAATGACCTTGCACGTCTTCCAGAGCCACTTGAGGGTTTTGGCCATATCTTGGCGAACTGGGGCAAGAGTTGCCTCGAACGGCTCAAGAGCTTCGATGATACGGCCTTTGCCTTTCAAAACGGAGGTTCTCGATACCGTCTGACTTTATCTGAAAGCTTTCCTGTGTCGACCGATGGTTATGAGTCGGTGACAACGACATTGTCACGCATACAAAAAGTTCGAGACTGGCTGAAATCCCTAGTCTCTCAGAGTGACCAAGACCTGATACCTGAAACAGACGCAGAATTGTTGTCCGAGCAAATATCAATGGCGCTAGGCCGTCTTGAGGCAACTCCAGAACTTATCGCTGCTTTTTCCGATGATGCGACCCAAAGTGGTGATGCGCGATGGCTACGCGTTGGACAGGATGTTCGGTATGCGACTCCAGATGATCCAACCGATCTGGAATTTTGGGTCAGTCCCATGGAGCCGGCCGGAGCATTGTCAGACGCGCTTTGGGGAAGGATTGGTGCTTGTGTCCTCACATCTGCAACCCTTGCACATCATGGGGGATTTGACGTTCCCGCGGGAACCCTGGGTCTTCCCGTCAATTCAGGCTTAATTGTTGATGGTGCGTTTCACTATCAATCACAGGGACGTTTAGTGATCTCGAAATTCTCAGGCGATCCACGTGATGATCAGGCGCATGCTGCGCGTATTGCTGAATATCTCGCCACACGCGCCGAAAAAAATATTGGAATTCTTGTATTGTTTACGAGCTGGCGTCTGTGCCTCCAAGTCGAAGAATTATTAGATGAGGCTGTTCGAAAAGTAACGTTGGTTCAGGGCCAGCAGCCACTGCAAGGCCTACTCCAGGAGCACGAAAAACGCCGTAAACAAGGTCTTATGTCGATTATATTTGGCTTGCAAAGCATGGCGGAAGGACTTGATTTACCAGGAGATTTGGCGAATGAGGTTGTTATTACGCGCTTGCCGTTTCAGCCGCCTGATGATCCGCGTGAAGCGACCTTGGCTGAATATTTAAAGACCCAGGGGAGAGATCCATTCACGGAACTGTCACTCCCATCTGCCACCATTCGGTTACGTCAGGCTGTGGGTCGGTTAATTCGCTCTGAAACCGACACAGGTCAAGTGACCATGCTTGATCGCCGTTTGGTGAATACCCGTTGGGGCCAAAGCCTGTTAAAAGAACTTCCTGCTTTTGAATTCATTGAGGAATAAATCGTATGTCACAAGTTGCTATTGTTGCCGCTAAACGGACGGCCGTTGGAAATTTTGCTGGATCGCTCGCGTCTGTATCAGCAGACGAATTGGGTGCAACTGTAATCCGTCAGTTACTTGCTGACACGGGGCTGTCTGCTGATCAAGTGTCTGAAGTCATTCTCGGTCAGGTATTAACGGCAGGCCAGGGGCAAAATCCTGCGCGTAAAGCCACAATTAATGCCGGTCTTCCAGAGACGTGCCCGGCGATGACAATCAATAAAGTGTGCGGTTCTGGTTTGAAGGCGGTAAGTCTCGGCGTCCAAGCAATTCTTTTAGGCGATGCCGAAGTCGTGATTGCCGGTGGCCAGGAGAATATGAGCCAGTCTGGGCATGTGCTACTTGGATCGCGCGATGGATTCCGTATGGGTAACGCATCGCTCGTCGATACGATGTTGAAAGATGGCCTCACGGATACCTTCGGCGGATATCACATGGGGTTGACGGCTGAGAATGTCGCTAAAAAGTACGATATTTCGCGTGAAGAGCAGGATGAATTTGCTTCAGCCTCTCAGGCTAAGGCGTCAAAAGCGCGTGCAGAGGGACGTTTTGATGATGAAATCGTGCCAGTGATGGTTCCTCAACGTAAAAAAGACCCGATTGAATTTAAAGTCGATGAGTTTATTCGTGATGGAGTGACTGCAGAGGCGCTTGGTAAGTTGCGTCCTGCCTTTGACAAAGAAGGTACGGTGACAGCTGGGAACGCGTCAGGCATCAATGATGGCGCAGCAGCAGTGATGTTAATGACTGTTGAGAAAGCAGAAGCAATGGGTCTTACGATACTTGCAAAGGTTAAAGCATACGCATCTGCAGGGGTTGATCCCGAAATTATGGGTACTGGCCCAATTCCAGCGACTGAGCTGTGTCTCAAGAAAGCTGGGTGGACTCATGAAGACCTTGATCTCGTGGAAGCCAACGAAGCATTCGCTGCACAAGCAATCGGCGTCAACAAGGGTCTCGGTTGGGACACAGCGAAAGTCAATGTGAACGGGGGAGCGATCGCGATTGGCCATCCTATCGGCGCCTCTGGTTGTCGAGTATTTGTGAGCTTGATTCACGAAATGATGAAGCGCGATGCGAAGAAAGGCTTGGCGACCTTGTGTATTGGCGGTGGTCAAGGTGTCGCGCTCGCGATCGAACGTTAATTCACACCGGAATTGATCCCTCGTGTAGACTTGTCGTTTCGATAACAAGTTGCGAGGGATCATGACTGATACGAATACTTCCTGGGATGTGGAAACCTTTGTTGTTGAGCCAGAAGAGGGCAAAACACGATTTCACGACCTAGGGCTACCGAAAGCCTTGATGCATGCGATCGCTGATCTTGGATTTAGGTACGCAAGTCCAATCCAAAGTGAATCTTTACCTGTTGTTCTAGACGGTGAGGATATTGTTGCAAAGGCGCAGACAGGTACTGGAAAAACTGCGGCTTTCCTGATTTCGATTATCGACACATTCCTGCGTGAGCCAATCGAGGGCAAGCGTCGCACGGGTACGCCTCGTGCTCTGATTCTAGCGCCGACGCGAGAGCTTGTTGTGCAGATCGCGAAGGATGCCGAAAATTTATGTAAATACACGCGTCTGTCTGTGGTCTCGATCGTTGGCGGAATGGACTATCAAAAACAGCGTGATGATCTTCGACAAGCACCATGTGACATCATGGTTGCGACGCCCGGCCGATTGATTGACTTTCTTGGTCAAAACGAAATCAATCTGAGGAAAATCGAAGTATTGGTGCTTGATGAAGCTGATCGCATGCTGGATATGGGGTTTATGCCCGACGTGCGTCGAATTGTTCGAGCGTGTCCACGTAAAGAACTGCGCCAGACGCTTCTGTTTTCAGCAACCTTTACACCCCAAATCGTTGAGCTCTCCGAGCGCTGGACCTTTGAGCCGACTCGTATTGAGATTGAGCCAGAGCATGTCACCACTGAAACAGTTGAGCAGATTGTGTACATCACAACCGCAGACACGAAGTACCAATTGCTAAAAAATGTGATCAATACTCGCGATCTTCACAAAGTGATGGTGTTTGCCAATCGTCGCGACCTGTGTCGAGATTTAGTTGATCGGCTCAGCAAGGATGGAATTGATGCTGCGCTTTTAAGCGGTGAAGTACCGCAGCGTAAGCGTATTCAAACGCTTGATCGATTCAAGGAAGGGAAGACTCGGATTCTAGTTGCGACCGATGTCGCTGGGCGAGGTATTCACATCGACGGTGTTGGACATGTGATCAATTACACCTTGCCTGAAGATGCTGAGGATTATGTACATAGGATTGGTCGGACTGGACGCGCTGGTACAGAAGGTACTTCGATCAGTTTTGCTTGTGAAGATGACTCTTTTTTACTTCCCGAGATTGAAGAGTTCATTGGTCGCAAACTGCCATGTGAACAGGCCCCAGAGACTCTTTTAGAAGGATAAAATGGCGAGACAATCGCTCAATTGGACTTCTCCTTTTACAACGCTTGATGAAGACATCTTCTACGCGAAGGTGTCGCCATCCGCTCTGATCAACCCGCGTTGGGTTGATATCAATGAATCGTTACTCAAAGAAATAAACCTGCCATTAGATGCTGAAGACTCTCTGGTGCTTGATGCGTTTTCAGGTGGTTCACCTCTTGAGGGTTGGCGTCCCATTGCCCAGGTCTACAGTGGCCATCAGTTCGGACAGTGGGCAGGGCAGCTGGGCGATGGCAGAGGCCTTTATCTCGGGGAGTATGGTGATTTCGAATGGCATCTCAAGGGTGCTGGGAAGACCCCTTTTTCCCGATTTGGAGATGGGCGCTCGGTCTTGCGTAGCGCGATTCGAGAATACTTGGGTTCTGAGTACATGCATGCGCTTGGGATTTCGACAACACGTGCTTTAACCTTGGTTGCTTCAGATACGCCTGTACAACGGGAAACACTCGAACGTGGCGCAACATTGATGCGTCTTGCCAAGAGTCATTTACGAATTGGGCACTTCGAACACTTCTATCACCGGAATTCACATCAGCATTTGCGTGAGATCATCGAATTTGCCATCGCAGAGCTCGATTCTGATCTAAGTGCGGAGGCAGATCGCATCGAGATCGCTTTTTCCAGATATATCGAGCGTTCGGCAAATTTAGTCGCCAGTTGGATGGCCGTTGGATTTGTTCATGGTGTGATGAATACAGACAACACGGCGCTATCTGGCGAGACGCTGGATTACGGTCCTTATGGATTTCTAACGTCCTATCAAGAAAATTATGTCATTAACCATACTGATCAGACAGGTCGATATGCTTATGGACAGCAACCACGTGTCATGTATTGGAATCTGGCGTGCCTTGCAGAAACATTGACGCCGTTTGTGACGATTGAGACATTACGTAGCAGGCTGGATGAATTTCCGAGCCTCTATCAAAAAGCCTATCGGAATCAAATGGCGATGCGTCTCGCGATTGATCCAGAAAATGATGAACTTCCTGAGCTGGTCGATGATGCGAAAGCACTGTTTTCGGATGCGAACTTCTTTTATCCAGAATTATTTTCAGCGCTTTTAAATCATGAGGCGCCGCTCTCAAGAAAACTTCTCGAGAATCGAAGTTTTGTCGAGTTAAGAGAGCGATGGTCGAAAATTGCCGAGCAGGGCGATCGTCTGCAAACAGCACAGAATGTATGTCCGGCGTGGATGTTGAGCCATTGGTTACTGGATCAAGTGATTGAACGTGCTGAAACAGGTGATTACCAACCCATACGGAACCTGAGGCAATCAATCAATGCTGGTTTGTCCAATCAGTCTGAAACTGGGTTAAAGCTTGGCGGGTCGCCGCCTGCACCCGATTCAGCGTATCATCTGAGTTGCAGTTCCTAAGGATTTGACATGCAAGTAGCCATCATTGGTGCCGGGAGCTTTGGTACCGTGCTCGCCGACATAGCGGCTCATAATGAGTGTTCGGTTTCGATCTATGCTCGCCGGCCTGAGATGGTTCACGCGATCAATGCATTTCATCGGAACCCGCAATATCACCCTGAGCTTGAACTTCATGAGTCGATTCAAGCATCAAGTGATCTCGAAGCCGTTGTGGCAGATGCTGATCTCGTTCTTCTGTCAGTTCCGTCAAAGTCGATGGATTCAGTCTGCCAATCATTATCGAGCGTGTTAGCTTCTGACGTGCCATTACTGTCAACAACGAAAGGGATCCGTGCGAACGGATTTAAGTTGATGAGTGCAGTGATCAGCGAGCGATTGCCGAACAATCCAGTAGGTGTCTTGTCAGGACCAAATTTAGCACATGAGATCGCCAACCGGCATTTAACGGCATCGGTGGTAGCAAGCGCTTCTCCTATCGTAAGACAACTTGCTCGCGACGCATTCGCAACTAAATATTTCAGACTTTACAGTTCAGAAGACTTAGTTAGCGTTGAACTCGGAGGTGCTCTGAAAAACATTTATGCCATCGCAGCAGGCCTCGCTGATGGACTTGGTGTCGGACAGAATACCAAGGCATTACTGATAACGCGGGCTCTAGCAGAAATGTCCCGATTGTCTGCCCATATGGGAGGCAATCCTTTGAGCTTTCTTGGCTTGGCAGGTGTCGGCGATTTATACGTGACAAGTGTTTCTCCACTGTCTCGTAATTTTCGAGTCGGGCGTGCTTTGGCAGACGGGCACACACTTGAATCTGCAGAAAAAAATCTCGGGCAAGTGGCGGAAGGGGTCAACACGCTGCGTTTAGTCTACGAGCAATGTCAACGTGATGAGGTCGCGATGCCTATTCTAAGTGCTTTGTATGATGTGATTTTTGGTGGGAAACCGGTGAGGCAAACCGCACTGCATATGATGCAGGCGGCTCACACATCCGATGTCGAGTTTCTAATGCCAGGAGCAAACTCTGCTTTGTAGCTAGCTTCGACGGCCACCGAGGTTATCTGAAACTAGGTCCGCCATTTTCTTCAGCGCTTTCTCCGTTGACTCCCAGTTAATG
The DNA here is from genome assembly GCA_965655875.1 of Litorivicinaceae bacterium. GTDB lineage: Bacteria > Pseudomonadota > Gammaproteobacteria > Pseudomonadales > Litorivicinaceae > HIMB30. The sequence goes on along the minus strand of CBFHIN010000004.1, from coordinate 67,907 downwards.
CATGCATCTGTAACTGATACACCATATTTCAACTGTGCCAAATCATCGGGAATGTTTTGGTTGCCTTCGTTAATGTTTGATTCAATCATGACGCCGCAAATCGAACGATTTCCATCCTTAATTTGATGTGCGATGTCATCTAACACGAGTGGCTGAACGTTATGATCTTTGTTTGAATTCGCGTGCGAGCAGTCGACGACGATGTTTGTCGGTAACTTCGCTTTCTCAAGGGCTTGCTCGCAAAGCGCGATACTGACCGAATCATAGTTTGGCTTGCCACCGCCTCCTCGTAGAACCACGTGCCCATATTGGTTGCCTTTGGTCTTAGTAATCGCGACCTGACCTTCTGGGTTAATTCCCAAGAATGCATGCCCACTTACTACTGACTTCATTGCATTCACTGCGACGTCGAGTGAACCATCTGTTCCGTTCTTAAAACCGACAGGCGATGATAAGCCTGAGCTCATTTCGCGGTGAGTTTGTGATTCAGTGGTTCGCGCGCCGATTGCAGTCCACGTGATGGTGTCTTGCAAATATTGGGGAGAGATTGGATCGAGTGCCTCAGTCGCAAGCGGAAGCCCAAGTTCTGATAATTCAATCAATAGCTTACGGGCTTTACGCAAGCCTGTTTCGATATCAAAACTTCCGTTCAAATGCGGATCATTGATTAAGCCTTTCCAGCCAACTGTTGTGCGTGGCTTTTCGAAATACACCCGCATGATGATGACGATTTGATCGCTCACTTGATCTGCTAGCGCCTTCAATCGCTTGCCGTATTCCAGTGCTAAATCTGTATCGTGAATGGAGCATGGGCCAACAACGGCGAACAACCGATCATCTTTACCATCCAAGATATCGCGAACTGTTTGTCTTGAGGACGCGACAAGTTCTCGTGCTGATTCCGGCAATGGAAGTTCTTTTTTCAACTCAGTTGGTGTAATAACCACCTGATAGTCATCGATATTTAGATCGGATAGCCGCATAACAAGAATACATCGTAAGTAATGAATGAAGCCCGTTATTGTAGAGACCATCAACCGATAAGCAAGAAAATCTGTTGACACAAATTCCTGAAGAAGTATTATGCGCCCCCATCGTTGCTCGCGGGTGGATAGCTCAGTTGGAAGAGCATCGCCCTTACAAGGCGAGGGTCGGGGGTTCGAGCCCCTCTCCACCCACCAAAAATTTGGGCAACGTACCGCTGGAGCGGTAGTTCAGTTGGTTAGAATACCGGCCTGTCACGCCGGGGGTCGCGGGTTCGAGTCCCGTCCGCTCCGCCATTTAGCTCTCAAGAGCCCGCCGGGCGCTGGTTCGGTGCATCGCAAAGGGGCCGATCCATTGGATTGGCCTTTTTTGTTCTCCGGTGTATCGTTGAATGATCATTCGTTAGGAAGTAGTGCCAATGTGGGTAACAATGATCGTTGTGTTAGGGCTAGATCCCGTGTTCCAAGGAACCGCATCACCTTTGGCTGGTCATATTGGGTCAGGCATCTACGAGGCGCGGAGCGATTGTGAAGCGGATCTCATGGGCTATTTCCAAACGTTCGATGGAGAAGGGGAGTCGAAGCTATCCTTCACGAAGAACGAATGGGGTAATTATCGTATTACCAAACAGCACACCGAAAAATCGTTCCGCGAAATTCGTTATTGTATGGAGATTCATCCACGCGGTTAATGACTCTGACGCATCGACGCGAATGCGTCTTGCTCGTATTGATCGTGCATCACGAAAATTCGGAATTTCTCCTTCTGTCCACCTCGTCTGGTCGTCAATGCATAGCAATCGGCTTGAATAGGTCTTTCCAGGGTTTTAATGACCAGTGGCAATTCACTTGGTCCTGCATATGGAGCGATCCATTGATCCCGTTCAAGTCGTGTCCATCCGTACTCAGTGGAATAGGGTCTACTCAAGGTGCGCATTGCCTCATGCGCATCGCTGTAACAGGTCCAATAGGCGATATCCCTCATATGAAGCCCTTCAGGCTGCGCTCCATGACTCGCCCATGGCTGAATTAAATAACCGTAAATCAGCCCTTGAACCCTTTCCGGCACGGGAAGTTCTGCCTCAGCAAATGTTTGTTGCGCGAGCGGTGTTTGACTCAACCTGAGTTGATGAGTGAGTAGATGATTGATTTTTAGATCAAGGCGATCCTGGCAACTTGGGCCAATCCAACCCGAAGTGTGCTCTCGGTCTGATGGATTACCGACTCCTGCATAAAACTTGATCGCCACCTCGAGATGAAGAACACCACTTGGTAATTCGATGACGTAGTCTATTTCACCGACTGTTTGCTTTTGGTCGCGAATAACCAGGCCATGTTTGAGCAGTTTACACTGGTCACTTTGCTCAAAAAGTGCAGTCAATAGACTTTCAAAGCGTCGACCCAAACGTTTTGGCGCCCCATGCCATGCCCATTCAGCGGCTAAATTCTCAGCGATTTCTGGCAATGAGCCGTTGCAAATTTTACTCAGTGGCACACAATCATCGTTATGGTTTGCAGTCCAAATCGGTTGGGCATCAAGGAGCCAACGGAGTTCTCGCTCAATGGCATCCCGATGATTGGCATCTGAGTAGACGGTAGACGGTGTTGGCATTGAGTTTCCAAGGATAAATGGTGAGTAAATTTAAACGCGTCGGACTGATTGGCCGCTCAGGAAATCAGCTTGCGCTAGAAACGATAGCACGATTGATCGATCACCTGAGAACCGAGGCGCTCGAGCTTTGGATCGAGGACGAGATTGCAGACTTAGGCGGTTTTCAGGGTATTCCGCATTGTGCGCTGGAGCACATTGGTCAAAAAGTTGATTTAGCCATCGTAGTTGGTGGTGATGGGAGTCTTTTGGGAGCGAGTCGTGCATTGGCGCGTTTCGACACGCCTGTCTTGGGAATTAACCGTGGAACACTGGGCTTTTTAACCGATATCAGACCATCGGATGCGATTGAAAAAGTAGGGCAAGCACTCAACGGCGAATTCACTGCGGAAAAGCGGACCCTGAATGCGCTTGAAGTCATCCGCGATGATCAGATCATTGCGCGTGCCGTTGCCTTGAATGATATTGTTCTGCACAAAGGTCAAAGTGCGCGCATGCTTGGATTTGATCTGTGCATTGATGATCAATTTGTGTACTCAAGTCGATCGGATGGATTGATTGTATCGACACCAACGGGTTCAACCGCTTACGCACTGTCAGCTGGTGGTCCGATCATGCATCCAAAGCTTGATGCACTGGTTCTGGTCCCCATGTTCCCTCATACACTGAACGCTCGACCGATTGTGGTCCCAGCAGATTGCGTGATTTCTGTCACGATCACTGAGAAGCACCAAGCGCTTCCTCAAGTGAGCTGCGATGGACAAACACACATCTCGCTCTTATTGGGCGATCGAATTGTGATCCGACAGTCAAATGAGCGTCTCACACTGCTGCACCCACCCGGATACTCATACTATGAAGTGTGTCGTTCGAAATTGCAGTGGGGTGGTCGAATCGAACCGCAACAGGAAGACGAATGAATACAGTTGATGAACTAGTTGAATCTTTAACGCCAGACATGGTGGATGATCTGAAGCGAGCGATTGAGCTTGGGAAATTTCCGGATGGCCGTGTGGTTTCGGATGAACAAAAAACGTTAATGATTGAAGCAACCATCCGCTACGACGCTCTAAACCTCCCAGAAAACGAGCGTACTGGATTTATTCATCGTAAAAAAACAGCCTCTGGCATCCTCGATGCTGTGCCAGATCTTATTCCTTCCAAGGACGTCCTCAATGACTGATTCTCGTGCTCTGAACACCGCACCATCGATTACTCGCCTTTGTGATTATGAGGCGTATCCATTTTCGCTTGAATCGGTTGAGCTAACATTCGAACTCCACGCCACCAAAACACTTGTCACGCAGCTGTCTGTGGTTCGACGGATCGGTCACAATACCAAAGCGCTCGAGCTCAACGGCAAAGATGTAAAACGCATTTCGATTGCGATTGATGGGTCTGAAGTTGACGAGTCTCGCCTCGTCGAAATCGACGAAACACTTTTAGTTCGGGACGTTCCCGATTCATTCACACTCAAAGTGGTAACCGAAATCAATCCCGAGGCAAATACGGCGCTCGAGGGCTTGTATTTATCGAATGGAATGTTCTGCACCCAATGTGAGGCTGAGGGATTCCGAAGGATTACCTATTACCCTGATCGACCTGATGTCATGAGTGTTTTTACAACACGCATCATTGCAAACGAAAAACACCCAACGTTGCTTTCAAATGGAAACCTAATCTCAGAGGCGACAACTGATGACGGTCAGTTCGAAGTCGTTTGGCATGATCCATTTCCTAAACCGTGCTACCTGTTTGCATTGGTGGGTGGCGATTTAGCGTTTCAAAAAGATCAATTTTTAACCATGTCAGGTCGAACTATCGACCTTCGCATCTATGTTGAATCGAAAGACATTGATCGAGTTCAGTATGCGCTCGACAGTCTGAAGCGAGCAATGGCATGGGACGAAAAGGTGTATGGACGAGAATACGACTTAGATATTTTCATGATTGTTGCCGTCAGCCACTTCAACATGGGAGCAATGGAGAATAAAGGGCTCAATATCTTTAATTCCAGCTGTGTTTTGGCCAATCCAAAAGCGGCGACCGATCAGGCGTTTCAGCGAATTGAAGCGATCGTCGCACATGAGTATTTCCACAACTGGTCGGGTAATCGCGTCACCTGCCGTGACTGGTTCCAACTGAGCCTGAAAGAAGGATTCACAGTGTTTAGAGACAGTGAATTCAGCGCTGATACGAACTCACGTGCTGTTAAGCGCATCCAAGATGTCAACTTCTTAAGAAGCGCGCAGTTTACCGAGGATTCAGGGCCGACAGCGCATCCGGTTCAGCCATCTGAATACCAAGAGATATCGAACTTTTACACGCTGACAATTTATGAAAAAGGTGCTGAAGTTGTTCGCATGATGCGAACACTGCTTGGACCCGAACTATTCCGGCAAGGCAGCGATTTATATTTCGAGCGACATGATGGCCAAGCAGTCACTATCAACGAGTTTGTATCAGCGATGGCAGAGGTTTCAGGGCGTAATTTTGACCAATTCATGAGATGGTATCGGCAGCCAGGAACTCCGCGTTTGGGCGTCAATTCTCACTATGACGAGCAATCAAAATCACTTCAAATTCAATTGACTCAAAAGCCGCCGGTTATTGCTAGCGATGATTCGCATGGGCTTTATTTGATTCCCGTGAGTTATCAGATCATTGACGCCGAAAGCGGTGACATCTTAGTTCCTGAACAGATGTTCGAATTAACTGAGCGCAAGGCGACGATTTCTTTTGAAAATGTCGTTGGAAAGCCGGTTCTATCAATTCTCCGAGGATTGTCCGCACCGGTGAAATTAGAAATGACGCGATCAAGTGCAGAGCTCGCTGCACTCGCACGCTTCGATGACGACGGCGTAACCCGTTGGGATGCCGTTCAAGCCTTGTATACACAAGCGATTGCAGATCTGCTTGTTAACCCTGATGCCTCGTTAGATTCGCATCTAATTCAGCTAATTGAAGAGCTGATTGCAGATCCTTCGACCATTGACGATCCAGCATGTTTGGCCGAAATGCTGGCGTTACCGCAAGATAGTATTCTTTGGGATGCGTTTCAGCCAGCAGATCCACAGGCGATTCTCGATGCCCGAAAAGTGCTCCGTCAAAATATAGCAAGCGCCGGTGCTAAGCATTGGTTGACTCTATACCAGGCGATGAAGGTCGAGGGAGAATATACCCCGAGTGCCGATGCGATTGGCCGTCGTTCTCTCGCATTAACGGCGCTTGGATTCTTAGCCAAAGTTGATGCAATTGATGATCTACTTAACGACTTATTCCATCAGGCATCCAACCTAACAGAGCGTTTTGCAGCGTATCGGATCGCGCGTTCAGATTGTTCCGACCATGTTTCTTCATTCCTTTCTGATGAGTTCTTAAAGCACGCAGATACGGATGAAGTGTTGGATCTATGGTTATCCACCGAGGCGATGAACGAGAAAACCGCATCAATTCAGAGGATCTCTGACCTGACTGAACATTCCCGTTTTGCTTGGACTAATCCAAACCGAGTGCGAGCAGTACTTGGCACATTTGCCAATCGAAACGTCAAGGCATTTCACACCGCAGAAGGTTACCGATTGCTTGCCGATGCGGTATTAAAGCTTGATGCAATGAATCCGCAAATTGCATCGCGTCTTGTGATGCCTTTATGTCAATGGGGACGTTTTGCGCCGTCGTATCAGGATTTAATGAAAGCGGAACTTCGAAGAATGATCGCCAAAGATCTTTCAAAAGATCTTAATGAAATCGTCAGTAAATCAGTAGGTTAAGAATGAAACTGAAAGAGGTGTTATTGGGGCGATACGCTGTATGGGGGGCAACACTAGTCCTGTCTGTCGCTTCAGTCTTCGGACTACTTTTTTCGACGATTTTTATTTGGCCGTTATTTGGTTTCACGGCGCTCTTCGTTTTGGGTTTGCGGGATTACTTCAAGAGTACCCATCCTGTCCGGGCGAATTATCCGTTAATGGGGCGTTTGCGCTATGCACTCGAAAGTATCCGTCCCGAACTGCGGCAATACTTTTGGGAGTCTGATACAGACGAAACCCCGTATTCCCGAAATCAGCGGGCGATGGTTTATCAACGCGCCAAGAACAACCAAGCCAAAAAATCGTTTGGGACCGAGAAAGCGGTTTATGAGGAAGAGTTTAATTGGCTTAATCATTCCATCAATCCGGTGAACATCGACGATTGTGATTTCCGTGTGACGGTTGGAGATACAACCGACGGCCAGACTTATTCGATGTCACTACTGAATATTTCTGGCATGTCCTTTGGTGCGCTTTCACCGCCTGCAGTTGAATCGCTGAGCCGTGGCGCGGGGCTCGGTGGATTTGCGCAAAATACTGGAGAGGGTTCCTTATCTCGATATCATGAAATCGGCGGCGGCGATTTAATTTGGCAAATCTCGACCGGTTACTTCGGATGTCGTACGCCAGAAGGAAAATTTGATCCAGAGCTTTTTTCACAAAAAGCGACCTTAGATCAGGTGAAAATGATCGAGATCAAACTGAGCCAAGGCGCAAAGCCTGGGCATGGAGGTATTCTTCCTGCGCCTAAGGTAACCGAAGAGATCGCAAAAACCCGCGGAATCCCTGTTGGTCAAACCTGTGAATCACCTGCCAGTCATGCAGAGTTTTCGACACCAATTGAGCTCCTTTCATTTGCCAAACGCTTGAAAACATTGTCCGGCGGTAAGCCCGTAGGTATTAAGCTCTGTATCGGCCACCCATGGGAGTTTGTCGCATTTATCAAGGCAATGGTGGAAACCAATCAAGTTGTCGACTTTGTAACTGTCGATGGTTCAGAAGGCGGTACTGGTGCTGCACCCACTGAGTTTTCTGATCACATTGGATCACCTCTGCGCGACGCAGTCGTGTTCGTTGATAATGCATTGCGCGGCGCTGGTCTCAGAGACCGAATTAAAATCGGTGCCTCTGCAAAAATTGTGAGTGCCTATGATATTTCTCGCGTCTGTGCGCTTGGTGCTGACTGGTGCAATATGGGTCGTCCATTTATGTTTGCATTAGGTTGTATTCAAGCCAAAGATTGCGGATCGGGTCATTGCCCTACGGGCATCACTACAATGGATCCCTCGCGTTATCGAGCACTTGATGTAGCAAGTCGAGCGGAACGCGTTCGAAATTTCCATAAACATACACTCGAGGCAGTTGCTGAATTGTTGGGAGCGGCTGGTATTAAACACCCTAATGATTTGAATCGACGGCATATTGTCAGGCGGCTCTCAGCGAGTCAGATCAAACTCGCTGACCAAATCTATCCTCGCGTCAGTGATCGCGTATTGTTGACAGGAGAAGGTGATCTCGAAGACCCACGCTTACGCGTTTATTGGCCGCTGGTGACGGCTCATTCCTTTGCGATTGCGGAGGATCAAACGGCGCTTGCCTAATACGATTGCGTAGCTCTAAGCACTCGAATTCGATATGATTGGCGCCTGCCGACGAGGGAGGTGTCGTGTATTCATTGCTTAAACCTGCGTTATTTCAGATCGATCCTGAATCAGCGCATGATTTAACCATCACGTCGCTTCAAGCGCTCGGTCAGTGTTTCGGGGCGAGCACACCGATCTCGGGAAGACCAGTGGAGTTGGCAGGACTTCAGTTTCAAAACCCAATTGGACTGGCAGCGGGTCTTGATAAAAATGGTGTTGCAGTTTCGGGCTTTTCTCGGTTGGGTTTCGGCCATATTGAGGTGGGTACGGTAACGCCGAGGCCGCAGCCAGGTAACCCGAAACCGCGTGTTTTTCGTTTGGTATCCGACCAAGCGCTGATCAATCGATTCGGCTTTAATAACCGTGGCATTGACGCATTGATCTCGCGTCTTGATGGTCATCCATACCAAGGGGTGATTGGTGTGAATATTGGTAAAAACAAAGACACACCCAATGATGCAGCACACGCTGATTATGTGACATGCATCCAAAAGGCCGCTCGGGTGTGTGATTACATCACGATCAACGTCTCAAGTCCGAATACACCAGGTCTTCGAGATCTTGCTGGTGCAAATCAAATATTAAATATTGTCGATCCTGTATTGAACGCTCGAGCAACGCTACGAAATCGCAAAAATAAACATCTTCCAGTTTTTGTAAAATTAGCACCAGATTTTACAGACGACGATTTGGTTCAAGTGCTCGAAGCGCTCAAACAAACAGATGCTGACGGTGTAATTTTGACAAATACCACTGTGAGCCGAACAGGGCTACAGAGTGAACATCAAGCTGAGATAGGAGGTCTGTCCGGAGCGCCTCTTATCGACATGTCGGAGCACTGTTTGAAATTGGCACATCAGGTTATCGGCGGCCAATTACCAATTATTTCCGTCGGCGGGGTTATGTCAGGTGAGGATGCATTGCGTCGACTTACGCTTGGTGCGTCACTTGTACAGATTTATACGGGACTCATTTATCGGGGCCCTGGTCTTGTCAAAGAAGCCGTTCGGGTGACTCAATGAATTTAGGTTGCTTCAATCACGCCCCTTGTGGGGGCGTGACGTACTGCAGTGCTATGAAGCAATCTGCGGATCACAATGGATCCCGGATACGCCGGTTAGACCATCCCAGGATGCCGCGCGGCCATCACGCCAGCCAGAAAGCCAGGCATCACGGCCAAGTCCTGACTCAGCAGGACACATTTCTCTCGATTTTCCGCCAATTCCCGCGCGGTAACCGCGGTTATAAAAACGGTCGTTCAAGCTACGCTTTATTGTTTTCATCTATTGTGATCTCCTCGAAGTCGGCGTCTTATTCCGACCCCTTTTCCATGGTTGTCACTTGTGATTTCGTATGAATCACGATAACGAACTTAGCACAGGTGTTTTCGCGATTGGAACACTTCTGGCAACAGATGATTTAGTCGCCAATGAAATTGAAGAGTTAGGCCTTGAAGTTAAGGGTCGACAACTAGGATGGGTGACTGCTGAAGGCACGTTAAGCGATGCGTATCGCGCACTATTAACGACTCGCGTGGGTGATCGAGTTATTTGGATACTCGGTCGTGGTGAAGCCGTTGACCCGGATCAATTTCGACTGTTACTACGTGACATTGACTGGAATCAACAGCTGTATCCAGGAGCGTCGGTCAGGGTGGATGTTACCGGGAAGGTGAATTGGCTAAAAGATTCTCGTTTCGCGGGCCAACTGGTCATGGATGCTATTCGCGACCAAGCACAAATCACGAATCGACCGAGACCTGAATATGATAGCTATGAACCGGCAGTTCGCATTGCCGTTCGATTTGGCCGTGGGCAAGTCGATGTTGGGATCAATCTTAATCGTGCACCACTGAATCAGAGAGGTTATCGAACAGAAGGTGGTGAGGCGCCTTTGCGAGAAACGCTAGCTCAGGTCATGCTGGCGCGGTTAAAGGTGGATGAAACTCGACCCTCTACTGTCATCGACCCGTGTTGTGGATCGGGGACAATATTAATCGAAGCCTATATGCGACTAAACCGAATTGCGCCGCAGCGCTATCGACCGTCGAGTCAGTTGTCACGTTGGGTCGGCCTTGAATCGATTAACTGGACGGAACTGGTCGCGAATGAACGGCAACAAGAACTCGTTTCAGATACGCGTTTCATCGGGTTTGATATCAATCCCGATGCTGTGGATCGTGCGAGGGCCAATATCGAACGAGCGGGTCTATCGGATTTTATCTCCGTTCAAATTGGCGAAATTGACCAACTCACCCCAGATCAAGTTGAGGGGTTAGCAGACAAACCTACTTGGATTTTAGCAAACCCGCCGTATGGAACGCGTTTGGGTAAAAACGATGACTTGGCAGCCTTATATCGACTCCTGGGTGATCGTTGTAAAGAATTTACGAATGCAAATCTTGGATTGATTACGTCCGAAAAAGAATGGGTACAGGCTCTCGGGCTGCGATCAGATAAGAAATGGGAAATACAAGCAGGCGGACTGCGATTAAATATCGCGAAGTTCCGACTTGGTCTGGAAAATGAAGACGTCAGAGAGGAGTCGGCTGCTGAACCACCAGAAGAGGTCTGGCCACTGTTAAACCGTCTGACTAAGAATTTAAAGAATCGATCTAAACTTCTAAAAAATAACGAAATTGATTGTTTTCGAATTTATGATTCCGAACTCCCTGATTTTAATGTGGCAATCGATCAATTCGCTGATTATCTGCATATCCAAGAGTATCGAGCACCAAAAACGGTGGATCCCAAGCGCGCCAATCATCGGCGACAGTTAATTCGACAGTGGGTTCCTAAACACTTGGGCATTTCGATTAAGCATGCAGTGTATAAAGAACGGTTTCGGCAATCTGGTAATTCGCAATATGAAAAACGCGCTGAGCCCTTATGGGTTGATGTTCATGAAAATGGAATGTGCTTTGAGGTCAATTTAACAACCTACACAGACGTTGGCCTATTTTTAGATCACCGCCCGTTAAGAAGATTGCTGTTGGAGTCTTGTAAAGGCCTCCATGTATTAAATCTATTCTGTTATACCGGAGCGCTAAGCGTCGCTGCAGCCAAGGGTTTAGCTCGATCAGTAACAAGCATCGATATGTCTAAAACTTACTTGACGTGGGCTCATCGGAATTTCGAGAAGAATCAACTCAACCCGAAATTCTATCAATTCGTTCGTGCCAACATTCTCGACTGGCTCGAAACCGAGCCATCACCGCAATATGACGTTATTTTATTGGATCCGCCAACGTTCTCGAATACGAAGAGTACGGAACAAACATTGGATATCCAGCGTGATCATGCGGCGCTAATCGATGCGTGTGCTCGGTTTTTATTGCCAAATGGAGTGATTTATTTTTCGAACAATTTCAGAGGGTTCACGCTTGACGAGGCAGTGCGCGAGAATTATTTAGTTAAAGATATGACTCGCAACAGTATCGATGCCGATTTTGATCGAAAACCTCCACACGTGTTGTTTAAGATTTCCAGTAAGCCACGCAGCGAATCAGCGTAAAATACGCCGCCCAAGCGATTGTGAGCACGATGAGACTGACCATCTCTCCAAGCGGAAACAGTAAATCGCCAAGACGTGCTCCACCAATATAAGTAAGAGCTGCTCCTAGCGAACTCAAAAGCAATACCCAATATTTTCCAGACCAACACCAACGCAGCCCATGGAGTAAGGTGGTTGGGAAAATAAACCACAAGGCAATAAGCCAAAGTGGCAGCGCAAGTGTGGTGGTTGAAAACTCAAACACACCAAAAGAAGTCAAAGTCCAGTCCATCAGAAGGCCAAGACCAATGTAAATGGGCAGTTGCCAATGCTCTCGTTGATCTGCGTAGCTGACGACGTGATACATTGCCCAGCCAAATGCAAAAACAGCGAATGCATCACCACCGATAACAACTAAGAACCAAAGTCCTTGGAAAACGCCAAGATTCCTGACTGTCGGCCACATTATGCCAATCTAAGCTCTACAACTGGAGTTTCCTGTCGTGCTTTTGGTTTCGCGAGAATTAGTTGCGCTAGACCAAGCTGTCGCTCATGGAATCCGCCCTCACAGTACGCGAGATAGAATTCCCACATACGACAAAATCGCTCATCGTAACCGAGCTGCAGTATCCGCTCTTTTTCGTCATTAAAGCGTTTTCGCCATTCAGCCAAGGTACGCGCATAGTGACTCGCAAAATCCTCCAAGTGCAAAAGCCGTAAATCTGAAGCATTGCCAACGGATTGCATTATGCTTCCAATTGAGGGGATGAAGCCACCTGGGAAAATATACCGTTTAATGAAATCGACACTTTTCACAGCCAATTGATAGCGCTGTTCAACGATCGTAATTGCCTGAATCAAGGCGAGTCCGTCCGGTTTTAATCGATTTGAGAGCGTGTTGACGTAAGTATCAAGATAATGATGGCCAACCGCTTCAATCATCTCGATCGATACGAGCTTGTCATACTCGCCTGTTAAATCTCGATAGTCCTGTTTAAGGACTGTTACCTGATCGGTTAAGCCTCGCTGCCTAACGAGCTGAATCGCATGGTCGTACTGCTCTTCGGATATCGTCGTGGTGGTGACTCGGCAACCGTAGTTTTCAGCCGCATGCACCGCGAACCCACCCCAGCCCGTACCAATCTCCAACACGTGATCTGATTCCGATAGGTGGAGCTTGCGACAAATATGATCAAGCTTTTCAACTGATGCTTGATGCAGGGTTTCGCTCTGATTCGAGAATAGTGCAGAAGAGTACATCAGGGTGGGATCGAGAAACGTCTCAAAAAGCGAATTTCCTAAATCGTAATGAGCCTCAATATTCTTTTTAGAACCTGTAAGCGTATTCTTATTAAACCAGTGAGCAGTTTTCAGTAGGCAACTGAAAAATCGCGTGAATCCGCGCTCCATCTGGTCGGTCAGATGGTTGTTCGCAACGAAGAAGCGAGTGACTTGATCTAACGAGCGAGTCACCCAAAACCCCGCCATGTATGCTTCGCCGCTTCCGACCGAACCTCGAAAAGCAACATCCGTCCAGACTTGAGGATTCAGAATCGTCACATGCGCTTCAGGTCCAGGCTCAGCACCTTCGAATGAAAAGGTGTGCTCGCCATCGGCAATTGTAAGTCGACCATAGCGTGTTTGATTAAATGCTCGTAACAAACCTCTTCGAGCAAGTTTTTGAGCGATTGTCAGATCCTTTGACTCGCGGACGATTAGAGACTTCATTTGTGTTGTTGTTTGTGTCATATCGATCCTTAAGGGTGGGGGTGGTATGCGAGGCCTTTTCGCCAAAGCGAGAATGCCTCACGGTATATGCCGCCGATAACTACAAAAGTTTGTGGCCAAAATCCAATAAATAAAGGCCGCACACTACGTCCATCGAACGGGATGAGATTGAGATTCAAACTCGCTTCGAACATTAAAGTGTCTTGCCCATGATCTTGCAGCCCAAGATAAACCGATACGCGATCAGATCTTGGCCACTCGACCCGGGTCATATAGCGTTGATTTACGGGATTGAATGGTGACACGTGAAATGTTTTTTCAAACCAATATTCACCCTGGCGCTCCAGATCGTCATATGGAATGACGTATCGATGGATTTCATTCCAAGGTGTGTTCGAAACCTCGTAGATCAGAGCAGCCGGTTGATCATTTGTATTGTGTAAAAAATACACAGACAAAGGATTGAATCCGATGCCGCAGCAGTGTGCATTGGTCAGGAGTTTTACTGGCCCTGACACATCAATCGCCAAATGTTGTAAAACGAATGCACGGGCGCTGTCTCCACTGGGGAAGGCGTTATCGCAAAGATGCCGCTTCGTTTGAAAACTAAAAATTCCCGGTTGATTGATTTTTAGTTTGGAACCGCGCAACTGATCGAGGTGGTCCAAATCGAGATAAAGCATTGCCGATCGATATTGAAATCGGTGCGCTTTGGGCGCGATTCGCGCGTGCCATGTCACACCACGAGCCGCACCATGAGTGAAGCCAGCCACGCTAGACATGGAGCCCCAACGTCGCTTGGATCGCTCGTGCGGCAGCCTCACCAGAAACAACCCCGTCCTCATGAAATCCGTTTCTGCACCAAGCACCTGCGACAACAATGCGCGATCCCGTGTTCACGGACTCGATATTACTTTGAACAACCAAGGAATCAGGGCCGAATTGCGGATGTGCATAAGTCCATTGACCAAGGATAGAGTTAGCATCAATATTTTGGGTGTTATTCAGCGTAACGAAGAATTGATGCGGCCCAGTCAAATTCTGTAGACGATTCATGTCATACGTTACGACTGCACCTAAACCATCTGGTTGATTTTGAATTTGATAGTTCCAGCTTGCCCATGCTCGAAGACTGCGCGGCATCTGTGAGCGGTCGGTGTGCAGCACAACATCGTTATCTGCATACGGAATTCCCGCCAAGAGTGTTTTCAACTCTTTTTCGCTGTCATCAAGGAGTTGCAGAGATTGATCGCTGTGAGACGCGAGAACGACTGCGTCGAACTTCTCGGTACCGCATGAAGTCGTTATTTCAACGCCATCAGCATATTTCCGAACTGACGTTACCTGCGTATTGAGTTCGATTGCATGCTTAAACCCGCGAGTCAGCGGTTCGATATAGCTTCGTGATCCACCCGGTAAGGTATACCACTGCGGACGATCGGTAACTGAGAGTAATCCGTGATTTTTAAAGAATCGAATGAAAAATAGCGCAGGCATTTTGTTGACATCGTTTAAGTCACTTGACCAGATCGCTGCAGCCATTGGTAGTAAGTAGTGCGAGTGAAACAGCTCACTCAGCGATAATTTTTGCAAATACTGTTCGAGCGTAATTGTTGCACTGATTGATCCCGTCTCTAAGTCAGCGATTGCCGTTTTATTAAACTTAACAATGTCGAATAAAAACCGATGATATTGAAGCGAGAAGAGCCGCGAAGGTTGAGCAAAAAGTGTCGACAAATTCGTTCCTGCGTACTCAATGCCAGTGGTCTCAGACATCACACTGAAGCTCATGTCAGTATCTTGATGCTCGAGATTGAGTTCGCCTAAAAGATTGAGGAAGCGCGGATAAGTCCATTCGTTAAAAACGATGAACCCCGTATCGACGGCGTATGTCTGACCGTCAAGCGTGACGTCGACGGTATGGGTATGCCCTCCGACCCAATCGTTTTGCTCAAAAACTTTGACTTCAACTTCCGATTGCAGTCGATACGCAGCGGTCAAACCCGAGATGCCTGACCCGATGATCGCTACACGCGGACGAACTTGAGAATTCATGCTTTTAGGTCCTTAAACGCATCAATCGCGCGCTGTCTTGAGGATTTGAGATCAACAATTGGAGCAGGGTAGGTGGCTGGTTTCGTCAATAACCAAGGGCTATGTCGTTTTTTAACCGGAAGCGTTTTAAGTTCGGGGATATAACGACAGACATAATCACCGTCAGTGTCATGAGTCTCGCCTTGGCTCACAGGATTGAAAACTCGAAAATACGGAGCCGCATCAGTCCCGGTTGATGCACTCCACTGCCAGCCACCATTATTGGCGCCAAGGTCAGAATCAACCAGATACTGCATGAAATGCGCTTCGCCAATTCGCCAATCACAAAGTAAATTTTTTGTTAAAAATTGAGCAACAATCATTCGTACTCTGTTGTGCATCCATCCGGTCGACCGAAGTTCTCGCATCCCGGCATCGACGATGGGTATTCCGGTTTGCCCATTTTTCCAGGCATCGATCTCTGCGGGATCATTTCGCCATTGAAGGTTTTCTGTTTCAGGGCGGAAGGCTCGATTTTTCGACAGGCGCGGAAAGCCCACTAAAAGATGGTGGTAGAAATCGCGCCAAATTAATTCGTTAATCCAGGAGAACGCCTGTTCTGGAAAATCCCATATTGGCATCCCCAATGCAGACTCCGCCGCGTGAATACACTGCCGAGGTGACAACAAACCACGTGCAAGACTCGCCGATAGACGACTCGTTCCTCGAATTGCTGGTTGGTTACGTGTTGTATCGTATTGCAGCAACCGCTGATCGATGAATTCATATAAATCGTCTTGCGCCTTCGATTCGGTTGTTGCGAATGCCGATAAGTCCGAATCTGGATTCGAACACAGTGAATCCCAACTGAGCGGTTCAACCGCTTGAGTTTTTGGTGAAACCAAGATGTAAGGTTCGACTCTTGCGTCCTGATATACAGAAAGCCAACGTTTCTTGAAGGGGCTGAAAACAGAATAATATCGGTTGTCACCCGTCAGCACCGTACTTGGCTGTGTTAAGACACGATCGACAAAGGTATGCACATTGAGACCAATCAAGTCATTTGCGATCGCATGATCTCTCAGTCGTTCATTCCACTGATATTCCTGATTGAAATACAAATCAGTCACTTTCTGTTCTTGGCAAAACTTTTGAATCCAATCAACTTGCTGCTGATAGGTGTCGAGATGGACAACCTGTAACTGAATACCGAGTTTGGCGAGCTCTAAAGCAAGGCTTCGTAGCAATTGTTCAGTGTAGAAAAGTCGATTGGCGCCGTATGCAAAAGACTGCCAATCTTTGTGTGCTGCCAAAAAAACTGCAGAGAACTGACACGGCTTTTCGTGCTGCAAGGCGGCCGCAAGCGCACTGTTGTCGTGTACACGAAGATCATCGCGGAACCAGATCAGACGATGTTGCATAGTTCTCCCCAAGCGCATCTTGCAAAGATTGAATTGCCATCGTCCGAGCCGGCAAGTTAAGTAAAGTGTGGCTTACAGAGTTGGCAAACGCAATGGAGTCTGACAACCTAAGCGAAGTCAGTGAGGGTAACTGCATGTTCTTTGGACGATTTTTAATTGCTTTGAATTGCGCGTTGTACATCGGTCTCGCGCTTTGGACACTTTTTGCACCGGAATCCGTTTTTGATGCCCTTCAGGTCGGTACTGACACACGAGCAGCTGTCATTGAGCTCCAAGTCTTAATCACTGGCTCATTCATTGGTTTTGTCTTACTGATCGGTGGCGGAATATTTGATAAGCGGAAGACAAAAAGAGCTCTGGTCGGGCTATTTATGATCAATGCGGCCTGGTTTGTAACACGCTGTATCGCTTTAATGACTGGATTATCAAAAGAGCATTCGACGTACCTTTATATGGGGTTTGAGCTGGCCATGCTGATCCTACTCTTGATCGCTTTACGAATCGTGTCAGGGCCCAGAGGTCGGACACTATTCCGGCAAGAAGAGACTTCGCTTTAGTTCGCTTGCAACCGCGTCGCTGCTTCAAGTCCAGCAAGATAAGCGCCCTCAACACGACCTCCAGCGAGATAATCGCCAGCAATCCAAAGGCCTTGGTCAATCTGATACACACCTTTTTGTGTTGTTGTCTTGGGGTCTGTTGGTCGGGCATAGCGCCATCGATGCGCGATGATCGCCGATGATTGAACAGCAAAAACATCAAATATGATGTTTTGAAATTGAGCTAATACCCACGCAGAGTCCCGCTCAAGATGCTCTGTTGCCCATTGCGGAGTTGAGTGAATTACAACGAAATCATTGTTTCGACCAACTTTACTCCGCTCTACAGAGATAAAGTCGATAGCTGGGTGATCACCGCCAAAACACGCATCGAGACGAATACCGTCCTCTGTCAATAGCGACTCGTTAATCGACAGAACAACAGTCCATGTGGGGTCCATCGTGAAACGCGAGGTGATAGGAGTGATTGGAAATTCAGAGAGTAAATCTCCCATTTGATCGACTGGTGTCGTGACCAAAACCTGCTCAGCGGTAAAATGTTGATTCTCGGTCGTAGTTAACGAATATCCGGATTTCTCACGACGAACGCTTTGGATTCGATGCTGATCTCGAATCACCAGTGGTTCCGCTAGAAATCGCCCAAATGCATTCATGTAGGGTGCGCCAACATGGCGCGTTTGCGTGTCAGGTGAACTTAACGGTTGTTGATTTCGAAATGTACCCATTTGAGGTTCCCACCGCGCAACCGCACCAGCCTCTGAGGCAAGTTTTACAGTCTCGTCGAATCGCGCATCTCGAACAGTGAAAAATTGAGCACCGATATCTGCTCGCTGCTGCTCCAAGCGTTTTGACGCCAATCGACCGCCTGGGCCGCGAGATTTTTCAAAGAGTTGATATGACGATGCCGGAAGTTCACGCGCGGCTGCAAGGCCAGAGACGCCCGCACCGATGATCGCAATTGGTGAATGTGTCATGATGTGGTGTTTGGCCTCAGTAGAAATTAAAATAACCGCCCCAATCAACCATAGCAGATTAAAACAGAGCGATCTCGGCATATGACAGACATTACAATTACAGACAGCGCACAAACCTATCTCAGTGGTTTGCTGGAAAAACAAGACGTTGACGGAATCGGAGTGCGTTTATTTGTCAGCCAACCCGGTACAATGTACGCCGAGACGTGCTTGGCATATTGCCGCCCTGGGGAAGAGAAGCCTGAAGATGAGCGTTTCGAGTGCGAGCAATTTACCGCCTATCTCGATCATCCAAGTCTACCGTACCTCGACGAAGCGGTCGTTGATTACGTTGCCGATAAGCTCGGTGGGCAATTGACAATCAAGGCCCCTAAAGCAAAACAACCAGCAGTTGCTTTTGACGGTCCGGTTGAGCAACAGATTGTTGAAATTCTTACGGCAGAGGTGAATCCAGGCCTCGCTGCGCACGGCGGAGAAGTGCGACTGATCCGGCTGGACGATGATATTGCTATTTTGCAATTCGGTGGAGGCTGTCAAGGATGCAGTGCGGTTGATATGACACTCAAGGATGGTGTTGAAAAGACTTTGATGGATCGCATTCCTGATTTGAAAGGAGTGCGTGATGTGACAGATCACAGCCAGCGTGAAAATGCCTACTACAAATAAAATTGTATCGAAAGTGGCGTCTATCGACGCCATCGTCAATGAAATTCATGGATTTCTCGAAGTACAGACACCAAAAGCCTGGATTGATCATGCACTCGGCGATTTAACGACCTTATTGATTGATCACGCCAATTGTGAATACAAGGCGGCATCCACTGGCATGAGTTTAATCACCAAATATCGCCAAAATAACCGCCTACAGCGTTTAATGGCTCGATTAGTTAGGGAAGAGATGTTGCATTATGAGCAGGTTCTTATGTTCATGGATCGGATGGGCATTGAGTATCGGCCGTTAACTGCATCGCGTTATGCCAAAACCCTGCGAAACTCAGTTCGAACAGACGAGAAAGGGCGGCTTGTCGATGTGCTCATTGTCGGCGCGATCGTAGAGGCGCGCTCGTGTGAACGCTTTGCCGCACTTTGGCCTTATCTTCCGACTCAGCTCGGGCGATACTACAAATCACTATTGAGATCAGAAGGGCGCCACTACCAGGATTACCTTGCTCTTGCCCATGAGTCAGCGGGAGAAAGAGAATTAGAGGACCGGCTCGAGCATTTTCTGGCCATCGATGCAGATTTGATTGAATCACCCGATCAAGAGTTTCGTTTCCATTCAGGCGTTCCGGCTGCATAACTCCAGCATTCTAATAATTCAAAATGATCTGGCGCCAAGCGATATAAACAGACATCTTGCTGGTGATCCGCTGTTTCAATGAGCACGCCTATTCCAGAATGCCCCCAGTCGGAGGTTACAGCGCGTAACCCAGCAAATTGTTGATGAATGCCCGGCCGATGAGTGTGCCCATGAATCAACAAGTTACACCCATATTCTTGAAGTAATTGAGAAACCTCTGAATCGACAGCGTCGCCAATTGCATCCGCTCGGTTTGCTTGTGTCTCTCGAGATGCCTGCCTAAGACTTTTAGCAATTGCCTGCCGTTCAGCGAGCGGTTTTTGCAAAAACGCAGCGATCCAGCTTGGCTCTCGGACCTCTTTTTTGAAATTTTGATATGCCTGATCGAGGGTACACAGCTCATCACCGTGGATAACGATCAGTTCTTTAGTCGCGATGCAGTCAATCAACCGGATGTTGTGCCGAGACAACAACTCAGGTGAAATCAAGAAATCACGGTTTCCATGAATGAAAACCGTGTCTTGGCTATGGGCGCCACAGAATTCAAGAAACTGCGCGTCTAACTCCGTGATGCCATCGTCCCCAATCCAGGCTTCAAACACATCGCCCGCAAGAATCAGTTGATCACACGGGCATCGAGATAATGCATCAATTGCTGACTGGTAACGTCCCGGATCGTCAGGATCAAGGTGGAAATCAGAGACAACCAGTCGCCGCATTAGATGATTGATGCGTTGTTGATAATGACATCATCGCGTGGCACGTCTGAATGACCTGCTCGATGTGTCGTATCGACTGCTTTGATGGCATCAACAACATCCATGCCGTCGTAAACACGGCCGAAAACACAATAACCAAATCCATCTGGAGTTTCAGATCTGAAGTTAAGAAAATCGTTGTCAGTGACGTTCACGAAAAACTGCGCCGTCGCTGAATGCGGATCCATGGTTCGCGCCATTGCGATGGTGCCACGATTATTCGCGAGACCATTTGATGCTTCGTTCTGAATCGGATCGCGCGTTTCTTTTTGAACCATGCCTGGTTCAAAGCCACCGCCTTGGATCATGAATCCGTCGATCACTCGATGGAAAATGGTGTTGTTGTAGAAGCCGTCTTCAACATATTGCTTGAAATTTGCAGTGGTTTCAGGCGCATCATTCTCAAAAAGCTCCAAAGTGATGTTGCCAAGCGTCGTTTCTAATAGAATCACAGGTTTTCCCCCTCGATAAACAAGTCGGTACTATACCGATTTTCACCAAAAGGAATAACGAGTGAGTTTGCAGATCTTTGACACCCTAGCCCGAGAGAAGCGGGAATTCGAACCATTAGTGTCTGAAAAGATCGGAATGTATGTGTGCGGGATGACTGTTTATGACCGCTGCCATCTAGGGCATGGGCGAGTCATGGTGGCTTTTGACGCAATCGTGAGATATCTCCGATTCCGTGGATTTGAAGTTAATTACGTAAGAAATATTACGGATGTAGACGACAAAATTTTCCAACGAGCTGCTGAAAGAAATATTCCCTTTGGCGAGCTTACCTCCGAAATGATCGATGCGATGCATCACGACGAGAAGCGTCTCGGTTGTCAAAGCCCAAATGCTGAACCGCGAGCAACGGCAAACATTGACTCGATGTTGCAACTGATTGAACGGTTGATCGATCAGGGCGCTGCATATCAAGGAGCCTCTGGTGATGTCTATTTTCGAGTCAGCGCATTCCCTAATTACGGAAAGCTAAACAATCGCAAACTTGAAGATATGGTGGCCGGAGCACGTGTCGCCGTGGCCAATGATAAGGAAAATCCCGCAGATTTTGTGTTATGGAAATCTTCCAAGACGGGCGAGGAGTCATGGCCTTCACCCTTTGGTGATGGTCGTCCCGGATGGCATATTGAATGCTCGGCAATGAGCATGGATGCGTTAGGAAAAACATTCGATATTCATGGTGGCGGTCCTGATTTGAAGTTCCCGCATCATGAAAATGAGATTGCTCAATCCGAAGCTGCAACAGGCTGCACGTTCGCGCGGTACTGGATGCATGCGGGAGCGGTGCGAGTGAACGAAGAAAAGATGTCTAAATCGCTCGGTAATTTCGTGACTTTGGATGACCTGTTTAAAGAGTTTCACCCTGAAGTCATCCGATTTTTTCTACTACAGAGTCATTATCGAAGCGCGATTTCGTTTTCTGACGATGCGCTGGTCCAAGCTGAAAGTGCTTACACTCGTTTAATTCATGCGCTACCTGAGGAACTATCAGCACCAAACTCGGATGCCATTTTTGAATTTCAACGATTAATGGATGACGATTTCAATACGCCTCGCGCAATTGCATTGTTGTTCGAACTCGCATCCACTGGAACGGCCGAATCAACCTCCAGTGTTCTGGCGATCGGAAAAGTACTTGGATTATTTGGTTCGGGTAAGACGCAATTCTTGGCGGAACAACACGCACTGAAAGCGGCGAAGAGTGAACTCAGTGATGTTGCCATTGATGCGTTGATTCTTGCCCGCGAAGCGGCCCGAAAAGATCGAGACTTTGCGACAGCGGATAAGATTCGTGATGACCTGATCGCGCAAGGCGTTGTTTTAGAAGATGGCGCAGGCAAAACGACTTGGCATCGCAAATAAATCGATTCGATATCACGCTGTTCGGTATCACAGTCTTCACCTGGGGCACGACTTGGTTCGTGATTCTCGGACAGTTAGGCGTAGTGCATCCGGTCGTTTCAGTGGGGTGGAGATTTCTCTTAGCGTCCGGCATCGTTTTCGGCATTTGTTTGTACCGCTCAGAACGTCTTCGACTTACATCGATCGAGCATATCCAATGTGCGTTCTTGGGTTTTTTTCTGTTTTGCACAAACTACGGCTTTTTCTATACCGCGAGTCTCTCGCTTACGACGGGTTTAGTGTCGATCGTTTTTTCAACGATGGTGTTTTGGAACACACTCGGCGCTCGAATTTTTCTTGGACAACCACTGGAACGGAGATCGTTATTTGGTGGTGTGATCGGCGTCTCTGGTCTATTGATCTTGTTTCAACGTGATCTCCTGGAATTCAACTGGTTCACCGCGAGCTCGATGGCGATCGTCTTCTGTTTGATTGGAACACTGTCAGCTAGCGCTGGAAATATCGTGTCAGCGGCTTTACAGGGTCGTGGATTGTCAGTTTGGAATTCAACTGCATACGGTATGCTATATGGATCCATCTTAACCTTCACATTCGCCATCATTTCAGGGCTCGAGATTCGGTTTGAATGGACATTAACTTACGTCGGCTCGCTTCTATATCTCGTTATATTTGGCTCGGTGATTGCGTTCGGTTCCTATTTAACACTCATTGGGCGTGTGGGCCCTGGCAAAGCAGCATATACAGCGGTCGCATTTCCGGTTATCGCGGTGTTAATGAGTGTCATCTTCGAGGGATATGCGTTGTCGTTGAGTGCCGTTGCTGCGATGGGCCTCGTGATTGCCGGAAATTGGCTGGCACTCTCGAAACCAAAAGTCCAAAAATCCACTTGCAGAGCCTGATAGCGATGACTATACTCCGCACCCACTGTTGAGCACCTGTGTGCTCAGTCAGGCAATCGGGGTATAGCGCAGTCTGGTAGCGCATCTGCTTTGGGAGCAGAGGGTCGTTGGTTCGAATCCAGCTGCCCCGACCATTACTGACCATGCGCCTGTAGCTCAACCGGATAGAGCAACGGCCTTCTAAGCCGTAGGTTGCAGGTTCGATTCCTGCCAGGCGTGCCAGCCTGGCCTCAATGGTGGGTGTAGCTCAGTTGGTAGAGCCCCGGATTGTGATTCCGGTCGTCGTGGGTTCGAGTCCCATCATCCACCCCATTTCCCGCAACTCGTTACTTGTCAATCAGTTAACGAATATTGAAATACTAATGTATGAACTTTGTAGGAAGGGTAAGGTCGTAAACAATTTTTTCACCCCGCCTCCACGCAAGGGCCACCCCGGATACCTCTTAAAATTCCTTGCAAGCCCGTCCGCGTTTTTATTTTTTGGCCTCTTTCGACTTGGTAGTCAAGAAGGTTTGGGAAATA
>CBFHIN010000004.1:0-44293 GCA_965655875.1 Litorivicinaceae bacterium | reverse complement strand
ATCATGATTCGCTATTTTCTCGTCGCTTTGTTTTTTGTCTCTTCGGTCAGTTCCGCTCAGGAGCGCCCAATTCCGGATGACTGTGAAGTCATTGAAGGCTGGGTGACTGTTTGGCTAGATCAAATTCGACTAGCGCGAGACGAGATACTGAATTTAAAAATGGATGGCAAAGAGCCCGATGCTGAATTGCAACGTAAATATGAGTACGTGCAGTATGAATCGCAGCGATTTTCTGCGGCGTTTGAAGAGCGTTGCAACAGCCAAGGCGCGACTGAAGGTTAGCTTGACAGATTTGCGACCTCGTAGCGAGGGAAGGGAATCGTGATCTTTGCCCTATCGAAGGCCCGTTTAATATCGCGTAAGAGCTGCATTTTGACAGTGATCACAAAATCACCATCAATCCAAACACGAACCAGAATGTTCTTCATCTCTTAGATTCTCTGTGCTGACGACCGCGTCAGAAGATGACAAGCATAAAATTCTCTCGCGGGACTTTCTTGTCTTGGAGATATCTGATTTTTGTTGAAATTGACTTGATATTTCAGCTCAGATGCTTTAGTCTCCGCCGCCTCATAACGCGTTCTGCGTTCTGTTGCGGATGTGGTGAAATTGGTAGACACGCCAGATTTAGGTTCTGGTGCCGCGAGGCGTGGGGGTTCAAGTCCCTCCATCCGCACCATCACTGTACGACTACGACTGAAAGCAGTATCCTATCGCGTTTAATTTCAAAGAATGTGAATGACTGAGGTTAGTCCATGCAGGTTGTCCTGGAATCCCCGAGCGCTCTAGAGCGTCAATTTACGATTACGATCCCAACCGGGGATGTAGAAACTGAATTCGAAGCCAAATTGGCCGAAACAGCAAAGCGCGTGCGCATCGATGGTTTTCGACCAGGCAAAGTGCCAGCGCGCGTCGTGCGTCAACGGTATGGTCAAGCGATCCGCCAAGAGATCGTTTCAGATCTCATGGAAAAATCCTTAGGTCAGGCATTGAGTGAGCACGATGTAAAGCCGATTGGCCAGCCTAAAATTGATGACGTTCAATTTGAAGAAGGGTCGGACTTTTCGTTTAAAGCCACTTTTGAGGTATTTCCAGAACTCGATCCTGTATTGATCGATGGCGATGAAATTGAACAGACGAACTGTAAAGTTGGTGCTTCAGATATCAAAGAAATGATCGCGACGTTACGTGAGCAGCGTAAAACGTGGAAGGAATCTGCCAGAGCAGCGGCCAAAGACGGTGATCGTGTAACGATCAATTTCGAAGGCTTCATCGATGGTGAGGCATTCGACGGCGGGAAGGGTGAAGATCATGAGCTGGTACTCGGATCTGGATCGATGATTCCGGGATTCGAAGACGGAATCATTGGGATGAAAAAAGGGGAGTCACGCGATATCGATGTTACCTTCCCTGATGAATACCACGCTGAAAATCTGAAAGGTAAGGCTGCACTATTCAAAATCGATGTGACGAAGCTAGAGCGCGGCGAGTTGCCAGCGGTTGATGAAGAATTCATCAAAACATTCGGTGTTGAATCTGGTGATGAAAAAGATTTTAAAGCCGAGCTGAAAGAGCAAATGGAGCGAGAGCTGTCATTGACGCTTAAGAACATGAATAAAACCAAAGTGTTCGACACGCTTTTAGAAAAGAATTCGGATGCGCCTGTCCCAGAATCTGCGATTAAGTCAGAGATCAACGTATTGAAGCAACAGGCCGTCGAGCGTTTTGGTGGTGGACAGCAGTTCGATCCAAACCAATTGCCAGATGAGTTGTTTACAGAGCAAGCCGAGCGTCGCGTTCGCCTTGGACTACTCCTTGGTGCGACTGTCAAAAAATTGAGCCTTGTGGCTGACACAGATCGTATTCGGGCCTTAGTCGATGAGATGGCTGCTGCTTATGATGATCCTGAGCAAGTCGTTAATTTCTACTACTCGAACGATGAGAATCTGAAGCAGGTTGAAGCATTAGCTGTTGAGGAACAGGTTGCAGAAAAGCTCCTTGAATCTGCAAATACCAAGGCCATTGATATGTCGTACGCTGACGTCATGAAAAGTCGTCAGAATTAATTAATAGAGGAAATTTTATGGCCGGCTTAGTCCCAATCGTTGTCGAGCAAAGCTCAAGAGGAGAGCGCTCGTATGATATTTACTCGCGTCTTCTTAAAGAGCGAGTTATTTTCATGGTGGGTCAAGTCGAAGACCATATGGCCAACCTGATCGTTGCGCAGCTGCTGTTTCTGGAATCTGAAAACCCCGATAAAGACATCCATTTGTATATCAATTCCCCGGGCGGGTCAGTAACGGCAGGTATGGCGATTTATGACACGATGCAATTCATCAAGCCAAATGTTTCGACCCTTTGCATAGGTCAGGCAGCGAGTATGGGTGCGTTCCTGCTTGCAGGCGGGGAAAAAGGCAAACGATTCGCGCTACCGAACTCACGCATGATGATCCATCAACCGCTGGGTGGATATTCTGGTCAAGCGTCCGATATCGATATTCATGCGAAAGAGATCTTAAAGATTCGCGAAAAACTAAATTCGAAGCTAGCGCAGCACACCGGGCAAACAATGAAGCAGATCGCCAAAGATACTGACCGCGATCGTTTCATGGATGCAGAGGAAGCGAAGGATTATGGTTTGATCGATGCGGTGTTAGAGCAACGCACCGATTCGACCAAAGACTCTTGATTTTCCGCTCTTGTCAGCGCACTGTTGACGTAACGGAATAGGTGAGACATGACAGATACAACAGATCAATCATCGGAAAATAACGGCAAAGTCCTTTACTGCTCCTTTTGCGGTAAAAGTCAGCATGAAGTGCGCAAGCTGATTGCAGGACCGAGTGTTTTTATCTGTGATGAATGCGTTGATTTGTGCAACGACATTATTCAAGAAGAGGTACAGGAGTCCGACGATACTGAAGCGTCGGATGGACTTCCTGTTCCGCAGGTCATCAAAACAACACTCGATGATTATGTGATTGGTCAGAGTCGCGCCAAACGTGTTCTAGCCGTTGCCGTATATAACCATTACAAGCGCCTGAAACATGGCGAGCGTAACGGGCGAGACGTCGAGCTCGGCAAGTCGAACATTCTACTGATCGGCCCGACTGGCTCTGGTAAAACACTACTCGCGGAAACGCTCGCACGGCTTTTAAACGTGCCATTTACGATGGCAGATGCAACGACCCTCACAGAAGCGGGCTATGTTGGCGAAGATGTTGAAAACATCATTCAAAAACTCCTCCAAAAGTGTGATTACGACGTAGAAAAAGCGCAGCAAGGGATTGTTTATATTGATGAAATCGACAAGATTTCACGGAAGTCAGATAATCCATCAATTACTCGTGACGTATCCGGTGAGGGTGTTCAGCAAGCACTTCTTAAGTTGATTGAAGGGACTGTCGCTTCTGTTCCACCGCAAGGGGGACGTAAACATCCGCAACAAGAGTTCTTGCAGGTCGATACCTCAAATATCCTGTTTATCTGCGGTGGGGCATTTGCCGGCCTAGATAAGGTGATACGTGATCGTAGTGAGAAAGGTGGCATCGGCTTTGGTGCGGAAGTTCGCTCTAAAGATGAATCAAAGTCTGTGGGTGAAGCTTTTGCCGAAGTCGAACCAGAAGATTTGGTGAAGTATGGACTGATACCCGAATTTGTTGGTCGTTTACCGGTCGTCGCTACGCTTACTGAGCTTGATGAAGATGCGTTGATCCAAATTCTGTCTGAACCGAAAAATGCGTTAGTTAAACAGTACCGCGAATTATTCGATATGGAAGGTGTCGAACTCGACTTCCGTCCTGAAGCACTTCGTGCGGTAGCGAAGAAAGCGATGGATCGAAAAACAGGTGCGCGAGGCCTACGATCGATTCTTGAAAGTATTCTTTTGCACCCCATGTTTGAAATACCATCGGATGACGATGTTTCGAAAATTGTCATTGACGAGGGCGTCGTCACAGGCGACAGCGATCCGCTAAAAATTTACGCGGGAACCACCGAAGAGAAACGTTCGGCAAACATAGCCGATTAGATTAGGAAACACGAAATGAGTACCCAGCAGCTGGACCTCCCATTACTCCCGCTGAGGGATGTGGTTGTCTACCCACACATGGTGCTTCCTCTATTTGTAGGTCGCGATAAATCCATCAAAGCGCTGCAAAGTGCGATGGATGGTGGAAAAGAGATTCTTCTCGTCGCACAAAAAGTCGCGAGTGAAGACGAGCCACGAGCAGGCGAACTGTACGGTGTTGGTACGGTCGCATCGATTCTCCAACTTCTGAAACTTCCCGATGGCACGGTCAAAGTGCTGATCGAGGGTGGACAACGTGCAAAAGTTTCGAATTTTGATCTAGACGGTGACCATTACCGCGCTGAAGCTGAAATCGTTGAATCAATTCCACTCAAAGAGCATCACCAAGAAGCGCTTCTTCGTGTGTTAATGGATCAGTTTGATAAGTACGTCAAAGCATCCAAAAAAATTCCAGCAGAGGTTCTCGCTTCGTTACAGAGCATCGAAGAGCCTGGTCGTCTGTGTGACACCATGGCTGCTCATTTGACCTTGCCACTGAAAGAAAAGCAGGCACTACTCGCTTACAGCGATGTCAAAGAGCGTCTGGAATATCTCGTCGCGCTAATGGAGTCAGAACTTGACCTATTACAGGTTGAAAAACGGATCCGCGGACGCGTGAAAGAGCAAATGGAGAAGAGTCAACGTGAGTACTATTTGAATGAGCAAATGAAAGCCATTCAGAAGGAAATGAATGACTTGGACGAGACGCCGAACGAGGTCGATGCCTTACAAGCGCGAATTGATGAGTCGGGGCTTTCGAAAGAGGGTAAGGAAAAAGCCGACAGCGAGTTACAAAAACTCAAAATGATGTCTCCGATGTCAGCTGAGGCGACCGTTGTTCGTGCATATCTCGATTGGTTGTTGGGATGCCCTTGGACTAAACGGTCGCGAGTTCGTCACGATTTGGTGAAGGCGCGAGATATTTTGGAAGCAGACCATTACGGACTCGAGGAAGTTAAAGAGCGCATCCTTGAGTATTTGGCTGTCCAAATGCGCATGAAAAAATCAAAGAGCCCAGTCCTCTGCCTAGTTGGTCCTCCGGGCGTTGGTAAGACGTCCCTCGGCGAATCAATCGCACGAGCGACCAACCGTGAGTTTGTTCGTATGGCTCTTGGTGGAGTTCGAGATGAATCAGAAATCCGAGGCCATCGTCGTACATATATTGGCTCAATGCCCGGCAAGATCATCCAAAAGTTATCCAAAGTTGGTGTGAAAAACCCGCTCTTTTTGCTCGATGAAATCGATAAAATGGGGATGGACCACCGCGGCGATCCGGCTTCGGCTTTGCTTGAAGTGCTCGATCCTGAGCAAAACCATACATTTAACGATCATTATCTCGAGGTCGACTTCGACTTATCTGAAGTCATGTTTGTTTGCACTTCAAACTCGATGAACATGCCAGCACCGTTACTTGACCGTATGGAGATAATCCGAATTCCCGGTTATACCGAGGATGAAAAACTGAATATTGCCAAGAAGTACCTGGTGCCTAAGCAGATCAAAAATAACGGTCTTGGAAAAACAGAGATCGATGTGCCTGATCAAACTCTAACCGATCTGATTCGTTATTACACAAAAGAAGCAGGGGTTCGCGGCCTTGATCGTGAGGTCTCGAAACTTGCACGCAAAGTCGTGCGTCAACGCATCGAGGATGGACATAAAAAAATCGGCGGAAATGATGATGATACCGTCGTAATTACCCCGGACGTACTTGAAAACTATTCGGGCGTGCGGAAGTTTACGTACGGGCTTAAAGAGGCTGAAGATCGTATTGGTCAAGTGACCGGACTGGCCTGGACCAGTGTCGGAGGAGAGCTCTTAACAATCGAAGCGGTCTCGATGCCAGGTAAGGGTAAGCAGATTCGCACCGGATCTCTAGGCGACGTGATGCAGGAGTCAATTCAAGCGGCGATGACCGTTGCGCGTAGCCGTGCAATTGCGTTGGGTATTGATCCAAATTTCCACGAAAAAACCGACCTACATATTCACGTTCCAGAAGGCGCGACTCCGAAGGATGGTCCAAGCGCGGGTATTGGTATGTGTACGGCTTTGGTTTCGGTGCTCGCAAATGTGCCAGTTAAAGCAGATGTTGCGATGACGGGGGAAATCACGTTACGCGGACAGGTGCTACAGATCGGCGGATTGAAAGAAAAATTGCTAGCTGCACACCGTGGCGGCATTAAGACAGTGATTATTCCCGAAGAAAATGTTGCGGATTTGAAAGAAATTCCCGATAACGTGAAGGCTGACCTCGAGATCAAGCCTGTTTCTTGGATCGATCAAGTATTGGATATTGCTCTGACCTATATTCCAGAACCTTTCGTGGTTCAAGATGGCGCAAATAGTTCAGAGCAAGAACAAGGAAAGGAAAAAAATCCGCAAATAGCGCATTAACTGGTTGTTTCAGGAACTTCCGGTTGGTATAACGTAGATGCGCTATCGCTGTGTTGTCGGACAAAAAAAGAAACCGACATACATGTTTTAAAAAAAACCAATAGGGGTACTACGAGTGAATAAATCTGAATTGATTGATGCAATTGCTGCCGAGGCAGATCTATCTAAAGCTGACGCTGGCAAAGCGCTTGACGCGACTTTGGCTGCAGTGACTGGTGCTTTAAAGAATGGAGATTCTGTTTCTTTGGTTGGTTTCGGTACGTTCCAAGTTAAAGATCGTGCTGCACGTAGCGGCCGTAACCCACAAACGGGTGCGACGATCCAAATTGCTGCGGCGAAAGTCCCTGGCTTCAAAGCTGGTAAGGCATTGAAAGACGCAGTTAACTAATTAACTCGTGTCTTTATTCCAAAGGGGCCCCTCGGCCCCTTTTTTGAATCTATAGGTTACAACGCAACATGCTTCAAAATATCCGAGATAACTCTAGTGGCATTATCGCCAAAATCATTGTTGGTCTAATCGCCGTAACTTTCGTTATTACAGGAGTCAATTTCTTTAACGGCGGCGATGGAGATACTGTCATTGCAGAGGTCAACGGAGTTGAGATTACAGAGCGCCGCTTTATTGAAAAGCTCGAGCAAGAACGTCGTCAATTACTCGGGATATTGAGTGATCCAAGTGCTATTAATGAAGATCTATTGCGGCAGAGTGTGTTGAATGCCCTCGTTGAAGAAGCATCGGCAATAAGCTATTCGGAAAAACTATCGTTTGGAGTGACGGATCAACTGGTCGATCAAGTGATCGTACAGATTCCTCAGTTCCAAAATGAGGGACGTTTTGACCCCCGTACATTTGACGTCGCACTAGGCCAAATGGGCATGTCGCGGCTTGGGTTCCGAGAAGAACTCAAACGAAACCTAATTGAGTATCAGGTCAAAGGTGCTGTTGAGACGTCAATTGTAGTGACACCATCTGAACTTCAACGATTACAAGCGCTGCAAAATCAAACGCGTTCTGGAGAGATCGTGACAGTGGAAGTCGATCGATTTATCGATCAAGTCAGCGTAACGGATGATGAAGTGTCAACATACTACGAGGCGAACCGGGGTGATTTTGTCACTGAAGAGTCAGTTGCTTTGGATTATGTGTTGCTCAGTGCACTTGATTTTGAAGAGCAAGTTGAACTGACAGACGACGATATTCGAGCCGCCTATGATTCGGAAGTCGCAAGTGCCTCTGAAGAGTCTGAGCGTCGTGCTCGACATATTTTAGTCGCAACATCAGATGATGCACTCGAGAAGGCAAATGAAATTAAGGCTCGAATTGATAGTGGCGACGACTTTGCCGATCTAGCAAAAGAATTTTCAGACGATATTGCGAGTCGTGAAAATGGTGGTGATCTCGGATTTGCACCGAAAGGCACATTCACTCCAGAATTCGAATTAGCACTTGATTCGCTCGCTCAAAACGCAGTGTCTGATCCGGTTGAAACACAATATGGCTATCACATCATTGAGTTATTAGAGACACGTGCACGACCAATCGAGTCATTTGAAGCTAGAGCCCCTCGTTTGCGTATCGAATTAGCTGAACGTGAGGCTGAGCGTTTGTTAAGCGATGCGCTTGAAGAGTTTTCAAATATTGCCTTCAGTGGATCGCTAGAGGAATTAAACGCGATCTATAACGTTGGTATTCAATCGACTGAGCTATTTACACGATCAACCGCCTCAGGCTTGGTGTCACAGGAGTCTGTTTTACGGCGGGCATTTGACGATTCTTTGTATTCTGGTGAATTGAATGCAGAAGTATTCGAAGTGGAACCTGGTGTTTGGATGACATTCCGAATCAAAGAATACGCACCAAAAGCGAATCGTCCGTTAGATGAGGTCAAAAACGATATCGTCGAATTGTTAACAAAGCAAAAGGCAGTTGGCGAGGCAACAGCACTTGCCGAAACCATCGAGGCTCATTGGGCGAATGGCAATCAAGGTTTGCCCAATGAGGCAGAAGACTTAACTGTGCAGCCGTTTGAGAATGTCAGCCGAAGCGGAGACGACCAGGTTTCTCCAGAATTAGTGTCAGTTGCGTTTGCCGCTTCAGCTCCAACTGCTGATCGTTCCTCGACCTTCAATTCGCGAGTTGGTGAATCAATCGTTGTGGCTCGCGTTGATCAAATGACTCTTGGTTCGTCTGATAACGGTCCAAATCTTTCCTCGGCGCTGGCTGAACTTCGCACGAATCAAGAAGGGAGCGAATTTTGGTCGGTTGTGACCGAAAGTGGTGAGGTGGTACGTCGCTAATGCAATTCTTATCTGATTACGGTTTATTTCTCCTGCAAACGCTAACGATTGTGATCGCAATAGTTGCCGTAATCGCAATGAGCTCGAAAGTCTCAGGTGGTGAGGAACAAAAAGGTTCAATTAAAATCACCGACATTTCGAAAAAAATGGCCACTCAAGCAGAGCACGTTAAATCGGTGATTGATGCAGCCATCGACACTGATAAGCCGTCATTCATATCGCGCATTCAAAATAAATTTAAAAAACCTAAAAAAAATCCAGAAACTGAGCAGGTGGGTAAGGATAAATTGGCGATCGTCATTGAATTTAAAGGCGATATGAAAGCATCTCAAGTCTCGGGATTACGAGAAGAAATCAACGCGATTCTTGCGATGAGTCGCCAACCAGATGTCGTACTCCTTAAGCTCACATCGCCTGGTGGTTTGGTTCACACCTACGGTTTAGCAAGCTCACAGTTGTCGCGTTTGAGAGAGGCAAATATCGAGCTCATCGCTTGTGTCGATACGGTTGCTGCTAGTGGTGGATACATGATGGCTGTCTGTGCAGATAAAATTATTTCAGCCCCCTTTGCCGTTCTTGGTTCGATCGGAGTCGTGGCACAAATTCCAAATATTCACCGTTTTTTGAAAAATCGTGATGTTGATGTTGAGTTACATACCGCTGGTGCTAATAAACGCACACTCACATTGCTCGGAGAGAATACGCCCGAAGGTCGTAAAAAGTTTAAAGAAGACTTAGAGCAAACACATGCGCTCTTTAAATCTTGGATTGCCGAAAGGCGTCCTGACTTGGATCTCGACGCGGTAGCAGACGGGTCAAT
This sequence comes from Litorivicinaceae bacterium, assembly GCA_965655875.1. Taxonomy (GTDB): domain Bacteria; phylum Pseudomonadota; class Gammaproteobacteria; order Pseudomonadales; family Litorivicinaceae; genus HIMB30. The sequence goes on along the minus strand of CBFHIN010000004.1, from coordinate 34,712 downwards.
TTTTTATGGCACCGATGCATTATCAAGTGGATTATGTGACGAGATCGCAACATCTGATGATGTATTGCATTCTCTGAATGAAAACCACCATCTCATCGGAATCAAGTGGCACGAGAAGAAAACGCTGGCTGCGAAACTCGGGCGAGATGCATCTGCAGCAGCGATCAATCAATTCGACGATTACGTCAATCGTTCACTTCAGGATTATCAACGCCTGTGACAGAAAAGATCGTCACGCTGTACACAGATGGCGCCTGCAAAGGTAACCCTGGCCCAGGAGGGTGGGGTGTCGTGATGGAATACGGGGATCACCGCAAAGAGTTATGCGGGGGTGACCCGGAAACAACCAACAACCGGATGGAGCTGATGGCTGCGATTCAAGGGTTATCTGCCTTAAAGTCTCGCTGTGTTGTTGACCTGTATACTGACTCAGTCTATGTCAAAGATGGCATAACGAAGTGGGTACCAAATTGGAAAAAAAATGGCTGGAAAACAGCTGCTAAGAAACCCGTTTCAAATCAAGATCTGTGGCAACAGCTCGATTCCGTGACCAACGTGCATGATGTGCGTTGGCATTGGGTTAAAGGTCACGCCGGACATCCTGGTAACGAGCGAGCCGATGAACTGGCGAACTTAGGGGTAGAAGGTTAATGCGGCAAATCATTTTAGATACAGAAACCACCGGTCTCGATCCGAATTCGGGACATCGAGTGATCGAAATTGGCTGTATCGAATTGGTGAATCGTCGTTTAACGGATAAGACGTTTCATGTGTACATCAATCCTGAACGAGCGATTGACCAAGAAGCAATTGAAGTACATGGAATCACCAACGAATTTTTGGCCGATAAACCAAACTTTGCGGGGATTGCTGACGAATTTATCGATTTTATTCGTGGTGCAGAACTGATCGCACACAATGCCTCATTTGATGTCAATTTCCTCGATAGTGAATTAAAGCGTATTCCAAATGCTCCTAGCATCTTTGACCTGATGCATGGTGGCTCTGCCATTGATACCTTGGCGATGGCCAAGGAAAAACGACCGGGCAAGCGAAATTCGCTCGATGCCTTGTGTCGTGATTATAAGATTGACGCATCCGAGCGAACGCTTCATGGCGCTTTGTTAGATGCTGAGCTTCTCACTCGTGTCTATCTTGCGATGACGCGGGAGCAGAGCAGAATGTTTGGAAACGGCGAGAATCAATCGCAGGGTTCACGTTTTGAATCAATACAGAAGCTCAACGATCTCTCTCGAGAAGCGCGAATATTTCATCCATCTGTCAGTGAAGCAGAAAACCACCAGCTATTTCTGAACACCCTAAGAGAATCAAATCCTGAGATCCTCTGGGATAAACAGACGATGTCAGAATGAATTGGCTTGGTGATCATACAAGTTCTTGGCTACCCGGACTCGATACTGGTTCGACACAAAAAGTCATACTAACGTCATCTGATCGTCGCGTTGCTATCGATGAGACAGGGCGCCCACGATTATTCGATGTACAAGATCCACTGTTATCGGGATTGACACCCGTACTTGCAGGTACGCTCGGTGACGTTTCCTATTCTGGTGTCCGTGCAGACCCAATTTCAGGGGTGGTTTACGAGTCATTACGGCCCGTTATTATTCAATTGAATAATGAGCAATTCATTCCTGTGAGTTCTGCAATTCAGGTTTTGGATTTTATCGAAGAACATCAGTTCTGTGGTCGTTGCGGTCAGCCAACCACGCCCTCACCATCTGATAGAGGACGTTATTGTGAGCCCTGCGGTTTAACCCAATATCCACGCATATCCCCTTGTGTGATTGTCCTGATCACGCGCGGTGATGAAATACTGTTGGCGAGAGCACCTCGCTTTGTGGACGGTATGTATTCGACTCTAGCGGGTTTTGTCGAGGCAGGGGAGTCGGCAGAGCATGCATGTCATCGAGAGATCTTTGAAGAGGTCGGGGTTCAAATTAAGCAGCCGGTCTATCAAGGCAGCCAGAGTTGGCCGTTTAAGCATTCTTTAATGCTTGGATATTACGCTGAGTGGGACTCTGGGGAGATCGCAATTGATGGTGTAGAGATCGTTGATGCGCAATGGTTCAACATCAAAGAACTCCCGAAATTACCCCCGCAAGCGTCCATCTCCCGAGGGATGATCGATGCGTACATCCAGAGCCGAATTAGTTAACCGGAACGACCAACCATTCTCCTGGACGAATGAGATTTGATGTCGCATTCAGTTTTCTCAGGTTTTTCACCGATGTACGGAAACGTTGTGCAATTTTCCAAAGAGAATCACCAGCCCGTACTTTGTAGCGGATCGTTTCTCCGTAAGCATTACCCAACTCTAAATTGACCAACTGCTTCGAAATATTTTCACTTGTGCTTGGAATACGAATTGTTTTTCCAGCGACGATACGTGTATTCGTCATGCCATTAAGAGTCATTAATTCAGTGACCGATGCGCCGATGCGACCAGCTATCTCACTCAATGTATCACCGGTTCTTACTTTGTAGGGTCGTGTCCGCACGTAATCGCGAACAGAGACACTCACCAAACCTTTCGAAAACTCTTGCGCGGCTGCATTTGGCAATATCAGTTGATAGGGTTTTTGAGCCGGCGTGATCCATGAGCGGATACATGGGTTGTAGCGACGAATATCCTTGAGCGACAAGCCACTGAGTTCTTGCACGAGCGATACTTCCATAGGCGCTTCAAGTGACAGCGATCTAAACGGTACGTCGGGCTCGATATTTGGGAGTTCAATACCCTCTGCTTTTGCGTCTAGGATCAGATTTCGTGTGACTAGGAGTCTGGGGACATAACGTCTGGTTTCGCGCGGTAATCGTAAAGACCAAAAATCGGTTGGTTTTCCGGCGCGCTTATTTGCACGTATTGCACGCTCGACGCGTCCTGGCCCTGCGTTATAAGCCGCGATCGCCAGTAACCAATCATCAAATTTGGCATGCATCTGCTCTAGGTAATCGAGGGCGGCACGCGTTGAATGAATGACGTCGCGTCTTTGGTCACATGTTTGACCGAGTTTGAGTTTTAATACTCGCGCCGTACCTGGCATGATTTGCCACATCCCGACAGCACCCATTCGTGAGACTGCCCATGGGCTGTACGCTGACTCCACATAGGGCAGTAACGCAATTTCAGCAGGGAGATTTCGCTTTTTCACTTCTTGCCATACATAGGGCAAATAAATATCAGCCTTCACTAAGAAATCAGAAAAGAAGCCTGGGCTATAGTTCAAGCGCTTCTGGTGTAGTCTCGCGTATTTTGTTTCTTTGAGTTCGGGAAGACCGAATCCCGAAATAATATCAGCCCAGACTGTTCCGTCGATCGCTGCGAGATCTGTTTGTGCGACAACCTCAGTATCCGGCTGATCAGACTCTGTGGTGATGTTTGGACTATCAATTGCTTCACCAAGTTCACGAACAATCGCTAGCGGATCGTACAGCGATTCCTCGGAGACAATTTCTTCCGTGATTTCCGGCGTTTCACTGGCATCGCCATTGATTTCAGGCTCGGTACTTTGGACTGAATCGCTGGCTTCTGTCTCGCTGAATGCTGCATTCTTTTCAGGGATCGTTTGACAACCAGCAAGCAATGAAATCAAAACGATACAGCCCACATGGCTTGAAAAATTACGTGTCATTAAAAACTATCTTTTTGTGATCGCCGCAATGCAAGTTCGCCTGCATTGCGCGCGCGTAAAAACGGATTGGTTAAACGCTCAATTTCCAAGGTAGTTGGAACAGTAGATTGTTCTTTTTGGCGCATATTCGACACCGAACATAATCGATCGCTCATGTGCGTATTCGATGGCTCAGCAACAACAGCATATTTCAAGTTTGCAAGCGTATATTCGTGAGCACAAAAAATTCGGGTATTCGCTGCCATCTGATTGAGTTTCTGAAGGCTTGAAAACATCTGTTCAGGACTTCCCTCAAATAAACGACCACAACCTGCTGCAAAGAGTGTGTCGCCGGTAAAAGCAACAGGTGTCTCGAACATAGCAGAGTCTGAATAATAGGCAACGTGATCCAACGTATGACCTGGAACCTCAATCACGCGAAATGAAGCGCCCAATACGTCGACATGCTGATCTTCAGATACAGGCTGTGATGGTCCTTTCAGTTGTTTATTTGAACCGATAACCGAAATATCTGGGAAGGTCGCACAAAGGCTTTCAACACCGCCTTGATGGTCACCATGCCAATGCGTTAGCAATATGCCAACAAGATTCAGGTCTTGACCATTCAAGAACTCTACAACAGGCTCGGCATCACCTGGATCAACGACCCAGGCAGCGGTACCGTCTGAGATGACCCAGATGTAGTTGTCACTGAATGCTTTGACTTCGTGGATCGCGAGCATTAACCGTTATCCGAATCCGCCATAGCAGTGATATTAAATCCGTTATCCACATAGATCGTCTGACCTGTAATACCGGCAGCGAGGTCCGACGCCAAGAATGCAGCTGTATTGCCGACCTCAGAGATCGTGGTGTTACGACGGAGTGGTGTACGCGATGCGTTATAGTTAAGCATCGACCGGAAATCTTTAATCCCGCTCGCAGCAAGCGTCCGAATCGGACCAGCTGAAATCGCATTGACCCGGTGACCCTTCGGGCCCATCGACGTTGCTAAAAAGCGAACGCCTGCCTCGAGAGACGCCTTCGCGAGCCCCATAACATTGTAATTCGGCATCGTTTGCACAGCACCCAAATACGAGAGCGTGATAATACTGCCATCACGACCTTCAAGCATCGGTTGAGCCGCCTTTGCTAGAGCAACTAAGCTATACGCTGAAATATCATGGGCGATACGGAAACCTTCTCGCGTCGTTACATCCACGAAACTTCCACTCAATTGATCGCCCGGAGCGAAACCAACCGCATGTACGACAATATCGATACCATCCCAATGATTAGCTAAGCCACTAAATACCGCATCGATTTCTTCATCGCTTGCAACATCACACGGGAAACACAGTTCAGGAGAGGTGCCCCAGCCCTCGGCAAATCCAAGAACACGATCTTTCAACTTTTCGTTCTGATAGGTAAAGGCTAATTCAGCACCTTCACGATGCATGGCTTCAGCGATCCCGTAGGCGATTGATAATTTGCTAGCAACACCGACGATGAGTGCGCGTTTACCGGAGAGCATTCCCATTGCGTATCCTTTTCAACTCTTGAAGCATAATCGGTAAATGATACCATGTTCTTATGGCAGTTCAGAGCGTGTTCCGACTCGGATTACAAGAAAAGCAGCGTGCTTGGGATCGTTGGATTTCGGGGCGTCTTGGCCATCGTGTCCAAGTCGAAGAACGCAGAGTTGCAAGGCGAGAGCTGCGTCGTTTATTCGGTCAGGTCGTCCTTCAGGTTGGCGGTACTGCCGGCTTCCCGTTAATTGCTGACTCCCTTGCACCCGTGCGTTTCCATGTGGTGTTTGGTGGAGATCTTCCGAAAACGACCCACTGTCCAGTCATTTTGGCCGAAGATAACTTACTGCCATTCCCAAGTGATTCTGTTGATATTTTAGTGCTTCAACATTCTCTGGATATCAGTAGTCATCCGCACCAGGTGTTGAGAGAAGCCGAACGCGTTCTGCGCCCAGGCGGCCGTCTTCTGTTGTTTGGCTTCAATCCAGCGTCAAGCTGGGGTTTACGGCGCGCCTTGAGTTCGCCGCTCGACAGCGTTTTACCGTGGCGAGCACGATTTATGCGCCGTACGCAAATCGAGGATTGGTGTCGTTTGCTAAACATGGTTCCTGAGCTTTCAAGGCACGCGGTCTACAGTTTACCGTTCCAAAAGAAGAGTGTTCGAAAGTTGTTTAAGACGATAGAGCACAACGTAGCACGGCGAGAATGGCCAGTCGGAGCCATATACTGTATTCGCGCTAAAAAAGAGCAGAACGCCTATATTCTCGGTAAGCCAAATGCATTTGGCCGCCTAGCGGCCGTTGGCAAAACCTTTAAGCCAGCTGTTGGGATGAAGCGGAAGCCAGAACTTCGCATAGTGCGGAAATCGGATGACGTACCATCTGATCCGACAGGCGTTTAACCTGCGAACGGCACGAATACCCGGTAGCAAGAATCTCAGCATCTGAGGTGTCTTGACCTTCAATTTTTGGTTTCCAACTCTGCGTATAGATTGTTTTGGATGTGTCTAAGTTCGACTTTTCATGTCCATAAGTTCCGGCCATTCCGCAGCAACCGACTGACTCAATCTCAAGCGATTGTCCAGCCATTGCGAAGATCGGTTTCCACATGGACAAGGATTCCTTGGCATTTGTCGCCTCGGTGCAATGAGCGAACAAACGGAAACGTCTCACCGGGAGCGCCGAGGCTACCCGTCCTTCAACTAAATGTTGCGCAATAAATTCTTGAATTAGGAGTACAGCGGGCGTCTCGATTTGAGCCTCTTTATATTCAGATCGATAGGTCATCGTCATCGAAGGATCGAGTCCAACCATCGGCACTCCAATCTCATCAATCAATCGCAACTTGGCGGCGTTTGCCTCACCCAAACGCTTAAACCAGCCGAGAAACCCGTGAACATGTAACGGCTTTCCATTCGGATGGAATGGCATCAAGGTCGGCTCGAACCCAAGCAGTTTTAAAAGCTTCAATAGATCAACGACTACCTGCGTTTCAAAGTAGCTCGTAAACGCATCTTGTACGATCACAACTTGACGACTAAAGCGTTCAGGATCGTCAGACCTCAAGGTCTTTAAACGCTGCACATCAGTGACCTGGAAGCCTGCTTCTGCAATGGCGCGATGCGGGTCGGTCCCGGAGAGAGAAGGGGAGTCGACCAAGCCTAAATTGGTAAAGAACCAACGTCCGATTTTTGACTCGACGATCGAGTTATACGCTTTAGGCATTTGCGCCGCGATCGGAAGAACGTATTCAAGTGTGCCAACAATCCAATCCTTGATAGGTCTCGAATAGCGAGTGTAATAAGCATTTAAGAAATGACTCCGAAACGTCGGCACACTCACTTTAATCGGGCATTGCCCGGTGCACGACTTACAAGCAAGACAGGTCGACATCGCCTCAAACACTTCGTGATTAAAGTCATACTTACCACTTGCTTTGCCCAGAGTACGTAAGACACGCCCCGGCATACCGGTAAGATGTTGAGTCCAGGTCAAACTCGGAATGGATTCGAGACCGTGATCTGATAGCCGAGTTACCCATTCACGCATGAGGCCCGCTCGACCTTTCGGCGTGTGGCGTCGATCACGTGTGGCCTTCCAACTCGGGCACATCCGATCATCGAGATCATAATTGTGACAAGCCCCATTCCCGTTACACAACAGAGCTGTGCTGGCAGTCAACTGCAAAGCGGGTTCAATGCGCCGATCATTTGCACCTCGGGTTGGCACCTCGTCAATCTTCAATAGAGGCGAATCAGGTGTTGGCCCTGCAATCTTCCCAGGATTAAGACGATTGAGAGGATCAAATAAACATTTGACCTGGCAAATAGCGGGGTACAGGTCACCGAAAAATATTGGGGCATATTCTGAGCGGACACCCTTACCGTGTTCCCCCCAAAGTAAACCATGATATTTCTTCGTCAAATCAACAACTTGGTCGGTAATGGTGCGAACCATCTCCATACTTTCTGGCGTTTTGAGATCCAGAAGCGGCCTGACGTGTAATACCCCAGCATCAACGTGACCAAACATCCCATAATCCAGTTCGTGTTCATCGAGCAGTTCACGAAACTCTCCAATATAGGGAGCAAGATTCTCAGGTGGTACACAGGTATCTTCAACGAAAGCGACTGGCTTTTTCGCTCCTTCAACGCCACCAAGTAATCCCACAGCGCGTTTACGCATCGCCCAGACTTGTGCAACTTGGCTCCGACCACGCGCAATCGCATGCGCAAACGAACGACCATTGCTTTGTGCAACGCGCTCTAGATAACGACTGAATTGATCGACTTTATCAGCCAACAATTCAGAGTCGAAATCTGTAAACTCGACCAAATTGATGCCTTGCAATGTCTTTTCAGATTGCGGGAAAAAATCGGCTACGCTATCCCAGATAAAATCGGTCATTGCGAGGTTTAATACCTTCGAATCCACCGTTTCAATTGATGTTGCCCCATGTGTCATCAATTCACGTGCATCAAACAATGCATCCATAAACGATTCATATTGCACAGCAACTAACGCTACTTCTGTTGGCAGGGGTTCAAGATTGATTTTTGCTTCACTGATAAGAGCAAGCGTTCCCTCTGAACCACAAAGCACAGAATTCATATCGATCTTGCCGTCATCTGTACGGATATGCTTCAAATCATAACCGGTCAAACAACGGTTCAATTGCGGGAAAATCGCCTCGATTTGATCGTGGTTATCGTCGTGTAGCGTTCGTAATTGTGTACCCATTCGGTATTGCGCTGAGTCTGTCGGCAAAGCATCCAACTCATCATCGGTCAGCAATCCGGTATCAAGAACTTCACCGGTCAACAACACTGCTTTCAGATTCAAAACATGGTCACGAGTTTTCCCATACCTCACCGATCCCTGACCACTGGCATCGGTATTAATCATTCCGCCGATGGTGGCTCGATTTGATGTCGACAAATCGGGAGCGAAAAATAAACCGTGCTGCCGGATTTCAGCATTGAGGTGATCCTTAACTGCTCCACACTCAACACGCGCCCAACGCTCTTCGACATTAATTTCGAGAATGCGATTCATATGCTTGCTTGTGTCGACCACCACGCCAGCGCCAAGACTCTGTGCGTTTGTGCCAGTACCGCCACCACGGGGGTAGAGCGTTACGTCATGATCATGCGCTGCGCGGGTAATACGAATTAAGTCTTCTTGATGCTTGGGATAAACGACGACTTGTGGATACACTTGGTAGATGCTGTTGTCGGTTGATAATACGGTACGCGTTGCATCATCGAACTGAATTTCGCCTTCAAAACCAAGTGCATGAAGAGCTTGCGCATAATTTTGCGAAGTCTCAGACACTGACTCACGATGGTTAAGACGAGGGATCATTTCGGCCGCACACTCCGGTTCATTCGACGAAAGCCGAAGTGTGTCATAAACGACTAACAAAAACCACGTTGAGGCCCTGTGTGATATGGCTTTCTGGGAACAAAAACAGCTTTCAGAGATGACTGATTCGGAGTGGGAATCGTTGTGTGATGGGTGTGGGCTCTGCTGTCTTCATAAGCTTGAAGACATTGAAACCAAGGAAGTCGAATTCACCTGCGTAAAATGTCGTTACTTGCAACATAATCGGCATTGCCAAGTGTACTCCGAACGAACAGATCGAGTGGAAGATTGCCTCAATGTTCGAGACCTTGATCGCGAATACTACCGCTGGCTACCTGAAAGTTGCGCGTATCGCCGAATCGATGAGGGGCGACCACTTCCAAAATGGCACCCATTGATCAGTGGTAATTCAAAAGCCATGGAAGAAGGGGAGTTCGCTGTCGGTGAATGGGCGATTTCAGATGAATTGGTGAACCCAGATGCCGACTTTATTGTGAGAATCAAAGCCAGCGATTCCTAAATCACGCCACCTCTTACTCTAAAAAATCACAGATCGTTGAAATTTGTTCTGTTGTGTTCAAGAAGGGCGCGTGGCCAGTGTTCGAAATATCCAAACGTTCAACTCGAAGCGCACTCTTGACCATTTTATCGGCAATGGCTTCCGGCAAGATATCCGACTCAACACCACGTATGACGAGCATGCGGCACGTAATCGATGAAAACATAGCCCACGCCAGTTGTGGATTCTGAGCGCCGCCGAACTGCTCAAGAATGTTTGGGTCATAATGTTCCGTCAACGTCCCGTCGTTGAGACGCCTCACCGAGTGAACAATTAATAGATGCCACTCATCCTCAGATAAATACCCAAAAGGCTCGTAGATCGTCTGAAAGTAGGCTCTCGCTTCGCCAAGGTTAGCGAACGACTGTTGCTCAGACGCGTAGGTACGTATCCGTTCAATGGCATCAACCGGTACTTCAGGACCGATATCATTGATCACCAACCGATCAATCCAACGCCTTGTGTGGGGGCTTGCAGCCATCATCATTCCGAGAACACCGCCCATACTCGTCCCAACCCAGTGCACGCGCGTGGCGACATCAAACTTCTTTAATAAATCCACGGTAAGCGATTGATAAAATGAGAAGTTATACCGATCAGGTGATACCCAATCACTGTGGCCGCGTCCAGGGGTATCCGGGCAAATCACAAAGAATTGAGGGGAAAGGGCACGAGCAAGTGTTAAAAAGTCTGATCCGTTACGGGCAAAACCATGCCAACACACCACAGGCTTTGCAGATGGATCACCGAGAGTCCTTACAAACACATTGATCCCCTGAACTTGGATCAGGTGCTCCTTAAAACCCTCACTTATTTGACGAGATTCAAGTTGGTCAACTGTATTCGCAAAGGTAGGCGGTTGCCTCCGTAACCTCGACATGAAAGCTTTGGTTGCTTGGAACATGAAATTCTTCTCCGTCGGAATACAGAACTGGTTCAGGATCTGATGAACGTTGTACTACAAGCGCACCACTGATCACCACCATTCGTTCATTTTTAGACGTGGAGAATTCGTAGGACCCGGGAGACATGACGCCGACCGAGCTCAAGCCGTTGCTATTGTCGAAACCGATTGAAAGAACTTGATCCTCAAAGTAGTGATTAACCTGCATGGAAAAGGGCTCCTGTTATCAATTCTAAAATCAGACATATCTCTTATTTAACATAATAATGATTATGCGCATTCTGAATCTGGATCCATTCCGATAATCGTGAATGTGCCGGCGTGTGATCTCAATTCAAGAAGATCATGATAGCCGTCGGATTCGTACCATTCAGTCATTGCCTCTTTAGTTGGAAACCAAAACAGCGCGATCTGCGAAAACTCACCGAGGCCATTCTCATCATCAAACGTTATAGGTTTTTCTGAACGAAATCGAAGTTCGCCGCCAAATGGCTCAAGTGTTTTTGGCACTTGCTCACGATACTGATTGAAATAAGGCACGTTCGAAATTCGAATTAATGCGATCATACGAACCATATTGTGGGTTCCTTTTTGTATTTATGATTATTACAGACATTGCGCGTAGCGCGTCGCATCATCTAACCAAGCTCGGCTCGAAAAAGCTATCTGAATTTATCGAAAGTCATGGACCAATCGAAATCTCAGATCGTTATAGCGACGACAAGCTAATGGGTCTTGCTCGCATCGTGATTGGACAACAATTATCGAATCAAGCAGCGCAAGCCATCTGGAATCGTCTCTACCAGCGCTTCTCAACGCGTCATGATCTGATAACAGCACTTCAAGATCGCGAAACTCCCAACACAGGCCTCTCAAACGCAAAAAAACGGTCGTTAAGTGAAATTTTGATGCGTGGCGATGACTGGATCAACGCAATCGCAGCCGAAGATGAATCTCAAAGACAAAAACAACTGCTTGCAATCTGGGGGCTCGGTCCTTGGTCTGTCGCGATGTGGGAATTATTTGTATTGAAAAGCCCCGATGTTTGGTCAAACGGCGATCTGATCCTGAATCGAATCAGTGCCAACCTCGCTCTCGATCTAAATATCAATCAGTCAGAATTCGTTGCGTCAGCGGCCCCTTTTCGCAGCTACCTCGCCTTGTATTGCTGGAAACTGAACGATTCCCAATAATGCATCGATAATGATCAATGCATCTCATTGAGAATATCGTTTTTACTTTGAGTTCAAGCCGCCGTATAACGCCTACATGAGCCAAGATTCTGCAGCAATTTTTAATCGGATCCGCTTTGATAATATCAAAGGCGATGCGTTTGGCGGCGTCACGGCTGCCGTGATTGCATTGCCGATGGCGTTAGCCTTTGGGGTTGCTTCTGGCGCTGGCGCTGAAGCTGGCCTCTACGGAGCAGTCCTGATCGGCTTATTTGCTGCGATTTTTGGAGCAACACCGACGCTCATCTCTGAGCCAACGGGTCCGATGACGGTTGTTTTTACTGCCGTCATCGCGAGCTTAGTAGCGACCAACCCCGAGCAAGGTCTAGCCATGGCGTTCACTGTGGTAATGCTTGCAGGAATATTTCAAATCGGCTTTGGGATATTCAAGATCGGGCATTTTGTAACACTCATGCCCTACACCGTCGTTTCGGGCTTCATGAGTGGCATCGGGCTCATTCTAATCATCCTCCAAATCGGCCCTCTATTAGGATCTGCGCCACCTTCTGGAGGCGTAATTGGAACACTAGGTGCTCTCCCCTCGCTCATCAGCTCATTGGATTGGTCAGAATTGGTATTGGGTGCGATCACGTTCGGCATTTTAGTGTTCACGCCATCATCCATCAGACGCTTTTTACCTCCGCAACTACTCGCTCTCGTTATTGGCACACTGATTGGAATATTCGTTCTCAGTGGGAATGTACGAATTATTGGAGAAATCCCGACAGGGCTACCTTCAATACAAATGCCAACATTCGATTGGATGCATTGGCGAACCATTCTGGTTAACGCCCTCGTACTCGCAATGCTTGGAAGTATTGATGCCCTTCTTACGTCAGTTATCGCTGATAGCTTGACCAAACAAGAGTCGAACGCGAACAAAGAGTTGGTCGGTCAGGGTATTGGAAATATTGCCTCGGGCCTATTTGGTGGACTTCCTGGCGCAGGAGCGACCATGGGCACAGTCGTGAACATTCAGGCAGGAGCGCAAACGGCGCTCTCTGGTATCGTTCGCGTTCTCGTTTTAATACTTGTCATTATCGGTATCGCAGATCTGACAGCAATGATCCCATTGGCTGTGCTTTCAGGCATTGCACTCAGTGTTGGTTTGAACATCATCGACTGGGGATTTCTAAAACGCGCCCACAGAGTTTCACCGAAATCAGCCGCAATTATGTATGGCGTGATCGGGCTCACCGTATTTGTCGATCTCATCATAGCGGTCTCTATTGGCGTTTTCGTGGCTAACCTCTTGACGATTGACCGTCTCACCAAAGTTCAAAGCGATAGTGTGAAGACCTTCACCGACGGTGATGATGAGGAACTGACACACGGAGAGCAAACCATCCTTAACAACGCCAATGGCAAGATTCTCGTATTCTCATTAGGTGGCCCGCTATTCTTTGGACTCGCGAAAGCGATCTCGAGACAACGCACTGTATTATCTGATCATCAGGTACTTGTCCTCGACTTCACCGATGTGCCGGTCATTGGAGTGTCCTCGTCACTCGCTATCGAGCAAATGGTGCATGACGATCTTGAAGCCAGCAAACCAGTGTACCTTGTCGGCATGGTGCAAAGCGTTAAAGAACGAATGGAACGCCTTGGCGTCCTCGACCACATCCCTGTGGATCATATCTACACCGAGCGACAGCAGTGTTTGCAGGATGTCTCAACTTACTTACAGCAAAAGGCCGACGCTTGAATCAACCGAAGATTTCACTAAGAACCTATGTATATTGTGACGCGTTGCAACCACAACTTGCAGCCTATATGGCCACTGTCTCACAAGGATTTCTGCCGGTTCCAGGTGATGCCTGCCTCTGGGTTGAGGTGTCCCCTGGGATGGCTGTACATCGGCTAACGGATGCGGCCCTTAAAGCCACTCGCGTGCATCTTGCGCAACAAGTTGTTGAACGGGCCTATGGTGCTATGGTGATTCACCAACGCGATCAATCCGACGTTCGTGAAGCGGGTCATGCGATTCTCAATAAAATGGGTGCGCACCAAACTGACCGCATCATGCCAACGATCGCATGGCAAGAAACAATCCGCGGCATGACTCCCGATCATACCGTACTCATCAACCGACAGGACCGTCGCGGATCGATGATTCTACCGGGTCAAAGCATGTTTATTCTGGAAACCGAGCCTGCTGGTTACATTGTGTACGCAGCAAACCAAGCCGAAAAAGCGGCCAACATCACATTGGTTGATGTGCGCGCAGTCGGTGCGTTTGGTCGATTAACGATTGCGGGCTCCGAGGCAGATGTTGATGAAGCGGCGCAAGCGGCCATCGATGCAATACATCGCCCGATGGGGACATAAATGGATCGGAATCTACTATTACATCAATTAGCACTCCATCGTCCCTTTGATAGTTACGAGGCCGGATTTCTAAAGCGAACTGAACAATTTGTTAAATCAACGCCTCAGTGTTTCCTCCGCTCTAACCTGTCAGGACATGTCACAGGATCTGCGTGGATTGTGTCACCTGATCGCACAAGTGCCATTTTGCTACATCATCAAAAACTCAATCGCTGGTTTCAGCCTGGCGGACATGCCGACGGAGAATCTGACATTCTCAAGGTTGCGATGAATGAGGCTCTGGAGGAAACAGGTCTGTCGGCGCATCAGTTGAAAATCGTGAATCACTCGATCTTCGACATCGATGTGCATCGCATACCGGCGCGAGCGAATGAGCCCGCGCATGATCATTTTGACATTCGTTATCTCTTTGAGGCATCACCAAGCGATCCGCTACCCGGCAACCCTGAATCACATGCTGTTGAATGGTTTGCACTAAACCAGGTGCAAACAATGAATAACACTGCGTCCTGTCACAGAATGGTCGTTAAAACACGGCATTTGATGTCGCGTTAATCCGTTTCAAAAACCATTGGCCATTGCTCGGCCATTGCAGCTCGCATTCGCCGCTCTTCAGAGATAGAAAAGTCCAAAAACGATTGTGCCGCGAGAGACAAAGAACGCCCTTTCGGGTGAACAATGAACCACTGCCGCATAATCGGAAAGCCATCGACGTTTAACAAACATAATGGCCCTTGAGGACCTTCTAACGTCATTGAATGTAACGACAAAACAGATAGCCCGAGACCCGCTAGCACTGCATGCTTAATGGCCTCATTACTACCCAACTCCATTTTGATGCTTGGTTTGATATTTGCTCGATCAAAGACTTTAAGCGTTGCATCCCGAATTCCGGATCCAGGCTCTCGGAGAATAAACGGTGACTGAGCAAGTTCAGAGAGTGAAATTTCAGATCGATCGGCCAAAGGGTGATTTTTCGGCGCAATCACAACCAAAGGATTTGGAGCAAACGGGTGCACTTCAACATCTTCAAATTCTTGCGCAACCTGCCCCATAATATACAAATCGTCCTCATGATTTGTCATACGCTCAAGCACTCGATCCCGGTTTGACACCTTTAGAGACAACTCAATATCCGGGTACAACCCATTGAATTTGCCTAATAAATCGGGGGCAATATATTTTGCAGTCGACACCACTGCAAGACGGAGACGACCACGTTTAAGCCCTTGAATTTCTGATAAAGCTGAATCTAGATTATTGAGTGAAGCAAACATTTCACGAATCGTTGCGTAAACGATTTCTCCGGCCTCTGTTGGCCTGACCTGACGTCCCACTTGAGACAATAAAGACATCCCAAACGCATCGGCCAGTTTTTTCGTCTGCATGGACACAGTCGGCTGTGTTAAGAACAGCTCTTCAGCAGCACGAGTAAAACTCCCGTTCCGAACAATCGCCTCAAAAATCTGCAACTGCCGCATTGTCGTATGACGAACAATAAAGTCAGGTATTTCGCTTGCGGCTTTCGGTCCGGTGAGTTTGTGTTCCATCCCCTACTCTATCCTCATTCGTGAGTGTCGACTTCGGGGTAGTGTAAGCTAATCGGGCCAGACGCGGGAACTTGACTGAAAAGCGGGTGCTTTTTGCGTTTTAGCCTGAGTTTTTTGCGCTGCGACCGGCTTTGCTGTAGTTGCTGATGCCCGAGGCTTACGTGCTGCAGGCTTTTTCGCGGCCGTCTTAGCCGCACTTGATGACTGAGTATTCGAGACCTTCGCTATGCTCTGGGCCAACTTCCCACCATTGCTTTTCTGAGTTGCCACTACGTGCTCCTAGTGATTGATTTCATCAAATAACGCTTCAATTTCGCGAGATGCCTCACGGCCTGCTCGCCCAATTTGATCGACTGTTGTGCCGTCAAGAATCGCATTTCGATACGCGACTCGTCGATGAATACGCGTATTCAGAGCTCTCAATTGCAACTGATCCAAAATATCTTCTGCATCTTTTGAAAGCCGTGTCCTCGGTTCAACTTGATTCAAAACCACAGCGACTGGGACTTTGTAATCCGCCAACGCATCCGAAACGGCGAGCGTCGCCCAAAGATCAAGGGGTGACGGAAGTACTGGTATGAGAACAAGATCTGCGTGCGATACAGCCAGCAAAGTGTCTGGATGTTCAATTGAAGGTGGACAGTCAAAGACCACACACGATGTCTCGTTGCATTGTTTCGCAACTAACTTTTTGGACCCAAGTGATGCCACCGAAACAGGCGCTTCAGAGTCTCTTAAGCTTGACCAATGGGATGCTGAACGCTGCGGATCGGCATCAATCAGTAACGTATCACCTGTTTTCGCAAACTGCCCTGCCAGATTAATAGAGAGTGTCGTTTTACCAACCCCACCTTTATTGCTGGCAACCGCAATAATCACGAATCAGCTCTCATAACCACCGAGTGCATCGAGATCCACTGCGAACTTTCTGTGCATCTCAGAGAGAACGTCACCCTCATCTGGTGCGATTGTTATATTGAGATGATCACGCCCAAACGCCATGTCAGGATAGTAATCCAAGGCTTCTGAGATCTTTGATGCCGCCTCCAAAAATGTACGTAATGCCTCGTAATCGGCAAACGTGTAGCGGCGTTCCAAGCGCGGCGGACGTTCCCGCTCCTTCCACTCAGTCATATCATCTCCAATCGGCACGAACTAAGCGGCATGATACTACATACCGCTCAAGTTCCAGGATCAACCTTCAGCTGAAGGTAATACTGGCTCGACTTCGCGATGTGGACGCGCAATGATGTGTGCCGCTACAAGTCCGTCACCGACACGCTCGCACGCGTCTGCACCGGCACGTACTGCAGCATTCACAGCACCCGTCTCGCCACGAACCATCACAGTCACGTAGCCGCCACCGACAAAGTCACGACCGATGAGACGGACTTCAGCAGCCTTCGTCATCGCATCCGCAGCTTCGATCGCTGGGACAAGGCCACGTGTTTCGATCATGCCTAAGGCAATTCCATATGTTTCATTCGCCATCGTATTTCTCCGTTTACGCTAGGTTCAATTGTAAAATCGTTTACTTCTTGGTTAAGACTGGTTCGACTTCGCGATGTGGGCGCGCAATAATGTGTGCAGCAACAAGTCCGTCACCAACACGCTCACACGCATCTGCTCCCGCGCGAACGGCAGCGTTCACAGCGCCGGTTTCACCGCGAACCATAACAGTGACGTATCCGCCACCTACAAAATCTCGACTGATAAGGCGTACTTCAGCAGCTTTTGTCATAGCGTCAGCAGCCTCAATCGCTGGCACTAAGCCGCGCGTCTCGATCATACCCAGTGCGATGCCGTAATTTTCTTCAGCCATCGTGCTCTCCTATTCCCTTTATTGTTGAGATCCAACAGGAAGACTTTCGTCAACTTCTGCTGGAGGCCACTGATCGATCACCCCACAAATAGTTAGATCGGTCAGTACGTCGTAGTCACCGGCGGCGAAACGTGCCGCTGTGCCTGTCGTTAAAAACACCCAGTCCCCTTCTTTCGCGCCGACAGGATCTGTCGCTGCTTGAGGTTTCCCAAGTGCATCCCGGACCACCCGGAATACCGTATATTTCAGGCCATCGATTCGCGATGAGCACACCAACGAACCGGTCACCTGACAGATCATCATGCCGAAGCCTCTTCTTCAGGCGGCCAACGATCAATAATTCCCACGATTGTTAAATCGCTTGGATATCCTTTACTTCCAGCTGCCTCGCGAGCTGCTGAACTTCCCACACAAATCACCCAATCACCTGGCTTCGCACCAACCGCATCGACCGCGACTTGCGAACTGGTTCCGTCTCGGACAACTTGTAAATGCTTGTGCTCCATCTCTGCAATCCGATTTGTAGCCACAAGCGGCCGTTCGACCTGACAAATTTTCATAAAAGGTTTTCCTCTGTCAGTGATGGGAGATTGGATCCTAAAAACATGGGCGCATCACGGGTATCCAAGTCACGTGAGACCTGCATGAAGTGAATATCACCTTCAGCAAACTGCGACGCATACGCTGACTGCAACGCCTCGGCCACTCGATTGGCACGACCGATTGCACGCTCTTTTGCCCCTGCGACCGAGCCGTAATAATCAAAACGAATGACGATCGGTGTCGCCAATCCTCTCGACTGGTTCAATCCTTTAAAGATTTTGAGACCAACATTGATGTCTGGCGCACCCTCTTCGACCGTCTTGAGATATCCGAAGTACATGAGATTGCGCAGTTGGATTTCATCAAATCCAACTCCGATGCCGATAAATCGCTCTGCATGCCCGATATCAGCGTAAATACCATCATGATTGACTTGCATGTAAGCGAGTTGCGCCAGATTGTTTTCGATCAAACGAGTGACAAGCAGTCTCATGCCAGATGCGGCTGTTGGGCACTTCGCGTCAACATATGCAGCGATTTCAGCAGAGGAGAATCCCACGCAATCAGTCGCTTTCAGCGATGAATGAATATCGATTTCGCCAAACTGATCTGGTGCGTGCAAAACAATCGCATCTGTTGCTGTATCCAGACCTATTAACAATCCTTCAACTGCATTAGGACGGGTAAAACTCTGACCAACGGCTTCTTTAAAGCCCAACAACGAGTCTCGGCCAGCGGCGGCAGCCTTGAGGTCATCAGACCCGTGTGCTGCGCATCCTTCAATCTCGCCTTGTACTGAGCTGAAGTGGTACACGACAATTTTTAAGTACTTGGATTCGCTTAGTGACTGAGATTGCGTACGCTTCAGTTCGACTTCAGCCCACTTCGCCACGTTATCATCGATCGCGAACATGGCTCCTGCGTACGCTTTACGCCGAACTACTTCTGCCGGTAGGCGAAGCACGTAACGGATCACATGTGCCAGACGTCCATCAGCACACGGTGTGATATCCATGTGATGGAAACCACATCGAGTTAAAAATTCAACAAATTCGTCACAATTCGGGTGAGCAAGTGGCTTCACTTGCTGGGCTGTACTGACAAACTTGCAATAGATTGCAAACGTTAAGTGTGAAACCAGTGTTTTTACGTCCAACTGACTGGTCCACGCCGCCCCGAGAAGCTCGATTGGTGGCGTTACCCCAAGCTCGTCTTTAATTTTTTGAGACGCTATGTCTACAAAATCTTCTTGGAATTGAACTGCAACAAGCTCTTTGACTAGCGGAACAACACGATCGAAAGCACCTTTAACTTGGGTTTCATACGACTGAAGCCGCTGATTCTCGTGCTCAGGCGCGTCTTTCGCTGAGACCGCGTCGATATGCGTCGAACCAGCACCTGGTCGACGCAGAGGGGCGCGCCCCTCTGGCAATCGATGCGATGTTTTACGCGTATGTCGCTGCATGCTCATAACCGCCATTTAGCCCCGTGCACCACCAGAATAAGTGATCAGCGCACCATCTGATGTATTGCCACTAGACCCTGTCACTTTGCTCGTAGGTACGTCTCGAGTGGATCGCTCTGGACGACTCACCCGTGTTTCATGCATCGTCTGTCCACCACGACGCGTTGTATTCCGTTTGTGTGAAGATGGTCCTTCAGTCCCTGTCACACTTGGGTTCCGATCCCAGTCATCACCTGTGATTTTTTTACCGCTAGTTGCACCTTCGCCGGTCACCTGGATCGGTGTATCTGTGTGTTCACTGGGACCTGAATACGATCCAAACGCAGCATCATTGGCTCCTGTGACTTTCCCATCACCTTTACCAAACGAACCGGTAATACCTGACGTTACTTGTTGATACGGAGTGCTGGCATGCCGTTCTGTCATGACGCTGAACTGCCTCTGAGGACGCTCGACGGATTCATAGCCAAAGGTTTGAGCTAAATGATCTTCACCGAGGTATGGAGTTCCTGATATTGCTCCATCGCCTCCACGCCCGTCACCTGTCACACCCGCGCCAATTGCCGGCTGTGTCCCGGTGACAGCGTGCCCTGACATCCCACGGGGGCTCGCCTCACTACCGCTATACGGAGTTCCTGACATATGATCCAGCACCGCATCAGGTGTTCCTGTGGTATGGCTAGATTCTTCAGCAATCCCACTGATTCTTGGGCTCGCTATTGCGCGTCTCGAGCCACCTGCTCGAGGCGCCGAAGAACGTTGAGCACGCGAGGTTCTGCGATTATCGGCATAATTGTCGCCTGTCACGTCAGAACCGCGATCTTCCGTTGCACCTGTTAAAACACGATGACCATCTAGGAAATGCCCGGTCAAACGACCTGAGTCCATCAATTGATCACGACCACGCTGCCGCACGGCAGTACCAAGTTGCACATTTCGGTACTGTGATCCAGTCATCCGAGGGCTACGATCACCCTCAGTACCGGTGACTCGGCTGCGAGCTGTCTCGCCGCCGGTCACGGTTAAGCCGTCTGCTGTCACATCATCTGCGTAGCGACTACTCGGCCGAAGCAATTGAGTAGTTGCAACACGCCCTGTCACGCGGTCTGCATTTACTGTCGTTGAAGCGGCAGCCTCAGGACGCGGGCAAAGGGTTTGAAATACCTCACTACTGAAGTATTCGGTCCCAGTCACTTCACGACACAGCCCACGATCAGCGCCGGTCATTTCCGGATGCTGCGCAAGCGGCGTTCCCGAGACATCACGCGGATCGATCTCATGGTTCACAGCTGAAGCAGTTGGAGCGTCTTCGACCGCCTCAACAGCCCCTTTACCTACTTGACTTTGCTTACTGCGAAGCGCCTGCGCACGAGTGCGACTGGCCATCGAGGGGCTTTGCGCTTGAGATAACCCCGCCTTGCCATATTTCGACAACTGTTCACGACGACGTTGCGCTTCAGATTTCGGTGGCTGTGCGCCAGACTCCGGTCTGTATGTTGTAGAAGTCGATGCTGACATTTCACGAACGACAGGTTTAGGGGCATCTTTCATTACCATGGCACGCGTACGCTCAACGCTAGGCAAGTCCGCCTGCCCGGTTTTCGACATACGCTGGCGCCGCTCGCGAGCCGATAACGGCTGACTCACCGCATTTGAATCGCTATCCCGCATCGTCTCGGTCACATCAGTTGTGGCGACTGTCGATTTCACAGTCGCCTTACCCAAAGAAGACAACGCTTGGCGACGTTCGAGTGCGATTTCTCGTCCTGTTTTCGTAGTGGTCATGGCAGACAACTCCCCTCGTTCAGTTCCGATTAACGTGCATTACCTTCATGCACCACGAAACATAGTCCCTGGCTTTGCGTATATGAGTCATAGCCAAGCAAGCGGATATGATGGTCGGGATATGCACGACGACACGCTTCGATTTCACTCATGATCGTGTTCAAATCACGCTCACCAAACATCGGTAGCTTCCACATGGTCCAATAATGATTGGCACACTGGCTTGGATGTTCATGCTCGATTGCAGGAGTCCAGCCTTGACGGATCAGGTATTCGACCTGACCAACAACTTCATCCGGTGTGAACTTTGGCAAGAAGCCGAATGTCTCAAGCGTTTGCGCGGTCTGAAAGTCGCCAACTTCTGTTCTATTTGACATTACATTAATCCTCTAAATTCAAATGTTTTCAGGTTCTTACAGGTCTAACTTATCAACCGTATCGAACTCAAACTTGATCTCTTTCCAAGTCTCAAGAGCAATTGCTAGTTCTGGGCTACTTTGCGCAGCAGACATCAAAATATCGCGTGATTCACGCTCAAGATGTCGTCCTTCGTTACGCGCTTTAACACAGGCCTCAAGTGCAACCCGGTTTGCCGCCGCACCTGCCGCGTTACCCCAAGGGTGACCCTGAGTACCGCCGCCAAACTGAAGCACCGAATCGTCACCGAAAATGGTCACCAGCGCGGGCATGTGCCACACGTGAATACCGCCCGAGGCCACTGCAAATACGCCTGGAAGTGAACCCCAATCCTGATCAAAGAAAACACCGCGTGAACGATCTTCTGGAACAAATGACTCGCGTAATTGATCAACATAACCAAGTGTTGAATTACGGTCGCCTTCCAACTTACCAACGACTGTGCCGGTGTGAAGATGATCACCACCCGACAAACGTAAGCACTTAGCGAGGACTCGGAAGTGAATGCCGTGCTTTGGATGACGGTCAATTACAGCGTGCATCGCACGGTGAATATGTAACAGCATCCCGTTATCTCGACACCAGTTGGCGAGACCTGTGTTTGCCGTGAAACCACCAGTGATGAAGTCATGCATAATAATTGGCTGACCTAACTCTTTTGCAAACTCAGCACGCTTGTACATTTCTTCGGGAGTCGCTGCCGTCACGTTCAGATAGTGACCTTTGCGCTCACCAGTTTCCTGCTCTGCTTTTGTAATCGCCTCAGCAACGAACTCGAAGCGATCGCGCCAACGCATGAAAGGTTGTGAGTTAACGTTCTCATCGTCCTTGGTAAGATCAAGTCCGCCACGAAGACACTCATAAACGGCACGCCCGTAGTTCTTAGCAGACAAACCAAGTTTCGGCTTAATCGTACAACCGAGTAATGGACGCCCATACTTATTCAGACGGTCACGCTCGACTTGGATACCAGCAGGAGGTCCACCGCAAGTCTTGATGTAAGCGATTGGGAAACGAATATCTTCAAGACGCAAATGACGGAGCGCCTTAAATCCAAAAACGTTACCGACCAACGAGGTCAATACGTTAACGATCGATCCTTCCTCGAACAAATCGATTGGATATGCAATGAAGGCATAGAACGATTCATCGTCGCCTGGTACGTCTTCAATGCGATACGCACGGCCTTTATAAAATTCGAGATCTGTTAAAAGCTCAGACCAAACCGTACTCCACGTACCGGTCGATGATTCTGCAGCTACTGCAGCTGCAACCTCTTCGCGCGGAACGCCAGGTTGTCCTGTACACTTAAAACATGCCAATAAATCGGTGTCCAACGGAACGTATTCCGGTGTCCAATACATGTCGCGATATTCTTTAACGCCTGCATCATATGCTTTTGAGGCCATGTCCAACTCCTGTGCTCAACGTCCAAAAGAATCGGTTGTCGACTCCTTGTTATTGCGATTGAGAATAGGAACCTCGAAGAAACTAATCCAATAAATGTTTTCTGGCTAAAGCATCAATGATTGTCTATGTGAAAATTTGGATGGGGATTTGCTATACGATAATTTTTGAATCAGGCCCGATGTGTACACCCTCACGGGCAAGAAGCGCACGTTTCATAGGGAGGCCCCAGGCGAAGCCGCCCAGACCTTTGTCACGTCGAACAATCCGATGGCAGGGAACGACAATCACGCAGGGATTCTGGCCGCAAGCTGACGCAACAGCACGTGTCGCACGGACGTTGCCAGCCCGCTTTGCAAGATCGGAATAACTCACCACCTCGCCAGGCGGTACCAATCGCATGGTTTCCCATACCTTCACTTGAAAGGCTGTCCCATGAAATCTAACTGGAATATCTAGGCCATCACATCGCCCCTCGATACAGTCCAGCACCGGATCAAGTACGTCAGGCCTGATCACGTCGCACTCGATATCCTCGGTAGATTGGCTCACAGCCACAAGATACCCACCATCAAAGGTGAGATTGATACGCCCAAATTCTGTATCGACCACCGTTTTCTGCACTATTCAGCACCAGGCGCAAATGTACAGATCGCCCCGGATGCGCCGGACGTTGATCCAAACGCCATCGGATCGGGCGCCTGATACGGATCAGGTGATACGCCTAGAGACCAATCGAGCGCAACAACAGACAGCGCCATGACTAACGCAGCTAAGATTCCATATCGACGTGTCATGCCACTCCCCGAGTCGCTTGTAACCACAGTTTATCCCGCAAATGCACACCGACAATACTTCCGATAAAGCCTGCACCAAGCCAAAACCAGCCATGCAGTGATCCAGAGGCAATACCGCTAAATAATGCGCCGACGTTACAGCCAAAAGCGAGGCGAGACGAGATACCGAGTAATACTCCAAATAGGCAGGCGATTCCGAAATACCAAAAAGCAACTGGCTGGCGAAGCGGCTGATTCACAGAATAGCGCCAAGCTGCTAGCGCGGCTCCGGCGACCAGACCTAAGCTCGTTAGCGATGTCGTATCCGTCAGAATGGATGATTGAAGTGCGGATGCGTTGATTGGATGCGCCCAAAATGCAGACATTGTTGGATCCCAGCCAAAACCTTGCGCGGCTTTTGCAACCCACAAACCTAAGCCGTAAACGACACCCCATGGTTGACCTGCAACAAGAACATGCAAGACCGCTAGCCCTGATAGTAAGACTGCCGCTATCAAGAATTTCTGATTCCAGACCGAACCAACGCTAAATTTCGAGACAATCAGCCCAACACACAGTAATCCACCGATAGTCACAGCCATACTGAATTCAACGCCAAGCATTTGAGGCAGGCTAACTGGAATATGTGGAGTCGCCTCAATCGCAATCGGCACAAGCAAAGTGCCCAAGAAGCTACCAAAACAAAATAGTGGTAGCACAACGATTGCGATCAAATTCCCCGACCCTGCATTGACCAAAGTACCTGAACCACAGCCCAAAATCATTTGCATCGAGAGCCCAAATACAAATGCCGCCAGAATCATGGTCACAGAAACAGGGGCAATTGCCCCGATAAATGTGCCAGGTGCATAGGCAATGATGGGCTGTATTGCCAACGCCGTCAGTCCAATCGCAACGAACTGCGCGATCAATCCTTGGGCATTCCGTTCTCGGATGAGGCGGCGCCAAGGTCCGGCAAAACCAAAACCAAACCGCTCAAGGGTAAATCCGATGAGCAGCCCAAGCCCAAGCAGTAGAGAAAAACGAACGCCCGCAGAAACAGCGAGCGTTAGTAGAACGGCAACGATAAGAAATGCGCGTAAAATCAAAGATTAATTCACCAAATTGTTAAACCATTTTTTCGTCTTTAGGATCGCAAACTGAACAGAGGTCGGTACATTTTCCATTGGCTGATTTAGTGATGACCATTCGACCATTGATTCCGCATACAGTTTCACATCGTCAATTTGTGCCACTTCGCTGAGCACAAACCAATTGGTGGCAGCCCAATGACCCGTATTGCAATACGAAATCGTTCCAGACTGATCCAACCGATGATTCGCGACAATGGATTGGACCTCCTCATCATGCTTCAACAACGGTGTGTTTTTGTCGAAAAACGCCTCAAAGGCAAACTGATCCGCGCCTGGCAGTATACCCGGGCGTGCCGCGGCGTCATGCCAAGCCTTGCCCGCATAGAAATCGTCCAGTCGCGCGTCCAACAAGCGCGCATCACCCTCGCCCGCCACCTGCTTTTGAACTTCAGCCGTATCAGCGTACCACGCTGGATTAAACGTCAGCTGTGGAGCGGCCGGAGAAACCTGAGTTTCGCCAGACACAAGCTCAAAGCCATCCTTTTGATATGCTCTAAAGCCACCGTTTAAAATCGCCAGCGATTCAAACCCAACACTCTTAAGCGTCCAATAAACACGTGCTGCAGCTCCAAAATCTGTCGTTGTTACTCCATCGTGGACGATGACAACAGCATCACTTACGGCGATCCCCTTGGAACCGAGTGCGGCAGCAAGTTTGTTCAACTCAGGCAACTGCCCTGGATTCTCTTTCGGCCCTCTAAATTCGCCATATGAAATATGGACCGAAGTGGGAATATGCTCCTTGAGATACGCTTCCTGGTCACTGCGAATTTCAAGCACTTTGACCTGCTCTTCTTCGATGAGGTCGACCAGCGTGAAACTATCGATTACTGGACTCAAATTAGCCGCTTGAATCGTTGTCGATATCGCGACTAGGGCGGCACCAAGAAGGGGTTTTAATGGAGACATTCTGCATTCCTCTTAAATCATGGGAGCTATCATAGTGCGCGCCGTTTAGATCTAAAAAGAATAATTAATTAAATGCTTATACCTTTTGGTTTTAACGAGTGCGCTGAGTCGGACAGACATGCCGACCGAACCGAAAGCCTCGTTTCGCCACATGCTTGGTCTTCCGTCCGGAAACTCGTTCACGCCACATTTTGAAACTCGACAACTTCATCTCTCGCCGCATTAGTTCAATGACTTGTGGTTCAGTTAGACCGAAGGAAGCTTCAATCGCTTCAAATGGCGTACGATCTTCCCACGCCATTTCAACAACGCGGCTCACCTCATCTGGTTTTAATTTATGTGATCGCGAAGCCACTGAACACCCTCCTGAGTGGATGATGAAAACTGTGAAGCATCACCTGTGTCAAAGCTTGGACGCAGCGCATTACACTGCGCTTTACCCAGCTCAACGCCCCATTGATCAAACGAATTGATATTCCAAATCACACCTTGAGTGAAGACTTTATGCTCGTAGGCTGCAATTAAAGATCCCAGTGTCTGCGGTGTAAGCTCTTCCATCATCAGCAATGAACTCGGACGATTACCCGGAAAACTTCGGTGCGGCGCGAGTCGCGACGCCTCGTCTTCAGATACACCCTGCGCGAGCATATCTAAATACACCTCTGTCGTTGATTTACCAAAGGCCAACGATTCAGCTTGTGCGAGACAGTTTGCATTAAGTAACAAGTGAGATTCTTGGTCAGTATTTGCAGGTTTCGCAGTCAGAATGAAATCCACAGGGGCAATTAAGGTGCCCTGGTGTAGCAGTTGATAAAAAGCATGTTGACCATTTGTACCGGGTTCGCCCCAAATCACAGGACATGTTTCGTATTCAACAGGTTCGCCATTGCGATCAACTCGCTTACCGTTCGACTCCATTTCCATTTGCTGCAGATACGCTGGAAAACGATGCAATCGCTGTTCGTATGGCAATACGGCCAGCGTTTCCAAACCGAATCCATTACGGTACCAGACACCAATTAATGCCATCAGAACGGGAATATTTGATTCAAGTGGCGCCTCTCGGAAGTGTTGATCCATAGCACGCGCACCGTGGAGCAATTGATCAAATGCAGAAGATCCGAGCGAGATGACAAGTGATAGACCAATACTTGACCAAACCGAATATCGCCCACCAACCCAATCCCAGAATCCAAACATCCGTGCTTCACTGATCCCAAAATCAGAGACAGCCTGTCTATTCGTTGATAGCGCAACAAAGTGATTACTGATTGCATCTTGCCCAAGTGCATCCGAAATCCAGCGTTGCGCCTTTCGTGCGTTATGCATCGTTTCTTGTGTCGTGAACGTTTTCGACGCCACAAGAACAAGCGTGGTTTCTGGATTCAACGTCTGCAACACGTCGTGCACGTGTGCACCATCGACATTGGACACGTAGTGAGGCTTTGGACCAGAAATCAACGGTTTCAGTGCCTCACTGATCATCAGTGGACCTAAGTCGGACCCGCCGATACCGATATTGACAACGTCTGTGAACGACTTTCCGGTTGCACCCAAGGCCCGTCCGTTCCGAATATCTTCGGCAAAACCGTACGCCTGATCTCGGGCTTGCATGACGTCAGGAATCACGGATTCGCCATCAATCAAAAAATTATCATCGGCATTTGCGCGCAACGCAGGGTGCAGAACCGGGCGATTCTCGGTGTGATTAATTCGAGCACCTGAGAACAACCGGTCACGCATCGACTCAAAATCACATTCACCAAGCATATCGACCAATGCGCGGAGAACCGAGCGATCAATCCAGTGTTTCGAATAGTCAAAACGAAGCCCCGAAGCTTCGACAACAAAACGCGCACCGCGCTCAGGGTCGGCTTCAAAAAGCGCTTTAAGTGATTGATTCCACAAGCTAGAAAGGTGTGTGAGCTGGTCTTTCAAGATACCTCTCAGTGGATAATAGGTGATCCAGAATCAGCCGAGTCATCTTCTTCATCTGGCTCGTCAATTTCATCATCAAATTCTTCATCAAACATACCCGCCTGCTCAAGATTCGCCACCAATCCTTCAGGCATCTGTTGATTAAACTCTTCAATAAGATCTCGCACTACAGTTTGCAAAGCCTCGACCGCTATCTGATGGTTTTCACGAATGGCATCATCTTCGATATCCATTTGTCCGTGCCAGTACAGACAAGCAGCCATCGCATCGTGCGCTTCATTGGCAACTTGGTCGTAAAATCCTTGATGGACTCCATCTTTTGACTCTGCGCGATAGATCGTGATGCTCAGATCGGCATCCTCGCTCCACGGCTCAAGCGTCGCCTGGCGCAATATCATGCGAACCAGATACAAACGCTGCCGATTTTCCATAATACAAATGGCATCATCTAAACGAACCGGTACACCGTCCTCACGCTCAGCGAGCGAGACATAAGCAGCCATTACTGGTGCACTCAACCATGGTGTTTCATCGTCTTCACCGGCCAATTGATCAGCTAATAGACAATGCAGGCACTCGAGATCGGGCGCTTTCAACGCATATTCTGCTTGGTAAATCGTCAAATCATCGGTTTGGCCGGCATGACGAAAATCTTGATTGAACAGGGTAACCGCGTGCTCTGTATGGGGAGCATCGTCAAAGAGTTCGAGCGCTTGCAATCTTGCATCCTTCTGTCGAGTCACCATAGTCTTACAAACATTAGGCTAAGAACAAAGGGCAATATAAAAAAACCCAACCGTTCGATCATTCCGGCATACACTTTGGTTTTAATGACAAACGATCGAACAGCATAAAAATTAGGATTAAAACATGTTTAGATTTTTCTATGACCGTAAGTGGTGGCCATGGAGTATTGGTGGAACATTAACCATCATTCTTGCGGTCTGGTACAGCGTTCAACTGGATGTGCAGATTAACGAATGGTTCGGGCGCTTTTATGACGCGTTGCAACTCGCACTGTCAGAACCCGGGGCGTTAACAATTGATGAATTCAACGGGTATATGTTCGAATTCTTCAGTATCGCCGGCATCTACATCGTGGTTAATGTCATTTTTAACGGCTTTCTCGTCAATCACTGGACTTTTCGCTGGCGCCGAAGTATCGCCGAGTATTATCAGGAAAACTGGAAAAAAGCGCGACTCATTGAGGGAGCGAGTCAGCGTGTTCAAGAAGATACGTTGAAGTTTGCACGGATTACAGAAGATCTAGGAGTCGGACTGCTGGAAACAATTCTGATGCTGTTTGCGTTTATCCCAATCCTTTATGGGCTTTCAAAAAATGTGACTGAACTACCAATTATCGGACCTGTCGATCATGGCCTCGTTTGGGTTGTTGTTATGACGGCAATTGGCGGTACGGTCATTCTCGGCTTGGTGGGCTCAAAATTGCCAGGAATCGAATACGACATCCAAAAAAATGAAGCCGCATATCGTAAAGAACTCGTCATTGGTGAAGATAATGCAGAGCGAGCTCAAACTGATCAGGTGGACTTTTTATTTGATGATGTTCGAAAAATCCACTTCAAAGCGTATCTTCATTATTTCTATTTCAACATGGCGAAATGGAGCTACCTACAGGGCATGGTCATCGTTCCCTACTTCGCGCTCGGACCAACCATCGTCACCGGTGCGATCACCTTAGGCGTTGTCAGTCAAACAGTGCGGGCGATGGGTAAAGTTGCGGAAAGTTTGCAGTACATTATTCGGAGTTGGCTCAAGATCGTTGAACTGGTCTCCGTTTATAAACGTTTGCGCGAATTTGAACGACGAATTCATGAAGCGGAAACTGGTGCACTCCGCACATAACAGTCAATTGGCTTGATTGTCATGCGTTTGACACAAAAACAGGCGCATGATTGACCTACTAAGGGTATGGCGTTACATGACACAACTTGCATTAGTAACTGGCAGCACGAGCGGTATTGGACTCGGGATTGCAAAATCTCTCGCAGCATCTGGATACCGTTTGATCTTGAACGGACTAGGCGACCCAGACACAATCGATACTGCTTTAAATGACGT
This sequence comes from Litorivicinaceae bacterium, assembly GCA_965655875.1. Lineage (GTDB taxonomy): Bacteria > Pseudomonadota > Gammaproteobacteria > Pseudomonadales > Litorivicinaceae > HIMB30. The sequence continues at coordinate 4,814 of CBFHIN010000004.1, read as the reverse complement.
GAAATCTGCAGGCTGTCGTGACCCTTTGTATGTGGGCACGGACTTAACTCAACCATCAGCGATCGACGACGCATTGGCTGCTATTTTTGATGCTGAGGGACCAATCAGCGTTTTAGTGAATAATGCAGGCATGCAATTCACCGCGCCTGTCGAGCAGTTTCCAACTGATCAATGGGATCGGATCATCGCGCTTAACTTAAGTGCGGCTTTCCATACAACGCGGCTCTGCCTGCCATTGATGAAACAGCAAAATTTTGGGCGCATTATTAATATCGCAAGCGTGCACGGCTTGGTCGCTTCTGTTAACAAACCTGCGTACGTCGCAGCTAAACATGGATTGATTGGTCTAACAAAATCTGTCGCGTTAGAAACGGCAGAAACAAACGTGACATGCAACGCAATCTGCCCGGGCTGGACTCATACCCCATTGATTCAATCGCAAATTGAAAAGCGGGCAGAAGAATTGAATTTGAGCGTTGAAGACGGTGGACGCGCATTGCTCGCCGAAAAACAGCCTTCAAAAACCTTTGTTACCACAGATCAGTTAGGAGCGCTGACCTGTTTTCTTTGCACGGATGCAGCAGCCCAGATCACTGGTGCCAGTTTGCCAGTCGATGGGGGTTGGACAGCACAATAACCTACGGAGCTATTCTATGTGTAATGAAATTAGTTGTTATCAATCCAATAAGCCTGCGTTGACAGTGGATCCAGAGAGTCGTCGTTTATTTCTAAAGGGCGTTGCATCTTTACCACTCGCGTACATCCTCGCTGACGTCGAGCTTGCTAAAGCAGCAGCGCACGGCGGTGAAACGGTCACGATCAAGACTGATTTAGCGGGCGATGTCACCGGATATCTTGCTGAGCCTGAGGACAAAAATGCACCAACCGTGATCTTGATTCATGAATGGTGGGGTCTAAATGATCATATCAAGGCAGTTGCGCAAGAGTTTAAAAACAAAGGTTTTCGAGCCCTTGCTGTTGATCTATTTAAGGGATCTGTGGCAACAGACCGCGACGGCGCAATGGCTCAAATCAGAGCTTTAAATGCAGACGAAGCAACTGAAACCATGAACGCATGGGTTGATTGGGCTCGGCAACAAGGAAATGGAAAAGTTGGAACCTGTGGTTGGTGCTTTGGTGGCGGCTGGAGTTTGAAGACTGCCGTTTCAGCGAACCCGGATGCCAGTGTGATTTATTACGGCCGTGTCGGTGGATCTAGTGATGAGTTATCGGCTCTGACAACACCACTACTTGGCCACTTCGGCACGCTTGATAAGAACATCAATCCACAAATGGTTGGCGCATTCCAGCAAACGTTGAGAGAGACGGATAAGGACGAGTTGTTGACCACGCACTGGTATACAGCCGATCACGCTTTCGCCAATCCGACTGGGGGCCGTTACGATGAAGACGATGCCGCCCTTGCATTCGCCCGGACTCTGACATTCCTAGAATCTCATCTCCGCGCGTGATGTATCCATGGCTCTGCCCGATCTTGGGCAGAGCTATACCAAATTCCAAACAACCCAAATCACCCCGCTAACTCCTGTCAGCGCGAGCGAAGTCAGTGACAGCATCATGCCGATCACGCGTTGTGAATACGTACCTGTTTTAAGCTCAGTAACGATCAGCGAACGCGCATGCAGAATTCGGCCGATAATGAAAAGTACGCCGAGAATCGCGACCCACCACAAATAACTATCAACCAACTCGAGAAGCAGTAAACCGATCAAGAAAATCGGTGTCATTTCAGTGAAGTTTCCATGCGCACGAATTGAGCGTTCCAGCTCGGGAGACCCTTCTGAACCAACAGCAACCTGTAACCGACGCCGCGCACGAATCACCAACGCAGTTAAAACTACCTGGATTGCAATCAGAACGCAGGTTACAAGCAATGTGATAATGGGAATTGCCATTTATAGCCACCCCAATAGATGAACGATGTAGGTACTGATTGTCATGATACCAACCAACTCCAAGGGGGAACGCTTGAGAGCGACGCAAGTCATGAGACTCAAAATAGCCAATCCCGTTGTCGCCTCTGATGTGACTGCCTCCGTGAAGATTGGGTTAACGAGTACTGCGAACAACAAACCGACAACAGCCGCATTGACAAAAATCAATCGCTGTTTCCAACTCATTAAAAAATCACCGACCGACAAGACCGCGAATAACAACAATGCACCAGGCAGAAATATTGCAATCACAGCCAGGGCAGCGCCCAGGAATGCTGCCTCTGGAAGCATCACAGCTCCAATAAACGAAGACAGCGTAAACAATGGACCTGGCATCGCCTGGGCGAATCCATACCCGGCTATAAAGGCTTCTGAATCAAGTGGAGGAACAAACTCCGCCTCAAGAAGCGGCAATACCACATGTCCCCCTCCGAACACCAAGGCACCACTTAAGTAGTGACCCGTCAACACCGCCCAAAGCGCATTCATATCGACCGGAACGCTTGCAATGATGACGCCGATCAGCCAGAGCGCGATGCCGAAAATACCAACACGTTGTAATGCCAGTTTGGAATACTCAACGTCCTGAGACTGACTTTTTAAATAACCGGCAAAGAGCGCCAACCCAATGATTGCGACTTGGGTGAGTGGCGTGGGTGCTGCATAGAAGGTGATGGCTGCAATGAGCGCTACAATTTTAGTCTCGCGATCCACACATAATTGCCCCCACATTCCAAGAAGCGCTTGCGTGACGATTCCGACCGCAACCAGTTTCATGGCTGTGATAAACCAATCCCCATTTGCAACACCACCGCTGAGAACCCAAAGTGCGGCAGCGAACATCAAGATCGCGCTTGGAAGCGTAAATCCAACCCAGGCTGCTAATGCGCCTTGCCAACCAGCGAAGCGATAACCTAAACCCATCCCCACCTGAGATGACGCCGGACCTGGAATCATCTGACACAACGCAACAAGTGTCGCGTATTCGTCCTCACTTAAACGTTTTTCTTGAGAGACAAACTGACGACGAAATATCGCAATATGCGCAACAGGACCACCAAACGAAGTGCAGCCAAGATAAAGAAACTGTAAGAAGAGCTTAAATGGATTCGAGTTCACATAGACCTCTATTTTTAACGATGTCGACTACATCACACGACTGTGTCACTACGATGACGAACGACGATACAGGTGATCGATCGATTCTTTATACATTTGAATGACTTGAGCGCGCTTCACCTTCTGCGTTGGTGTTAATAATCCATTGTCGATCGAACACGGCTCTTTCATTAAGACCGCTTTCCGCACCTGCACTAAAGGCGATTTATCTGCGTTATAGCGTTTCAAAATTGAATACAGTATCTCATCCCCCTGACTTGGATCGATGTCAGCACTCAGAGAAATAATCGCAGAAAGCCATGGTCGCCCGTCTCCAACGACAACAACCTGCTCGACTTCTGGATACAGTGACAATTCTTGCTCAATGGGTGCAGGCGCGATGTTGTCGCCTCCAGAATTGACGATGAGGTCCTTGAGACGACCGACGATGCGGATATGACCATCTGGATCAATTGCTGCCAGATCGCCTGTGTGCAACCAACCATTCCGAATCGTCTCGGACGTTGCTTCTGTATCATTCCAATAACCAAGCATGACATTATCACCTCTGACAAGTAACTCACCGTCGTCAGCTAAACATACTTCGACACCGGGCAATGGTGGTCCAACAGAATCAACGCGCTCACTTCCTGGACGGTTGACACTGATGACTGGTGAGGCCTCTGTTTGCCCATAACCTTGCAAAATACCGATCCCAAGTCCCTGAAAAAATGAGGAAATCTCTGCATTTAACGCGGCGCCTCCAGAGACAAAATATTGCAATTTACCACCGAAACGTTGCCGGACTTTGCCTCGAACAAGCCGTTCGCACACACGATTCAATACTGCATCTTTGATCGACAACTTCTCTTGGTTTCCAAGCCGAATCGTTGTTTTAAACAAAAACTGCTTGATCCGACTCTCTTTAGCAATCTGTGCTGTGATCCGGCTGTACAACAGCTCATAAAGCCTCGGTACGGCGGTCATTAAGGTCGGTTGCACCTCAGCCATCATCGGAGATAATTTATCGAGCTTATCGCAGTAGAATATCTCACCACCCAAGTGAAGCGGGAGATAGAGTCCTGCCATATGCTCATACGCGTGGGCTAACGGCAAAAATGATAAAAATCGATGGGGCTGAAGGAGGTCGGCTTCGCGCAAAACTTGCAGAATACTTGTCACGTTTGCCAACAGGTTATTCTGGCTCAAAGACACAAGCTTAGGGTTTCCATTCGTCCCCGAAGTCGCAATCAAGGCATATGGCACGCTCGGGTCGGCTGACTCCTGTGATTGATATGACGCATCCACATATTGCGAAAACAAACCACGATCATGCTCCTCGGCAGAATAGACCTTAAGCTGTTGATTTAACTCAGCTTCAAGAAACCGATCTAACAACTCACCAGCTAACACGACGGCAAGACCTGCTTCGGATTGACGAATCAGATACTCAATTTCGGGCACTCGGTGGGTTGTATATGCAGGCACGATAACTAGACCGTACATCGCAGAGGCAATGGCAACGACAGCCCATTCTGGTCGATTATCCATCAACACGATCACCCGCTCTCCCTGCGAGACACCGTCACGCTGCCATTGCGCACAGAGTCGGGTTGCAGCGTCCACTACTTCGCTGCGGGAATATGACAACCAAATGTCGTTGAGGTATTTGTGCAAGCACGGTGCGTCAGGGTCGCTCAACGCAGATTTTAAAAAACCAGTGATCAGCATGCTAATCCCTTCTTTCGATTTTGATTATTA
>CBFHIN010000003.1:0-81713 GCA_965655875.1 Litorivicinaceae bacterium | reverse complement strand
CAGGGGGAGATTCCTTTCGAGATGATGGCGAAAATGGGAATTTCACCAGTTTACCTAGAGCAAACAGACGGAGGCGGGTTTTGTCCAAAAGCCTTGTCCGAGACACTGTGTAGTCTGGCGCTCGCAGACCTTTAAATCCGCTTTTATTTCAGGGTCAGGCATCCTTCAGGTAATTCCATACCAGACCATCCGTTTACAATGAATTGGCGAATATTTTGATGGTCAGAGCCTGCAGGTGTGTCCGTCACTGAACGAAAATGTTCTGCAAAACACAAGAGTGTTTCAGTTTCGTCGAGGTTGTGAAGGCGCGCAAAAGAGAACACCTTTGCTGATCCCTGATTTTCTCCTGCCTCGTTTTTAACCGCGCCATTTGTGAATGCCGTCGGCTGATGATCATAATGCGTATCGATCAGTGCGATGACATCTGCGAATTGAATCGCTTGAGGATTCGTTTGCAATGTCTCTATAAACCGTGTGATGTCTTTCATACAGAACAGTCTCGTTCATTTAAATCAGTGAGGAAAAAAGGCGCCGAGAAGGCGCCTTTTTTTCGTATGGTGGAGACGGCGGGATTTGAACCCGCGTCCGTCAGTCCGCTGCCAAACGCTCTACATGCTTAGTCGCGTTTTTCAATTTAAGTCCGGTTCTCCCAACGCACAGGGATTGCCTTTCCGAGTTCAGTTAAAAATTTAACTCCTCAACCCCGAACACAGCGTTGAAGCGAGTCTCTGTTTCGAACCCTGTTGATGAAGACCAGAGACGATCCCCACCCAGGGTCTAGCTTAAGCTGCTAGAGCGTAGTTTTCGTCGTTGGCAGTTATAGCTAACGAGTCCACAGTTGGGTTTACGAGCACTGTAGAACTACTCGGCATGCACATTTGGGTTTGTAACCGGCGTCGAATCCATATCGTCCCCGAAAGCGTAGTATCGGTTATTTAGACAAAAATTGAAATCTCTTCTAAGAAAAGCCACATGCTCGACGCGATAAGTAAGCTGCCGATGAGGCGATTGATCAATTGAATCCGTCCACCTTCGAAGACTCGTTTCAAGGCGACACCCGCGAGTGCAACTCCGGTATACACGAATGCGTCGATTCCGCCAGCTAGAGCACCCATCAGAATTTGGGTTTTTAACGATTGACTCGGATCAACGAAGGGTCCGAAGACAGCGAGAAAAAATACCAATACCTTTGGATTGACGATGGCGATTGAAAAACCTGCGGCGAATCCGCCTTGAGTACTCAGTTTTTCTGGTAGTGGCATTGTGCCTGCTTTCAGTAGTTGGTACCCGAAGTAACACAGCAGGACGATTCCGAGCAGTGTGAGTGCGTTTGTCAGCTCAGGGAGAGCAAGCAGCAGAGCTGACAAACCAAACACAGTGGTCAGTGCAAATACTAAAATACCGAGGCCGTGACCGAGAGCACCGCTAATTCCGACTACGGTCCCACGGCTCGCTGACATCGATAAAATTAAAAGCCACGAAAGGCCTGGCGAGACTGCTCCTGCAAAACACAGAAGGGTGAGATTGATCCAGTCTGTTTCAGACATCAGCGAACTCGGTGACGAACTGCTCGCTGCTTTTCAATGTTCCACTCGCGGTCACGAATTGTATCGCGCTTGTCGTGTTGTTTCTTACCGCGCGCGAGGCCAATTTTGATTTTTACAAGCGGACCTTTCCAGTACATTTCAAGGGGAACGCATGCATGCCCTTTTTGGCTCAATGCGCCATGAATTGTCGCTAGTTCTTTCTTGTGTAAAAGAAGTTTCCGAGTACGCACTGGGTCTGCGATGACGTGAGTCGACGCAGATTCCAGGGGTGTGATCTGGGCGTTTAATAAATAGGCTTCACCGTTTCGGATGATCACGTAAGTGTCACTCAGGTTCGCTTTCCCTGCACGAATTGATTTTACTTCCCAACCGTGCAGCTGCATGCCAGCCTCGAATGTTTCATCGATATGGTAGTCAAAACGGGCGCGCTTGTTTTGCGCAATTTGATTGCTATTGTTGTTCGATTTCTTGGCCATGGCGGGCGACTTTACGTATATTTGCCGTTTCGTCAAACGGCGATTGAGGAATTGATGCCGAAAATTACGCGATCCGCCCTAGTGTCTCACACTCCAGAGCAAATGTTTGAGTTAGTAAATGACTTCGCCCGCTACCCAGAGTTTCTGCCTTGGTGTGGTGCTGCACGAGTGCTCGAAACGACAGAGACAACGATTGTCGGTGAACTGTCCATTCAAAAGGGTTCAATTCGCCAATCCTTTGCAACAAAGAATACGTTGACTCCACCTGAACGTATCGATTTATCCCTTGTTGACGGGCCATTCAAATCGTTATCTGGTCATTGGCGTTTTGAGGCCGTTGGTGACAGCGCATGTCGGGTAAGTTTAGATCTTGAATTCGAATTCGCAGGCCGTTTGATTGCAATGGCGATCGGCGCGATCTTTTCTCAGATTGCTGGGAGCTTGGTGGATGCATTTTGCGATCGGGCTGACCAGTTATACGGATCTTGATCCATGAACGTACAAGTTGTCTACGCAAAGCCTGACCGCCAGTATGTCATCGATCTTGACGTTGCCGAGGGAACGACGGTTCAGCAGGCTGCGGCCTTGTCAGGCCTTGCTGATCAATTTCCAGAAATTGATCTTGAGACAATTCCGATGGGAGTGTTTGGTGTGCGTGTTAAAACGGCCACCACCACGATCCTTCATCCTGGCGATCGGGTGGAGTTGTATCGATCTTTGATAGCGGATCCGAAGGAGACCCGCCGGACTCGCGCTCAATCGCAGAAACTTGATCGCTCTTAAAATTCACAATCAAATACGTGTTTTCCTGAACCGTCCCGTCGAAATCAATTCGTTCAACATAGATCCACCGATCGGGGTTGAATGTGTTCACAGTGATCGGAGATCCAAGCAAAAACTGGACTTGGTCGCGTGACATTCCGACTTCAAGTCGCTCGACCCGTTCTGGAATTAATTGATTTCCTTGTTTGACTGGGTTTTTGTGGACGCCGGGGAAGCTGCACCCAGTTAAAATGAGCGTGGTAACAAGAACGGGAATCGAAATCAGTCGCATCAATATCTTCCTAGGGAAATTCTTGGCAGAATAATAAAGATGCAAAGCCACTGAGTCCATTGATCATGCAATACGAAACAGATGAATTAAAGAAAGCAGGTTTAAAAGCAACTCTGCCACGAATTCATGTTTTGCAATTATTGCTCTCCAACGAGGGCGAGCATATGTCGGCAGAAGTCGTTTACCGAAAACTCCATGAGTCTGGAGTCGATGTGAACCTAGCAACAATTTACCGGGTATTGACTCAATTTGAAGAGGCGGGATTGGTGGAGCGTCACCAGTTTGATGCGACGACCAGTGTTTTTGAGCTAAAGCCGGATGATCACCATGACCATATGGTTTGCGTGAGGTGTCATCGGGTCATCGAATATGTGAGCCCAGAGATTGAGGCGCTTCAAGAAAAAATCGCCAAAGAGCATGGCTGTGACATTGTTGATCATACGCACGTGATCTATGTGACGTGTCCAGACTGTTCGGTGAAGTCATAGTGGGTTCTAGTCCTTTATTAGACCCAAGCGTCTTATTTTTTGTTCTTGGTCTGTTTGCAGGTCTAGTCCGTTCAAATCTCGAAATACCGAGTGCTATCGCGCGTTTTCTTTCGCTGTATTTACTCATGGCTCTTGGATTAAAAGGGGGGTTCTCTCTCGCTGAAAGTGGTTTTAATCCAGCAATCCTGCGCGACCTTGTGTTTGCGATTGGTCTCGCGATTTTGATTCCGTTTTGCAGCTTTTTCGTTCTCAAACGAATGATCTCACCGCTTGATGCGCTTGCAATCTCTGCAACCTATGGGTCTGTGTCGGCCGTGACCTTTATCACTGCGACACAATTTCTAGAAACCAATGGTTTGGAGTATGGCGGTCACATGGCGGCCGCAATGGCACTGATGGAGTCGCCTGCGATTATTTTTGCCATCTTGATGGCGAATATGTATCGGTCACAGGACGCGCGCCAAGAGCATCAAGGGTTTTTAGTTGTTCTGAAAGAGTCATTCACTGAAGGCGCGCAGATTTTATTGATTGGTGCGATGGTGATTGGAATGATCACAGGAGCATCTGGAAAATCAATCATGGATCCGTTTACGGGCATGATCTTTAAAGGAATGCTTGCGTTCTTTTTGCTCGACATGGGCGTGGCCACTGCGAAACGTTTGGCGGATTTGCGTGGCGTCCCGAAACGGCTTGCCTTCTACGGTGTGCTCGCGCCACTGATTCATGCATCGATCGCTCTGTTGCTCGCTTGGCTTGGGGGATTGTCGGCACCCAATGCAACGCTGTTGGCTGTTCTTGCTGGCTCTGCCTCTTATATCGCAGTTCCGGCGGTGCTGAAGCACTCGCTTCCAGAATCAAACCCGAGTTTGTATCTTGGTCTATCTTTAGGCCTGACCTTTCCGTTTAACATTATCGTCGGCATACCGCTTTACTACTGGGCGGCTAGCCAATTGATTGGAGGTTAGTCTCGCAAGAGATCCGACGCTGCTTGGCGCGTGCTTTCTGTAATGGCATGACCGCCAAGCATCCGAGCGATTTCATCGATCCGCTCGTTCCTTGACAAGAGTTGCGCTTGCGAGACTGTCACATCATCCCCCGATTGTTTTTGCACATGCAGATGCTGATCGGCCTGACCGGCAACTTGAGGTTGGTGTGTCACAACCAGGACTTGTGCGTTGCGTGCAAGTTCCGTTAAGAGTTCGCCAACTTTGGCTGCTGTCTTGCCGCCAATACCCACGTCAACTTCGTCAAACACAAGCGTTGGTGTTGCAAGGCGAGTTGCAGTGATGACCTGAACAGCAAGGCTGACTCGCGACAATTCACCACCTGATGCGATTTTCGATAGGGGACCGCCCTGTTGGCCCGGATTTGGTTGGAAGAAAAACTGAATTGACTCAGCGCCACTGGTGGTTAGGCCATCTTGCGGAACCAGACGAATCGTCAGTGTCGCGTATTCCATTCCTAGATCAGGAAAATGTGCAGTCACTTCGCGCGACAACTGCTCAGCTGCGTTTGAGCGAACCCGAGTTAGTTCAATCGCTTTGTCTTGCGCAATTTTCTCAAGTTGAAGAACCTCCGATTCAAGCGCAGGAATTCGATCATTTGCTTCTGCAATCCCTTCAAGGCGTGATACAAGACGCTGATGATGCTCGACCAGGTCTTCAGGTTCAATCTTGTGCTTGCGTGCCAGCTGAAATACTTGCGCTAGACGATCTTCAACAAAGCGCAGCCGCTCAGGGTCGAGATCAAACTGATCTCTTGCGTGTTGAATCTCAGTTCGTGCCTCATTAAGGGCGATCGCTGCTTGCTCAACAAGATCAACGGCATTTTGTAGGCCCGCATGCCCTCCACTGATTGAATTGAGATCATTCGCGAGGCGCTCAGTGTGGCTTATCAGTCCTCCCGTATCATCGCCTGACAGGATACCGATCGATTGTTCTGTAATCCGAATAAATGCGTCGCCAGACGCTAATTGTCGCTGCTCCTGGTCGAGTTGCTCAAATTCGCCATCGGTCAAATTGAACGCATTGAGTTCCTCAACTTGAAATCCAAGAAGCTCACGCTCGGCGTTGGCTCGGGATGCATCTGTTTTGAGTGTATTTAGCCGCTCTAAGGTATCAGTCCACTGATTGTAAATGCTCTGAAACGCATCTCGAGCCTTGCCTTGATCAGCAAATTCGTCGAGTAACTCAAGTTGGTGTTTCGTTTGTAGTAACTTCTGGTTGGCGTGCTGGGTATGCATCAACACCAACTGCTCAGAGAGTTCTTTCAATTGTGAAGTCGAGATCGGGGTGCCGTTCACAAACGCTTTCGATCGTCCTTCAGATGTCAGTGTGCGACGGAGCATGAGTTCACCGTCTTGATCCAAGTCATTGGCTATCAACCAAGCTCTCGCAGCGGGGAGTCGTTCGAGATCAAATTCTGCATTGATTTGCGCGCGCTCGGTGCCGGCCCTTACAAGGCCAGCGTCTGCTCGCGCCCCCAAGGCCAGCTCCAGCGCATCGAGAATCAGTGATTTACCGGCGCCAGTATCACCGGTGATCGCGATGCAGCCTCCAGTGAGCTCAAGATCGACGGAAGCCAGTGTGGCTAAATTTTTGACGTTTAGTTGTAAGAGCATTTGTTTGTCTGTTGAAACTCGCGGATATGACCTTATACATGCGTTTCCCTAGAGAGTGTAGTTCCCTGGTGGAGGAAACAAGGAGGAGATTATGGCTGACGAGAAATCACAAGGCGATGAAGACGTCATAAAAGACACAGTGGACGCGTCTCAAACCCAAGGCCAAGCAGATACAGAGCAAGGCGAGTCAGATTCGACTGATGGCTCCGACCACGAAGTCGAGCAGACTGACGATGGCGATTCGGCAAGTCTGGAAACGCAAGTTGAAGAGTTGAAAGAAGCGCTTCTTCGGACTCAGGCGGATATGCAGAATGTACGTCGTCGTGCCGAACGCGACGTTGAGAATGCTCACAAATATGCGGTCGAAAAGTTCGTGAGAGACCTTTTGGCCGTTCTCGATTCAATGGATCGAGCGCTTGAGTTGGCAGAGACAACAGAAGGGTTCGATGCGGCAATGCTCGAGGGTACTCAGATGACCCACAAACTCCTTCTTGATACTGCCTCAAAGCACGGTGTAGCACCGATTGATCCTGTTGGCGAAGCTTTTGATCCTCAAGAGCATCAGGCAATGAGCATGGTTGAGTCGGCAGAGCATGAGCCGAACACAGTGATGGCTGTGATGCAGAAGGGCTATAAGTTAGAAGGGCGGGTGATTCGCGCAGCAATGGTTGTTGTCACGAAAGCCGCATCAAATTGATTACTTGAATGCGGATCAAAATACCGCAATGAACCACATATGTTATCCGGGTGACCGGACATGGATGAAAAGAGAGGAAAAACCATGGGTAAGATCATAGGAATCGATCTTGGTACAACAAATTCATGCGTGGCTGTACTCGAAGGAGGCAAGCCGCGTGTAATCGAAAATGCCGAGGGCGATCGTACAACACCATCGATAATTGCATATACCGACGACGAGACACTTGTCGGCCAACCAGCAAAGCGTCAGTCAGTCACGAATCCGGACAACACAGTGTTTGCTGTAAAACGTCTGATTGGACGGAAGTTTGCTGACGATGTTGTGCAAAAAGATATCAAGATGGTCCCTTACAAAATTGTGGGCGCTGATAATGGTGACGCATGGGTTGAGGTGAAAGGTGACAAACTTGCACCGCCTCAGGTGTCTGCAGAAATTCTCAAGAAGATGAAGAAGACTGCAGAAGATTATCTGGGTGAAGCCGTAACTGAAGCGGTTATTACAGTTCCTGCTTATTTCAATGATAGCCAACGTCAAGCGACTAAAGATGCGGGTAAGATCGCTGGTCTTGACGTGAAACGGATCATCAATGAGCCAACTGCGGCAGCGCTTGCATATGGTATGGATCAGTCGCGTGGTGACTCGGTCATTGCAGTGTATGACTTGGGTGGTGGTACGTTCGATATTTCAATTATCGAAATTGCTGAAGTGGATGGCGAACACCAGTTTGAAGTGCTTTCAACTAACGGTGACACGTTCCTCGGTGGTGAGGATTTTGACCTTCGAGTGATCGACTACTTGGCGGAATCATTCCAAAAAGAACAAGGAATGGATCTGAAAGGTGATCCGCTTGCGATGCAGCGTCTCAAGGAAGCCGCTGAAAAAGCGAAGATCGAGCTGTCTTCGAGCCAGCAAACAGATGTGAACCTCCCCTATATCACTGCTGACGCGAGTGGTCCAAAGCACCTGAACGTGAAGTTGACGCGTGCGAAACTCGAATCACTTGTTGAAGACCTAGTCGAGCGAACACTTGCTCCCGTGAAGCAGGCGCTCGAAGACGCAGGTCATTCAACATCTGAAATTAACGATGTGATCTTAGTTGGTGGCCAGACTCGCATGCCGCTGGTTCAAGAGAAGGTCAAAGCATTCTTTGATAAAGAGCCACGTCGGGACGTGAACCCAGATGAGGCGGTTGCTATGGGCGCCTCAATCCAGGGTGCAGTCTTGGCGGGTGATGTGAAAGATGTATTGCTTCTTGACGTGACTCCACTGTCTTTGGGTATTGAGACCATGGGCGGAGTGATGACTGCGTTGATTGAGAAGAATACAACCATTCCAACCAAGAAGACTCAGGTATTCTCGACTGCTGAAGACAATCAAACGGCTGTGACGATTCATGTTCTGCAAGGTGAGCGCAAGCAAGCTGGACAGAATAAGTCGCTCGGGCGTTTCGACCTTGCCGACATTCCACCAGCACCTCGTGGTATGCCGCAGATTGAGGTTGCTTTTGATATCGACGCCAACGGCATCTTGAACGTGTCTGCAAAAGACAAGGCAACGGGCAAAGAGCAATCGATCGTGATCAAAGCGTCTTCAGGTCTCTCGGATGAAGAAATCGAGAAAATGGTGAAAGATGCGGAAGCGAATGCCGATGCAGATAAGAAGTTCGAGGAAATGATCTCTGCACGTAATGCAGCGGATGGAATGATCCACGCCACTCGCAAGTCGATGACTGAGGCTGGTGATAAGCTGACAGACGACGAGAAGGCGCCAGTTGAGGCAGCAATTGCTGAACTCGAAGAAGCATTGAAGTCGGATGATCAAGAGCAGATCACAGCAAAAACGACGGCCTTGACTGAAGCATCAGCAAAAATTGCTGAAAAGCTGTACGCGGCAGCAGACGCTGATGCGACTGATGCTGGAGCGACTGACGCGGGTTCATCAAAATCAGATGATGACGTGGTTGATGCGGAGTTTGAAGAAGTTAAGGATGACGAGAAGAAGTGAGTCGTTTGACTCACATCTCAGGGAAGGAGAGCTGAGTGGCTAAGCGTGATTATTATGAGATCCTCGGGGTGTCGTCAGACGTTGCCGAGGGAGATCTCAAAAAGGCCTATCGTCGCCTGGCGATGAAGTGTCATCCGGATCGCAACCCGGGTGACGCTGAAGCAGAAGCCAAGTTCAAAGAGTTGTCTGAAGCATATGAAGTGCTCTCTGATCCTGAGAAGCGTGCAGCTTATGATCGGTACGGCCATGATGCTTTTGAGGGCGGAATGGGTGGTCCAGGCGGTGGCTTCCAAGGTGGCGCGAGCTTCTCAGATATCTTCGGTGACGTCTTCGGTGACATTTTCGGTGGTGCAGGGCCAGGCGGCGGCGGTCGCTCTTCTGTGCAACGCGGTAGTGATCTGCGCTATACCCTCGACATGACTCTCGAAGAAGCTGTATTCGGCATCGAAAAAACCATCAAAGTGCCACGACTCACTGAATGCGATACGTGTCACGGTAGCGGTGCAAAGCCAGGGTCCTCTCCGAAGACTTGCCAGACCTGTAACGGCCAAGGGCAAGTTCGCATGCAGCAAGGCTTCTTTGCGATCCAACAAACTTGCCCGCGCTGTCATGGACAAGGCAAGGTCATCACCGATCCTTGTGGCGACTGCCGTGGACAGGGGCGTAAAGAAGAAACTAAGACACTCTCTGTGAAAATTCCGGCTGGGGTCGATACAGGCGACCGAGTAAGGCTGTCAGGTGAGGGTGAAGCTGGTGTCAACGGTGGGCCTGCTGGCGATTTGTACGTTCAAGTAAACGTCAAAGAGCACCGAATTTTCTCTCGTGATGGGAAAGACCTGTATTGCGAGGTTCCGATTTCTTTTACCGATGCAGCACTTGGTGGTGAGTTAGAAGTGCCAACGCTCGATGGTCGTGTCAAATTGAAGGTCCCCGCAGGGACACAAACTGGGAAATTATTCCGAGTTCGCGCCAAGGGGGTGAAGCCTGTACGCGGTGGAGCACAAGGTGACCTACTGTGTCGTGTGGCGGTCGAAACACCAGTGAATCTGACTTCGAAACAGCGTGAGTTACTAGAAGAATTGCACCAATCGTTGAATCATAAGACGCATGCGCCAAAGCGCGAAGGTTGGTTTGATAGCGTCAAATCATTTTTTGATGAGATGAAATTCTGATGGCCAATATTGTCATTACAGGTGCGTCGGGAAGAATGGGGCGGGCACTGATTGAGGCGACCCTCGAAGCAGAAGACGCTTCGTTATTGGGAGCGACTGTTCGTTCCGCGTCGACGCTTGCGGGTGCGGATGCCGGTGAGCTTGTCGGTCAAGGCCATCGGAATGCGCCAATACAAACCAATTTGGATGCTTTTGCTTCATCAAGTCCTGTCGTGATCGACTTCACAACAATCGAGGCAACGCTCGATCATTTGCAATGGTGTGTGAAGCACAGTGCTCCTTGTATCATTGGGACCACCGGTTTTTCTGACGCTCAAGAGGCCGAAATTACTCAGGCTGCGACATCAATTCCAGTTGTGTATGCGCCAAATTTCAGCGTCGGTGTCAACGTTGTATTCGATCTCCTCGATCGTGCCGCGCGGGTTTTTGGTGACACTGTCGATATTGAAGTCCTAGAAGCACATCATCGTCACAAGGTTGACGCCCCAAGTGGGACTGCTTTGGCAATGGGTAAAGTCGTGGCAGGCGCGCTTGAGCGCGATTTATCGAAAGTTGCTGTCTATGGGCGTGAGGGTCAAACTGGTGCTCGGCCGCGAGATCAAATCGGTTTTGCAACGGTTCGGGCTGGCGATGTCGTAGGCGAGCATACCGTTCTATTTGCAGCCGAGGGCGAGCGTGTTGAAATTACGCATAAGGCCTCGAGTCGACGGACGTTTGCGAATGGCGCGGTGCGAGCTGCAATCTGGGCTTCGGACCAGCCAGCAGGTCTCTACTCAATGCAGGATGTGCTTGGTCTTTAGGCAAAACCGAAAGGCTTCGATGGACTTCTTCTTGCAACGTCCCTAAAATGCGCCCTCAATCGCTCGGCGCCTGCCGAGTCTGTCGAGACAGAGGACTCCCGGTTGTATTCACCTGCAATTTTATTACTCGCGGACGGCACCCAGTTTGTCGGCCGCTCCATTGGCGCGGACGGACAGTCCGTCGGCGAAGTCGTGTTCAACACTGCGATGACGGGTTATCAGGAAATCCTGACTGATCCGTCTTATGCGCGCCAACTCGTCACGCTCACTTACCCACATATTGGGAATACCGGCGTGACGCCCGAGGATGAGGAATCGAGTGCGATCCATGCTGGCGGTTTAATCATTCGAGACTTACCGCTATTGCACAGTAATTTCCGTGCAAGTGGGTCTTTAGAATCATATTTGACTGCGGCCGGTGTTGTAGGGATTGCAGAAATCGATACCCGTAAGCTGACACGTATCCTTCGTGATCAGGGTGCGCAGGCGGGTGTGATCCTGGCGGGTGAAGAGGCTTGCTCCGAGGCTGGCATCTTAAAAGCGCAGGCATCTCTGGCCGAATTTCCGGGTCTCGCTGGTATGGATCTGGCGAAAGAAGTGACGACTGAATCGACATACGAGTGGACCGAGGGTTCTTGGGTCTTAGGCGAGGGTCATTCAAAGCAGGCTGACACACGTTTTCATGTTGTTGCTTATGATTTCGGAGTGAAGCGAAATATTCTCCGTATGCTCGCGGATCGAGGTTGCCGATTAACGGTCGTTCCTGCGACAACATCTGCAAAAGATGTTTTAGCGATGAATCCAGATGGTGTTTTCTTATCCAATGGCCCTGGTGACCCCGAGCCCTGTGATTACGCGATTGAAGCGATCCGAACAATTCTTGAAACGAAGACGCCGGTTTTTGGTATTTGTTTAGGACATCAATTGCTCGGCCTTGCTTCAGGTGCGAAAACGATCAAGATGAAGTTTGGCCATCATGGTGCGAACCATCCGGTGCAAGATCTCGAGTCGGGCGTGGTCATGATCACCAGCCAGAATCATGGCTTTGCTATTGATGAAAATACACTCCCTTCGAATGTAAAAATGACGCACAAATCACTATTTGACCAATCGCTCCAAGGGATCACGCGAACAGATACCTCAGCATTTAGTTTTCAAGGACATCCTGAAGCGAGTCCCGGTCCGCATGATGTAGCGCCTTTGTTTGATCAATTTATTGCGAACATGGAGGCCTGCTAATGCCAAAACGTACCGATCTTGAATCGATTCTAATCATTGGCGCGGGTCCGATTGTGATTGGGCAGGCGTGTGAGTTTGACTACTCGGGCGCGCAAGCCTGTAAAGCGCTTAGAGAAGAGGGTTATCGGGTTATCTTAGTCAATTCAAACCCGGCAACCATCATGACCGATCCGGCAATGGCTGATGCGACCTACATTGAACCCATTCGCTGGCAATCTGTTGCGAAGGTGATTGAGAAGGAGCGGCCGAGTGCACTACTCCCCACCATGGGAGGACAAACTGCTTTGAATTGTGCTTTGGATCTTGATCGCGAGGGTGTGCTTGAAAAATACGGTGTGCAGCTAATCGGAGCAAACGCGGACGCGATTGATAAGGCAGAAGATCGGGATCGGTTCGACAAAGCAATGAAGGCAATAGGTCTTGATACGCCGCGAAGTCACATTGCACATTCGATGGACGAAGCGCGAGCTGCTGTGGCCGATCTTGGATTTCCCTGCATCATCCGTCCGTCGTTCACCATGGGTGGCTCTGGTGGCGGTGTTGCATACAACCGCGAAGAGTTTGAAGAGATTTGCGAGCGAGGCCTCGATCTATCTCCAACCAATGAGTTGTTGATCGATGAATCACTACTCGGATGGAAAGAGTATGAGATGGAGGTGGTGCGGGACCGCAAGGACAACTGCATCATCGTGTGCTCGATCGAGAATTTCGATCCAATGGGTGTGCATACAGGTGACTCTATCACTGTTGCACCGGCCCAAACGTTGACAGACAAAGAATATCAACTCATGCGAAATGCTTCGGTAGCGGTTTTGCGTGAAATTGGCGTCGAGACAGGTGGATCTAACGTCCAATTTGGTGTGAATCCTGAAAATGGCCGCATGGTCGTTATCGAAATGAATCCTCGTGTATCGCGTTCTTCTGCACTCGCTTCCAAAGCGACAGGTTTTCCAATCGCGAAAGTTGCTGCAAAACTCGCAATTGGCTACACCTTGGATGAGCTTGCTAATGAAATCACTGGTGGCGCAACACCGGCTTCATTTGAGCCATCGATCGATTATGTGGTGACAAAAGTTCCGCGTTTCACTTTCGAAAAATTCCCGCAGGCTGACAGTCGCCTGACTACACAGATGAAATCTGTGGGAGAAGTCATGGCGATTGGCCGTAACTTCCAAGAATCAATGCAAAAGGCCTTGCGTGGTCTAGAGATTGGAGTGAGTGGGCTCGATCCGGCGTTTGAGTGGGATTCTGATGAGTCTGTTCAGGCGATGCGCCATGAGTTAGCAAACCCTGGTCCACGTCGTTTGTGGTGCGTGGCTGATGCGTTCCGTAGCGGTATGAGCGTTGAAGAGGTGTTCCAAGTTTCAAAAATCGATCCGTGGTTCCTCGCGCAAATTGAAGATTTGATTTGGGACGAAGCGCGTCTTACAGAGATGGCGTTGTCAGATTTGGATCGTGACTCGTTGTGGCGCTTGAAACGTAAAGGATTTGCCGACAAGCGGTTAGCTACGCTCCTTGATGTGTCCGAAAAAGAGTTGCGTGAACGACGTTTAAAGCTGGATGTTCGTCCGGTGTATAAGCGTGTTGACACCTGTGCTGGCGAGTTTGCGACGCCAACGGCTTATCTCTATTCAACCTATGAAGAAGAGTGTGAAGCGAACCCATCGAGTCGTGACAAAATTATGGTATTGGGCGGCGGTCCGAACCGAATTGGTCAGGGTATTGAGTTCGATTATTGCTGTGTTCATGCTGCATTTGCGATGCGCGAAGATGGCTATGAGACCATCATGGTGAATTGCAACCCAGAGACTGTATCGACTGACTACGATACGTCGGATCGTCTGTTCTTTGAGCCAGTCACGCTTGAAGATGTTTTGGCGATTGTCGAGATCGAAAAGCCAAAGGGTGTGATCGTCCAGTTTGGGGGCCAAACACCGTTGAAGCTTGCGCGGGAGCTTGAGGCGTCTGGAGTACCAATTATTGGTACATCGCCTGAAGCCATCGACCGCGCTGAAGACCGTGAACGTTTTCAGCAAATGGTCACGCGTTTAGGCCTTAGGCAGCCTGCCAACGCGACTGCACGGAGCCTTGAAGAAGGATTGGCGCTAGCCGAGAGTATCGGTTTCCCGCTTGTTGTGCGTCCATCGTACGTTCTTGGTGGTCGTGCGATGGAGGTCGTCTCGAATCTTTCTGAACTGAAGCGATATCTGCAAGATGCTGTTGTCGCGAGCGACGATTCACCTGTGTTATTGGATCATTTCCTAGACCCAGCGATTGAGGTAGACGTAGATGCCGTAAGCGATGGGCAGGATGTCGTGATTGGAGCCATTATGGAGCACATTGAACAAGCCGGTGTTCATTCCGGTGATTCAGCCTGCTCGTTACCTCCATATAGCTTGCCAAATCATATTCAGGATGAAATCCGTGACCAAGTTATTCGCATGGCACGTGAGCTGAATGTTGTCGGTTTGATGAATGTTCAGATGGCTGTTCAAGGTGAAGACGTCTACGTCATCGAAGTAAATCCACGGGCCTCGCGAACTGTTCCGTTTGTCTCGAAGTGTATTGGGGTGTCGTTGGCAAAAGTTGCTGCTCGTTGCATGGCAGGTACGTCGCTTCAATCGCAAGGTATGGTCAGTGAATTGATACCGCCATACTTCAATGTGAAGGAAAGTGTGTTCCCATTTGCCAAATTCCCTGGCGTTGATCCGATTCTTGGGCCAGAAATGAAGTCGACCGGCGAGGTTATGGGTACCGGTGATAGTTTTGATGAAGCCTTTGCCAAAGCACACGCCGCGGCCGGTGATCGGTTACCGACAATTGGTCGCGCATTCGTTTCCGTGCGTGATGCCGATAAAGTACGTGCGGCAGCACTTGCAAAATCGCTGGTCGAGATGGGTTTTGAGTTAGTCGCAACGGGCGGTACCTGTGATTATCTCACAGAGCAAGGGATCGCATGTGAACGTGTAAACAAAGTGTTGGAAGGTCGTCCGAATATCGTTGATATGATCAAAAATGATGCAATTGCTTTTATCGTCAACACAACAGAGGGTCGACAGGCGATTACCGATTCTGCAACCATTCGGCGGTCGGCTCTTAACCATAAGGTCTGTTACACAACAACCTTAGCCGGTGGTGAATCAATTGTTCGTGCGCTGAAGTTTGGCGATGAACGAGAGGTTCGTCGACTGCAAGATCTGCATCGTCGTGTCGAAGCAAAATAATAAGGAATTCAATGAGTAAGATACCAATGACACAGGGCGGAGAGACCGCTCTTCGAGAAGAGCTTCAACGGTTAAAACAAGTTGAACGTCCGCGCATTGTGGCTGCCATTGCCGAAGCCCGCGAGCACGGTGATTTGAAAGAGAATGCCGAATACCATGCAGCTCGAGAACAGCAAGGGTTTTGCGAGGGTCGCATTAAGGATATCGAAGCGAAGCTATCGCATGCGCAGGTTATCGATGTCACACAGATCGAAAACACGGGTAAAGTCATTTTCGGAGTGACAGTGACGTTGATTAATCTCGAAACGGATCAAACAGTGACTTATCAAATCGTTGGCGAAGATGAGGCCGATGTGAAAAATGGGAAGATTTCAGTCACATCGCCCATCGCGCGCGGTTTGATCGGAAAAGAAGAAGGTGACGAGGTATCGGTCACCACACCAGGTGGTGTGGTTGAGTATGAAATCGATACTGTAGAGCACCTTTAATTAGATCGGGCGTATTAGGTTCGATAGACGCGGATTTGGGCGTTCGGCTGCGCGAAATAATAGAGCCATCGCGCCTGTCGACTGAACACAAAGCGCCCCAGTTTCCTCGCAAAGCGAGGCAATGAGAACTTTACGAGTGTCGCGTTCTGCGCGGACTTTAATTTTGATTAACTCATGATCGTTTAAAGCACGATTGAGTTCTTCAAGCAAACCGGTCGACATGCCTTGATCGCCAACTAATACAATTGGCTTCAAGTGGTGTCCAATCGCCCGCATTTGTTTTTTGCGTTCTGGCGTTAACATAGTCGTCTCCATAGAAGGGCGCGCGAGTTTAGAGCAAAACATGGCACGATCCAAGTCCAGTGGTCGCTGGTTGAAAGAACACTTTGATGACCCGTATGTGCAGAAGGCGCAGGCAGAAGGACGCCGTTCGCGCGCAAGTTTTAAACTTGAAGAGGTTCAGGCAAAGGATCAACTGATCCAGCCAGGCCACGTAGTTGTTGACCTTGGTGCGGCCCCCGGGGGCTGGACAGAATTAGTTGCGCACTGGACAGGGCCGTCAGGACGTGTATTTGCACTCGATATTTTACCCATGGACTCAGTTGCGGATGTGGAGATAATTCTCGGGGATTTCACTGAAGAATCTGTTCTTGACCAATTAATGCAGTCACTCGATGGTCAACGAGTTGATGTGGTTTTATCAGATATGGCACCGAATATGTCGGGCAATAAATCGGTTGATCAACCACGGGCCATGTATCTGTGTGAGTTGGCCCTCGATTTTGCTCGGCAGACTTTGAACCCTGGTGGCTCCTTTTTCATCAAGGTGTTTCAGGGTGAGGGTTTTGATGAATTTTTTCAGGAACTTCGATCTGATTTTTCTGTCTTAAAAACTCGCAAACCCGACGCTTCGCGTTCGCGTAGCCGAGAAACTTATTTGTTGGCGATGGGCTTTCGTGGCTAGCCCCCTTTGAATTCAGTTGGCTTGCCCAAATAATCGACTGTATATTGGGGAGCCGGACTCCTCTGAAGGAATGGAGAAGAAAATGGCGAGAAATCTGGTTTTATGGTTGGTGATCGCAGCAGTCTTGCTGACAGTTTTCAACAATTTCAGCGTTGAGACGCAGTCACAACAGATAAACTATTCACAGTTTGTTGAAGAAGTGAATCGGGATCAAATCCGTCGAGTTGTAATCGATGGCCAATCCATTATTGCAACTCGTGCTAATGGCGACGTGTACGAAACAGTTCGGCCTGCCGTTCAAGATCCGAGGCTGATGGATGATTTGTTGCAGCACAACGTCGTTGTTGAAGGCCGGAAGCCTGAGCAACAATCTGTGTGGATGCAGTTATTGGTTGCGGCATTCCCGGTCCTGATTATCCTCGCGATCTTTATGTTCTTTATGCGTCAGATGCAAGGCGGCATGGGTGGCGGCCGAGGTGGCCCAATGTCCTTTGGTAAATCAAAAGCCCGACTGATTAGCGAGGATCAGATCAAAACGACCTTTGCAGACGTGGCCGGTTGTGATGAGGCAAAAGATGACGTTGCCGAATTGGTTGAATTTCTGAAAGATCCTGGCAAATTCCAGCGTCTCGGCGGACGTATCCCTCGCGGGGTGTTGATGGCCGGCCCTCCTGGTACGGGTAAGACCTTGCTGGCTAAAGCGATTGCCGGCGAAGCAAAAGTCCCATTCTTCTTTATCTCCGGATCTGACTTTGTCGAAATGTTTGTTGGTGTCGGTGCTTCGCGTGTTCGTGACATGTTTGAGCAGGCTAAAAAGCAGGCTCCGTGCATCATCTTTATTGACGAAATCGATGCCGTCGGTCGTCAGCGTGGAGCCGGTCTTGGTGGTGGGCATGATGAGCGTGAACAAACACTCAACCAACTTCTTGTTGAAATGGATGGCTTCGACGTAAACGATGGCGTGATTGTGATCGCGGCGACAAACAGACCTGACGTTCTTGATCAGGCGCTGCTACGTCCTGGTCGTTTCGATCGCCAAGTGGTTGTTGGATTGCCAGATATCCGAGGCCGCGAACAAATCCTCAAGGTTCATATGAAAAAAGTTCCTGTCGCGCCTGAAGTGGATGCATCACTCATCGCAAGAGGAACACCTGGATTCTCTGGTGCCGATTTAGCGAACCTTGTTAACGAAGCATCATTGTTCGCCGCACGCGCAAGCACGCGAGTTGTTGCGATGAGCCATTTTGAACAGGCGAAGGATAAGATCATGATGGGTGCGGAACGTCGCTCCATGGTCATGAAAGAATCAGAAAAGCGGAACACTGCTTATCACGAGGCAGGTCATGCCATTGTCGGTCGTTTGATGCCAGAGCATGACCCTGTTTACAAAGTTTCGATTATCCCGCGCGGAAGAGCACTGGGTGTGACCATGTTCCTCCCCGAGGAAGATAAGTACAGCCACTCAAAGCGTGGATTGATTAGTCAAATCTGTTCGCTTTATGGTGGTCGTATTGCTGAAGAGATCACTTTGGGCGCTGACGGTGTGACGACAGGTGCATCGAATGACATTCAACGGGCAACATCAATCGCACGAAATATGGTGACCAAATGGGGTCTGTCCGAAAAGCTCGGACCTCAGATGTATGACGATGAAGACAATGAGCCGTTCTTGGGTCGGTCGATGAATCGCCCAGCGAATGGACAATCTGATGAAACAGCGCGTTTGATTGATGAGGAAGTGAAAGACATTCTCGACACCTGTTATCAAACGGCGAAGAAGACGCTCGAAGACAACATGGATAAGTTGCACGTGATGGCTGATGCGTTGATGGAGTATGAAACCATTGATGCGGGGCAAATCGATCAGATTATGGACGGCAAAAAGCCAGGACCACCTGATGGTTGGGATGACAAAGACAAGCCACAGGGTGGAACACCTGAAATGAACGATGACCTACAAGAACGGTCGTCTGATGATTCTCAAGATGCACCGTCAGAGGATGGCACCGCGCCAACCAACTGAAAGTGACACAGCCTATCGCATGGCCAGATCTGGGGTTCGATGGTCCCCAGATCATGGCCGTTTTGAATATCACACCGGATTCATTCTCAGATGGCGGCCAGTTGTATAACGGTCAGGCCAATTTGGATGTCATTCTGAAGCATGCCGAGCATTGTCTCGCCGAAGGGGCGACTCTATTGGATGTGGGTGGTGAAAGCACTCGCCCTGGCGCAGAGCCGGTGACGGAAACTGAAGAATTGGAACGAGTCATCCCAGTCGTTGAGGCGCTGACCTCTCGATTCGATGCCGTCATCTCTATTGACACTTCAACCCCTACAGTCATGCGTGAGGGTGCATCGAGTGGTGCGCGTTTGATTAACGATGTGCGTGCGCTTCAGCGGGACGGTGCTCTGCAATCGGCGCTGAATACTGGTTTACCTGTGTGTCTGATGCACATGCAAGGCACTCCTAAAACAATGCAAAAACAGCCGGCGTACGATGATGCAGTGGAAGATGTTTTTCAGTGGTTGCTAACGCGCGTCGATGCATGTTTGACCGCGGGATTTCAGTCGAATCAATTACTGCTCGATCCAGGTTTTGGTTTTGGGAAAACTTTAGATCACAATATTGCGCTATTTAAAAACTTGGATCGATTTGTTCAAACGGGATACCCTATTTTGGTTGGTGTTTCTCGGAAAACAATGATTGGTAATTTAACTGGTCGTCCTGTCGAACAACGGGTGACTGGGAGTGCTGTTGCAGCCGCGATTGCGGCATCGCAAGGTGCATCCATCCTTCGCGTGCATGATGTCGCAGAGACTCGCGATGCAATGGTTGTGATGCAGTCGTTAACGCAGGGATTGCAATAAATGAATCGAAAGTATTTTGGAACCGACGGCGTTAGAGGTCGAGTCGGTGAAGGCTGTATTACTGCTGAGTTTGTTCTAAAGCTCGGTTGGGCGTTTGGGCAGACTGTCAGACAAAATCACTCAGGTCGCCCGAAAGTGGTGATTGGCAAAGATACTCGTTTGTCCGGGTACATGTTTGAAACCGCTCTTGAGGCTGGGCTAATCGCTGCAGGTGTTGATCCAGTCATGCTTGGTCCCATGCCCACACCTGCTATCGCCTATCTGACTCGCACGTTTTCAGCGGCCGGTGGCATTGTAATCAGTGCAAGCCACAACGGTTACGAAGACAATGGAATTAAGTTCTTCGATGAGAATGGGACAAAATTACCTGATCCAGTCGAGCATGAAATCGAGCGACTACTGGATGAACCTTTAACCACGGTCAATGGGCCGTTGCTGGGGCGTGCATCACGAGCGAATGATGCTGCCGGCCGTTATATCGAATTTTGTAAGCATACCTTGCGATTAGGCACCGATTTGTCGGGGCTCAAAATTGTTGTTGATTGCGCGCATGGCGCTGCTTACCAAGTCGCACCAAAAGTATTTAGAGAGCTCGGTGCTGACGTGGAAGCCATTGGGGTCACACCCGACGGTCTGAATATCAATAAAGGAGTAGGATCAACTGCTCCGAGTGCTTTGATTGATGCGGTTGTTTCGGGCCAGGCTGATCTCGGTGTAGCGCTTGATGGCGATGCCGATCGTGTTGTTTTGGTTGATGGCAGCGGTGCCTTAGTCGATGGTGATGAGATCTTATATATCATCGCAGCGTCGAGACATCAGCGTGGCAGGATGGACGGCGGTGTCGTAGGGACTTTGATGACAAATCTAGGTCTCGAAAAAGCATTAACTGAGATGCATATTCCGTTCGTCAGAACCAAAGTTGGTGACCGCTATGTGATTGAGGCGATGGAAGAGCGTCAGTGGACGCTCGGCGGCGAGACTTCCGGTCATATTATCTGCTCTGATTTGACGTCGACTGGTGATGGCTTAGTTGCGGCGCTTCAAGTTGTGAATGCTTTGCGTTTATCAGGCCAGACCCTCGAGCAGGCCAGACATGGAATGACAAAATATCCTCAGATACTCATTAACGTACCACTTGTTTCTCGTGAGCATCTTGAGCACACCTTGGTCATCGATGCAGTGGCAACTGTTGAAACACAGTTAGGTGACGCAGGTCGAGTCGTACTGAGACCAAGCGGGACAGAGCCTGTTGTTCGCGTCATGGTCGAGGGAGTTGATGCCGCTGAAGTGAAAGCGTGCGCAGAGAAGATTGCAGCATCAGTGGAAAAAGTTGCTTTAATCAGCTAACTTACGCGCCCCAAAAAGAACGGTAGATTTGATGATTATTGGGAATTGGAAGATGAACACGGGTCGTGCTGAGGCAATCGCTTTGGCAGAATCCGTGGCGAGCATGCAGTTTCAAGGATCGACTCGCGTCGGCATATGTCCACCCGCGTTATGGATTGATCCGATCGCTCAGCTTCTCATAGAGTCACCTGTTCTCCTTGGTGCCCAAGACTGCATTGGTGATCAATTTGGTGCGCAGACAGGATGTATCAATGCTGATATGGCGAATGACGCGGGTTGTTCGATGGCGATATTGGGACATTCAGAGCGTCGTGCGCGCTTTGGTGAAACAACCGAGAGTTTGTTGCCCGCAGTTGCGGCGGTTTTAGATTCGGGAATGTTTCCAATATTTTGTGTTGGTGAAACGCGTGAAGAGCGTGAGTCGGGTCAAGCGCTTGATGTTGTAGCCAAACAAGTGAGGCCGTTACTTGGTGCTGGACTTGATATAACTGGGATCGTGATCGCATACGAGCCGGTTTGGGCAATTGGTACGGGACTATCAGCCACGCAGGCTGATATTGCAGAAATGCATGCGGCCATCCGTGACGTAATGAATCGCCAGGATGCTTTAGTTTTATACGGAGGCAGTGTGTCTCCAGAGTCTGCTGATGATGTGTTTTCAGCGGATGGAGTTTCGGGTGCGCTGGTTGGCGGCGCATCATTGGATGCAAACAAATTTGCGGCAATCGTTGCCGCATGGGAACGGAAATAATGGAAACGATTTTATTGATTGTGCATGTCTTGATCGGGGCGTCAGTGATCGGTCTTGTACTTATTCAACAAGGGAAAGGTGCTGATGCAGGCGCATCATTCGGCGGAGGAGCATCACAAACAGTGTTCGGCTCAGCAGGGGCCGGCAGCTTTTTGGTTAAGCTGACAGCCGGATTGGCCGCTTTGTTTTTTGCAACGAGTCTCGCATTGGCCGTCCTTGCCAAGCAAAAGGCTGACGCGGTCGGCACCTTTGGTCTTCCTGAAGTGCCTGCGGAAGGAGTGCAAACGGCTCCTCAAGAACCAGTTGCACCAAAAACGGTCGACTGATTCTTGATTTTTACAGCGCAGATCATTAATCTGCGCGTCCCTTGCCGAAGTGGTGGAATTGGTAGACACGCTATCTTGAGGGGGTAGTGAGCGCAGCTCGTGCCGGTTCAAGTCCGGCCTTCGGCACCATCTTTTCTTGACCTTTTGAGTTCTCCAAAATTCAGTTGATTGTCGGTATTCTATTGTTATCTCGAACAATAACGGAGCTGTTATGGCAAAGCCTGGGTATCAGGGCCTTACCCGGATCATAAAGGCAGCGGGGTATTCCGCTAAAGGATTTCGAGCTGCTTGGAAATATGAATCAGCATTTCGCCAAGAGGTTGTCCTCACTGGAGCGTTGACTCCCTTCGCATTCTGGCTCGGACGAGACCCGGTCGAAATTGGAATGCTTATCGCGTCTCTCTTACTTGTTGTGATTGTCGAGCTTTTAAACTCAGGGATTGAGGCGGTTGTTGATCGCGTTGGCGATGAACCGCATAAGCTCTCTGGCCGAGCTAAAGATTTGGGTTCTGCTGCTGTATTTGTCGCATTGATCCTTGCATCTGTGCTCTGGTTATCGGTCATCATCGATCATCTTGGATAGTTCTAAAAAACGATATTGCGTGTGCGAATTGCTATTCGACTAACCGGGTTTGAAAAAATATTAAAGACTGCCTAGGATCACCAACATAAGAATAAATAGGAAGGTATTCTATGTTGACGATAAAACGGCTAGGGCGTCGAAGTTTTGAAGTATTCAGACTTGGGTCGCCAATCGGCATTGTGCGATTTTTGCGACCAACGAAGATGTGGACATTTCGCCCATACCCAACACCCGATCGTCCCAATGGGCTCGTTGAGAAGTCGGATCGTGTGCTGCGTAATTTGATATGCCCTGGTGGAGAGCGGTGTACCGTTGATAGAGTAGTTCACGCTTAATTATTGATTTACCAAACTGCCTCCTTCATACTACGGCCACTTTTTACAAGGGGGCCGTGGTTGAATTTGCGTTTCACCAAGGGCGGTAAAGAGAGAATACGCAGGCCGAGAACCCCATTTTGGGGTTTTTTCATTTTTGGCAGTTGGAAATGACACCCAAACAACAGCAACTCATAGAACTGCTCGAACCGAGTGTCGCATCGCTGCAACTCGAGTTGTGGGCAATTGAGATTATTGGAAGAGCAAATCGATCGACCTTGCGGTTGGTGATTGATCACCCTGATCGGCCTGTTACCGTCGAGGACTGCGAGGCGGTTAGTCGTCAAGTATCGCGAGTTCTTGATGTCGAGGATCCATTGCCAGAGCGATATACCCTTGAAGTTTCATCGCCTGGTATTGAGCGTGCGTTATACAAACTTTCGCATTTTGAACGCTTTGTAGGCAGTCAGGCGAAACTCAAATTAAAGATCCCTTTTGAGGGGCGAAAGAATTACTCCGGTTTGATTGCCGGAGTTGAAAACCAAGCAGTGCTTTTGCAGCAAGGGGATACAGAATATGAATTTCCAGCAGAGCACATTGAACGAGGTCAATTGGTCGTGACTGATGTCACGCAGGTAGGCGGAAGCAAAGATGATAGGTAAGGAAATCCTTCAGGTAGTTGAACTCTTTTCGAACGAAAAGGGGATCCCGAAAGGTATCGTATTTGAGGCGATTGAACAGGCGTTAGCAACGGCTACACGAAAGCGTTATGAAGAGGAAGAAGCAGATATTCGTGTCGTGATTGATCGAAATTCTGGGGATTACGAAACGTTTCGTCGCTGGGTTGTTGTCCCTGATGATCATCTTGCGATACTTGGGTCTGAACTAACCACCGAAGAAGCTGCGGAAATTGACGCGGGACTTCAGGTGGGTGACGAGTATGAAATCGAAGTTGAATCGGTCGACTTCGGTCGTATCGAAGCGCAAACCGCGAAACAAGTGATTGTTCAAAAAGTTCGTGAAGCCGAGCGTGAGAAAGTTGTCGCAGACTACGAAAGCCGCCTGCATACGTTGATCAACGGTACCGTGAAAAAGGTCACGCGTGATTCTGTGATCGTTGATCTTGGTGGCGTCGCAGAAGCGTTGCTTCCACGTGAGAACTTGATCGCTCGTGAAATATTTCGGGTCAATGATCGTGTTCGTGCGATTCTTCAAGAAATTCGGACAGAGGGGCGTGGTCCGCAGTTAATCCTGTCTCGAAATTCACCTGAGTTTCTGATTGAGCTGTTCAAAATTGAAGTTCCTGAGATCGCGGAAGAAACAATCGAGATCCGCGGTGCCGCCCGTGATCCTGGAATGCGAGCTAAGATCGCCGTGAAAACAAATGATGGCCGTATTGATCCTGTCGGCGCCTGCGTCGGTATGCGCGGTGCGCGCGTTCAAGCGGTCTCGAACGAACTCAATGGTGAGCGTGTTGATATTGTCTTGTGGGACGATAATCCAGCTCAACTCGTAATTAATGCAATGGCTCCTGCAGAAGTTTCATCGATTGTGATGGACGAAGATAACCGTTCTATGGATGTTGCGGTCACTGGTGACAACCTCGCGCAAGCGATTGGTCGCGGCGGGCAGAATGTCCGATTAGCCTCTGAACTCACAGGCTGGAAGCTCAATGTTATGAGTGAAGAGCAGGCTGTCGAGCGTCAAGAAGTTGAATCGGAAAAACTGGTCAATATGTTCATGGTCCGTTTGGATGCAGACGAGGAGCTCGCACGTATATTGGTTGAGGAAGGGTTTACCTCAGTTGATGAGGTTGCTTACGTACCAGTCGAGGAAATGTTGTCAATCGACGGTTTTGAAGAAGATCTCGTTGAGACGCTCAGAGCAAGAGCGCGTGATGTACTGCTAACGGCAGCTCTAGCAGGCGATGAGAACCGAGAGCCGGCAGATGATCTATTGACCATGGAAGGAATGACCCCTGGTCTTGCATATCAATTAGCAGATCGCGGTGTATGCACCATGGAAGATCTTGCCGAACTGGCAGTCGATGAGCTGACAGAGATCGATGGTGTTGATGAAGCCGCTGCAGCAGCTCTGATTATGAAAGCACGTGAACCATGGTTCGCAGATGAGGCTGAAGAATCAGCTGAAGAAAGTAGCGAACAGGAGTAAGTTTTGTCTGACACAACCGTAAAACAGCTGGCCACATTAGTGGGCATTCCGGCTGAGCAATTACTGTCTCAAATGGCTGGCGCAGGGATTGAAAAGTCTTCGGCCGATGACGTCGTAACTGATGATGAGAAGCAGAAACTGCTTGCACATATTCGGTCTGGGCAAGCAAAAGTCTCTGCTGAGCCTGCGAAAGTGACGTTGCGTCGTAAATCGACATCGACCATCAAAGCAGGTGCCGGCGCCGTTAATGTTGAAGTCCGTAAAAAGAGAACATACGTTCACCGTGACCTGACAGCCGAAGCAGAGAAGCAGCGGGAGACCGAAGAAGCCAAACTGCGTGAAGCAGAAGAAGCGAAAGAGCGCGAGAGACTGGAGGCCGAAGAGGCCGCGCGTGTTGCTGCACAAGCGGCTGCCGAGCCAGAAGCGCCTGTTGTTGATACTGTCACGGAAGCTGTCGAAGAGCCCGTTGTCGATCCTGTCTTGGTTGAGCCTCCGCCTCCACCAAAAGAGGACGATGGACGTCGACACAAAAAAGAACCACATGCGCGTCGTGATCGTCCAAAAGACGATGAGCCCAAGCGTCATGGGAAGCCGGCAGGAAAGCGCGATGACAAGCGTGGGAAAATAGTTTCTGTTGATGATGAGCGTGGTCCAAAAATGCGCGGTAAGCGCAAAGCCGGTAAGGCGGCCGAAGAGTTGTCATCACATAAATTTGAAAAGCCAGCTGCTCCGATCGTTCGAGAGGTTAAAATTTCCGGCCCAGTGACGGTGGCTGAATTAGCAAGTCAAATGGCTGTCAAATCAGGCGAACTCATCAAAATTTTGATGAAGATGGGCGTGATGGCGACCATCAACCAAGTACTTGACGAAGACACCGCTGTGCTCGTTGTTGAAGAAATGGGTCACAAGATTGAAGTTGTTGCCGACGATGCACTGGAACAATCAGTGCTTGACGATTACCAGGAATTAAAGGGCGACCGAACACCGCGAGCACCTGTCGTCACAGTGATGGGACACGTTGACCATGGTAAGACCTCGTTGCTTGATCGAATCCGTAAGTCACGCGTTGCAGCGGGTGAGGCCGGTGGTATTACGCAGCACATTGGCGCCTATCACGTCGACACAGATAACGGCATGATCACCTTCATTGACACGCCGGGTCACGCTGCATTTACAAGCATGCGCGCACGTGGAGCGCAGGTCACTGATGTTGTGATTCTGGTCGTCGCAGCTGATGACGGAGTTATGCCGCAAACAGAAGAAGCAGTTCAGCATGCGCGCGCTGCAGGTGTGCCGCTTGTTGTCGCAGTGAACAAGGTTGATAAAGAAGAAGCCGACCCAGATCGCGTTAAAACTGAATTATCGAGTCGTGATGTCATTCCAGAAGATTGGGGTGGTGACGTTCAGTTTGTGCCAGTCAGTGCGCATACCGGTCAAGGGATTGATGAATTACTCGAGGCTGTTTTGCTTCAATCAGAGCTGCTTGAACTCACTGCAGTTCATGACGGGCCGGCTCGAGGTACTGTCGTTGAATCACGCCTCGACCGGGGACGTGGCCCAGTGGCAACAGTTCTGGTTCAAAATGGATTGTTGAAAGTTGGCGATGCGATTCTTGTCGGTGAGCAAGTTGGTAAGGTTCGCGCTCTAGTCGATGAAAACGGTAAGCAAATTAAGCAAGCTGGCCCATCGATTCCAGTCGAAATTCTCGGAATATCCGGAACCCCCGATGCCGGTGATGAACTGATGGTTCTTGAGAATGAGCGTAAGGCACGTGAAGTAGCAGAGTTTCGTTCTGAGCGTTCGCGCGATGCGGAACACAAGCGTCAGCAAGCACAAAAGCTCGATCAGATGTTTGCCAATATGGAAGCTGGTGAAGTGTCGAACCTCAATATCGTATTGAAGACGGACGTTCGTGGAACACTTGAAGCATTGTCAGCCGCTCTTCAAAAGCTTGCCACTGAAGAGGTTCGTGTGAATCTGATCGCTCAGGGTGTTGGTGGAATCACAGAGTCAGATGCAACGCTTGCTTCGTCAGCCGGTGCAATCATCTTGGGCTTTAATGTTCGTGCAGATGCTGGTGCGCGCCAAGTGGTGGAGCGTGACGGAATTGAGCTTCGTTACTACAGCGTGATTTACGATATTGTGGATGATGTGAAAGCTGCAATGTCGGGTCTATTAGCTCCAGAGCTTCGCGAGGAAATCGTTGGTGTGGCAGAGGTCCGTGACGTCTTTAATTCACCAAAATTTGGCCAGATCGCTGGTTGTATGGTGGTTGAAGGAATCATTTATCGGAACAAGAAGATTCGCGTTCTGCGCGATAACGTTGTGATTTATGAAGGTGAGCTTGAGTCGTTGCGTCGTTTCAAAGATGACGTGAACGAAGTTCGTAACGGAACAGAGTGTGGTATCGGCGTTAAAAATTATACGGATGTGAAAGCTGGCGATAAGATCGAAGTATTCGACGTTCGCGAGGTTGCACGGAAGATCTAATGCCGGCGGAATTTAGTCGTACGCAACGTCTGGGTGAGCAGATCAAAAGAGATCTTGCTCTACTGATCCAGCGCGAACTCAAAGATCCACGCATCGGTATGGTAACGGTAAATTTTGTCGATTTATCCAAA
Source organism: Litorivicinaceae bacterium (assembly GCA_965655875.1). Classification (GTDB taxonomy): domain Bacteria; phylum Pseudomonadota; class Gammaproteobacteria; order Pseudomonadales; family Litorivicinaceae; genus HIMB30. Next base: position 53,952 of record CBFHIN010000003.1, on the reverse strand, counting down.
GACCTATCATATGCCGACGTGAATGTGACGGTTCTCGTTGCCGATGATTCCGATGAGCGAATTGTTGAGAGTTTAACGACTCTCAACGAAGCTGCCTCATATTTGCGGATGGAGCTTGGCCGGGGTCTCAAAGTCCGGAAGGTTCCGCATCTCCGTTTTCATTATGATGATTCATTAAAGCGTGGCGCACGTATTAACGAACTGATTCATCACGCACTGAAGAGTGATCAGCGCGACTAATGGGAAAGCGCAATAAGGGTCGCGATCTCAGCGGGATTCTCATTGTTGATAAACCCCAAGGCCTGACTTCAAATGGAGTCGTTAGTCGTTTGAAACAATGGTCTAACGCAAAAAAGGTAGGACATACAGGGGCGCTTGATCCTATGGCAACTGGAGTCTTGCCGTTGGTTTTTGGCGAGGCGGCTAAATTCAGTCAGTATGGTCTTGACGCCAATAAAGGTTATTTAGCTCGCGTTCAGCTTGGAACCGCGACTAACACGCTTGATGCCGACGGCGATGTAATTGCCGAAAAGTCAGTTCCTTCATTAACTGAATCGAATATATCCGCCGTCTTGCAGTCGCTGACCGGTCCACTGATGCAAGTGCCTCCTATGGTGTCTGCGCTGAAACACAAAGGGCAACCACTGTATAAACTCGCACGCCAAGGTATCGAAATAGATCGGCCACCTCGGGCTGTTGAAATCCTCAGTCATGATCTGTTGGGTTTTGATTCGGCAAACGGTTGGATTGATATTCAGGTTCGGTGTTCGAAAGGAACCTACATACGGACTCTGGCAGAGTCCATCGGAGAAGCACTCGGAACGGTTGCCCATTTAAGTCGACTGCGGCGAGATCTCTCGGGTGGATTTTCCTTAAGCAATGCCCACTCGTGGGACACATTGGAAAAATTTGAGGGTGCAGAACAGTCAGCAGTTGATCAATTGCTGCTACCCGTCGACTCAATTTTAGGCCATTTTCCGCGAGTGGATCTGACTGAAAACGATTGCATGGTATTGATTCAAGGGCAAAAAGTTTCTGGAAAAGGGCTTGATGTGTGCGATACTATGCGCGCCTATTTTGCGGAAGGTCCGTTTATCGGACTTGTCTCTGTCGATGCCGACGGAATCCTCGCCGCAAAACGGATGTTATCTCCGACGACTGCTGGCATGCGCGGCTGTTCGGATTCTGGCCAATAAGGTCGGGCATGCCATTGTAGGAGTAAAGAAAATGGCTTTAACAGTTGAGAAGAAAGCTGAAATCGTTGAAAAGTTTGGCCGTGGCGGAAACGACACGGGTTCACCGGAAGTCCAGGTTGCCCTGTTGACTGCCAATATTGAAGCCCTCCAGGGTCACTTCAAAAAGAATATTCACGACCATCACAGTCGTCGTGGTTTGATCCGGATGGTCAACCAGCGTCGTAAGTTACTCGATTATCTGAAGTCAAAGGACCTGAGCCGCTATGCAGCGCTGATCAAGGAACTTGGTCTCCGCCGTTAATCGGTTCAAAACGGAAACGGCCCTTCGGGGCCGTTTTTGCATTTTAGCCGGATAGGATCCGGCATGTTGGAAAGTAGGAAATAATGGAAAAGCAAATAGTACAATTTCAGTTTGGCGGGCAAGATGTCACGCTGGAGACAGGCGCGATTGCGCGTCAGGCAACAGGCGCTGTTGTTATTACAATGGGCGAGACGCAAATTCTCGCAACCGTCGTCGGGGCGAAAAATGTAAAACCCGGCCAGAATTTCTTCCCACTCTCAGTTCATTATCAAGAAAAGACATACGCTGCAGGTAAGATTCCTGGCGGCTACTTCAAGCGCGAAGGGCGTCCGACTGAGAAAGAAACTCTGACATCACGTTTGATTGACCGTCCGATTCGCCCTTTGTTCCCAAATGGATTCATGAATGAGGTGCAGGTTGTATTGACTGTCATGTCGGCATCAAAGACACATGACGCAGATATCGCTGCAATGCTTGGTGCTTCGGCAGCCCTTGCGATTTCGGGCATTCCTTTCAACGGACCGCTCGGAGCAGCTCGTGTTGGATTCTCAGATGATGGCCAATATATGTTGAACCCATCGTTCGATGAGTTGTCGGACTCACGTCTCGATATGGTCGTTGCTGGGACTAAAGATGCGGTGCTGATGGTGGAGTCAGAAGCAGACGAATTGACTGAAGAGCAAATGCTCGGTGCAGTGATGTTTGCACATAAAGAATTCCAAGTAGCCATCGATGCAATCGGTGATTTTGGACAGAAGTTTGGTAAGGATGCTTGGGAATGGGAAGCGCCATCAATTGATGAAGCTCTTCTTTCTCAAATCAAAGACCAATATCAGCCTCGTATCGTTGAGGCGTACCAAATCTCTGAGAAGATGGTTCGCTACAATGCGCTGGGCGAGATTCGTTCAGATGCGATTGCAACGCTTGGTGGTGCCGAAGGCGAGCACGCCGAAGCCGTTGGTGAGTTATTCAGCAAGGTTGAGAAAAACGTTGTTCGAAGCCGAGTGATTCAGGGATTACCTCGAATTGATGGTCGTGATCAGAAAACTGTTCGTCCAATTAATTGTGAAGTTGGTAAGCTCAAACGCGCACATGGTTCAGCAGTATTCACACGTGGCGAGACGCAAGCAATTGTCGTAACGACTCTTGGTGCTCTGCGTGATGCACAAATCGTTGATGGTTTGATGGGCGACGAAAAAGACACCTTCATGTTGCACTATAACTTCCCTCCATATTGCGTTGGTGAAGCTGGCATGATGTCAGGTCCCAAGCGTCGTGAGATCGGTCATGGTCGTTTGGCTCGTCGTGGTGTCTATGCGATGCTCCCTGATGAAGAAACATTCCCTTACACCATTCGTGTGGTGAGTGAGATTACGGAATCAAACGGTTCGTCTTCGATGGCTTCTGTTTGTGGTGCCTCGCTTGCCTTGATGGATGCCGGTGTACCACTTCGTGCTCCGGTTGCTGGTATTGCAATGGGCCTAGTTAAAGAAGACGAAGGGTACGCTGTTTTGACTGACATCTTAGGTGATGAAGATCACCTTGGTGACATGGACTTCAAAGTAGCAGGCTCTTCAGATGGTGTGACTGCGCTACAAATGGATATCAAGATTCAGGGAATTACTGAAGAAATCATGCGTGTAGCGCTTGCACAGGCGCAGGATGCACGTTTGCATATTCTTGATGAAATGAACAAAGTCATTGACAGTGCTCGTGATGAAGTTGCTGATACAGCTCCTAGAACGTTCAGTTTCCGAATTGATCCGGATAAGATCCGTGAGGTAATTGGTAAGGGTGGTGCAACCATTCGCAACATCTGCGAAACATCAGGTGCGACCGTCGATTTGGATGATGATGGCATGGTTCGCGTTTACGCAGAAACTAAGGAAAAGGCACAGAAAGCGATCTCGATGATCGAATCAATTACGGCAGAAGCTGAAATTGGTGGTGTCTACAAGGGTAAAGTTGAGCGAATCGTTGATTTCGGTGCATTCGTGAATATTCTTCCAGGAAAGGATGGTTTGGTGCACATCAGCCAGATATCAGAAGAGCGCGTTGAGAACGTTGAAGACCACATGAAGGTCGGTGATGTTGTCAAAGTGAAAGTGCTCGATGTTGATGCACGTGGTCGTATCAAATTGACGATGAAAGAGATCTAAGAAGAGAAAAGGGTGTTGTCACCCTTTGTTTAGATTCAAAAAGCCTCGCAAGTCGCGGGGCTTTTTTATGTCAGTGTTTTAATTCAACCACCAAGTTATCGATGAGTCGTGCTTGGCCTAGTTTTGCGGCAACCAAGATAACGGCCGATTCAGCCTCAACATAGGATCTTGATAAATCCTGAGCATCCCTGATTTCTAAATAGTCGAGCACGAAGCCTGCTGAAGCGAGTCGCGCTTTTTCATGCTTGAGTGTGGTGCTCACCTGCGAGTCGTTTTGCAATGCTTCGCCGATCTGTTTTAGCGTTGCATAGAGCATTGCCGCAGTCTGTATTTCTTCTTCCGAGAGGTAGGCATTTCGGCTACTCATTGCGAGTCCGCTTGGCTCTCGTGTGGTATCAGCGCCCACTATTGTCACAGGTATCAGTAAGTCAGCGACCATGGTCCTGATGACTTGTAGTTGTTGGTAATCTTTATTGCCAAAAACAGCGACATTCGGTTGCACGATATTCAATAGTTTCGTTACAACGGTAGCAACGCCTTTGAAGTGTCCTGGTCTGTGATGCCCGCACAAAATTGTCGATAGGCTCGGTACATCAATTTCTGTATTCACGCCCTTGGGATACATTTCACGCACAGTTGGTGCAAACACAGCGTGGCACGGATGATTTGCGAGAGCGTTACAGTCTGACTCTAATGTGCGTGGATAGGCATCAAAATCTTCATGTGGGCCAAACTGCATTGGATTCACGAAGATGCTGACGATAACGACATCCGACATCTCTGCAGCTTTGTTGACTAAGTCGAGATGCCCTTGGTGCAAGTTTCCCATCGTGGGAACAAATCCGATGGTCTTTCCTTGGTTTCGCGTTTCGTTTAGGAATTCTCGAAGATCATTGACTGTATTGAATACCATTGGCATTTGATTACTCTTCAAAGCAATGCTCTTGAGCAGGAAAGGAACCATCCTTGACCGCTTGATCATACGCTTGAAATGCGTTTTGAATCGAATTGGCTGAATCCATGAAGTTCTTTACAAAACGCGCAGGCTTTCCTGGTGTGATACCAAGAAGATCATGCATCACGAGCACTTGGCCAGTGGTGGATGGACCAGCACCAATTCCGATGACCGGCACCGTCGTGACTTTCATAATTGCGTCTGTAACATGATTGGGGACGCACTCAAGAAGAATAATGTCTGTTCCAGCTGCATCGAGCGCGGCGGCCGCATCGACAAGCCGTTTAGCAGCCTCATCGGTTCTGCCTTGTACGCGATATCCGCCAAACTGGTTTACAAACTGAGGTGTTAGCCCGAGATGGCAGCAAGTAGCAACCCCTTGGTCTCGATAGAGCTTAACGAGATCGACGAGATTGCTTCCCCCTTCGACCTTAACGACGTGAGCACCTGCCTGCATCAATTCTCGGGCGGTATCCACAGCATCCTGTGTGGTTGCCGATGCCATAAAAGGAATATCGGCAACAATCAAGCAGTGGGAGGAGGCTGCCGCTACACACTGCGTGTGATAGGCAATATCAGCAACTGTGACAGGAAGTGTGCTCTGATGCCCTTGGAGAACCATGCCGAGGGAATCACCGACTAAGATTGTGTCAACGCCAGCTTCAGATGCGAGATTAGCAAAACAAGCATCGTAGGCAGTGACCATACTAAACTTCGTATTATCGGCTCGATGCTTTTTCAGCGTATTAAGGGTGATCTGTGCCACTGCATACTTCCTATGTATCGATTTGAACCAGCGTCGCTAAATCGTAGCTGTTTCGGTCGAGTTGGTCACCTGTTGGCGTGATCCCATTAGGTATTAAGTCAAAGAGCGGAATGGTTACAAATGCGCGATTAAATAGCTCTTTATGGGGAATAGTGAGTTCGGGTGTGTTCATTCGGAGATTGCCGTAGAAAAGAATATCGATGTCAATCGTCCTCGGCCCCCAGTGTTGGGTTTTAACCCGCTGTTGTTGCAGTTCAATCTCTTGGATTCTGGTGAGTAGCTCTTCGGGAGTCAGAGCGGTGTGTCCTGAAATCACCGTATTCACAAAATCAGGTTGATCTTGTGGTCCAAGGGGTTTGGACTTGTAAAGTCGAGCACACTCTATCGCACTAACCGCTTGAGCTAGGGATCGAATTGCTTGTTTAATTTGCGCGACAGGGTCGTTCAGGTTCGAACCCAGTGCCAAGAACACCTGGTTAGTCACGACGCTTTGATTTTCTTCGTGGCCGACGTTTTGGTGGCTCGTCTTGATCGTCTTTGACCGAGGCGATCAGGTCACGACGCTGAGCGTCATCGGCAATTTGATATTGAGTCCACCAATCACCGAGTCCACCTGGGATCTCGCCAGACCGCTCACGTAACAACAAAAAGTCATAGCCTGCGCGGAATCTTGGGTGCTCAAGAGTTGAGTCTGGGCGACGGCCATGTCGCTTCTCAAGCTTTACTTGGAGCTCCCATATTTCTCGGATCGTGACACTGAATCGCTTAGGTATCGCGATAAATTGTTGATTAAAGTCGAGAGTTTCTGAGCACGCGATGGCGAGTGCTTGTGTTCGTCCATGGCCTTCAGCTTCGAGTTCTTCCCAGCGATGCTGAACCTGTGGCCAGTGGAGTGCTGCATATAAAAATGCGGGGGTGACTGACTTGCCTTCATTCAGCCGTGTATCTGTATTCAACAGGGCGAGTTCGATTAAGCGTTGATGATGAGGGTCGTCGGCTTCGCTTAAAAGAGCTTCAGTTTGCGGAAATAGTGGTCGTAATAGGTCATGCTTTACGAGCTCCGGGAACGTCGTCTGCCCATGGCCTGCCTGAAGTAATTTCAATATTTCATCAAATAGCCGAGACGCTGAGACATCTCTCAAAAGAGGTGCGAGACGACGAATGGGTTCAGCTGTTTCTTCTTCAAGCTTAAGCCCAAGCTTCCCAATAAATCGAACAGCTCTGAGCATGCGAACTGGATCTTCTCGGTAGCGAGTTTCCGGATCACCAATAATTCGGATAACACCGTCTTCGAGATCATCGTAGCCACCAACAAAATCCAACACTTCATGGTTTGAAGGATCGTAGTAGAGCGCATTCATAGTGAAGTCACGACGCACGGCGTCATCTTCGACAGATCCAAACACATTGTCACGAACTAACATGCCGGAGGCATTGGCTTGTTGCAGATGACTATTTTCTGCAGAACCCCTGAACGTGGTGACTTCGATCACTTCGGGCCCCATGCGAACATGCACGATTTGGAATCGTCTGCCGATGATCCGCGACTTTCGAAACAACTTTTGAATTTCTTGAGGCTTGGCGCTGGTGGCAACATCGAAGTCTTTTGGGTGTTTATCGAGAAGCAGATCGCGGATGCCGCCACCAACGAGATACGCCTCAAAACCTGCCTGTTGAAGAATCTCAATGATTCGAAGACTGCCGTGAGAGAGGTCGCGGTGATCAATGCCGTGGTATTCCTGCGAAATGATGTCTTTATAAACCGCAGTGCGATGATGTGGCTTTTTCTTAAACACCGAAAACAACAGAGTGCTCCATCTTTATAAAGCCGCGATGATACCAGAGCGAGACAATAAAAAAGGGGCTTTCGCCCCTTTTGATAATCGTACCGTCGTTATTGTTATTTTAAGTACGCAACGAAAATTACCTTTCAGTGTGCAATCTATATTCCAAGTTGTAATCCGTACAACCAAGGCCTTAGTCAATGCTTTGTTATTTTTATCAGCCCGAGAAAGCAATCCTGCTTTCCTGAAACCCAGTTCTCACAGTGAACCGTAATCTTACCTAGCGTTGTTTTTATTTTTCTTGCTAGTTCTGTTCTTTTTTATGGTCTTATTACGAACACCATTGGTAATGCACATGTCGTGCCACTCTTGGAGGTGCTAAATAAATTTTTGATTTAATTTATTTTTTTATATTTTCCGCTCAAGGTATGCAACTTAAGGCGTGTAACAATGAGGGAATATTCGAAACGAATCGTTACTTTAAGTAGCGAAATAGTGTTACGTATCGGTTGGTTCTTCTTTGCGCCTCGGAATTCCGAGTCTGTTGCGTCGCTCCCACAAACTTTTCCGGCTAATCCCAAGACGCTTCGCAAGCTCGGTTTCGCTCATGCTGTCTTCATGTGACAGGACAAAATGTTGAAAATAGTCTTCAAGTGACATCATTGGGCGAGCCGAACTCGCAAAACGCTGCTCCCCTGCGTGGAAGGTCTGGGCTTGTCTGATTTCTCCCTGCGAAATGCCTAGGTCGGACGGGTCAATTGATGGTCCTTCGCATAAAACCACGGCTCTTTCGATCACGTTACCAAGCTCTCGAACATTTCCAGGCCAGTGATGCGACGCTATGGCCTGTTGCGCACTGTCTGAAAAACGTAATTCTGGACGCTTCATCTGATGTTTGATTCGGTCTAAAAATACAGTCGCCAATTGTAATATGTCGCCTTCTCGCTCTCTCAGTGGCGGACATCGCAACTCAATCACATTCAATCGGTAAAAAAGATCCTCTCGAAACTCCCCTTTTGAGACCATCTCAAGCAGATTGCGGTGTGTGGCTGCAATTAATCGGGTGTCAACCTGGATCTTATCTGTGCTGCCAACACGGCGAATCTCGCCTTCCTGCAGAACTCGAAGGAGTCGCGATTGTGCTCCTAGTGGGAGCTCTCCAATTTCATCGAGAAATAGAGTGGATTGATCCGCAGACTCAATCAGGCCAGCGCGATCGTTGGTCGCTCCGGTAAATGCGCCTTTCACATGCCCAAAAAGCTCTGCTTCGATAAGCGACTCTGGAATAGCAGCGCAATTGACGGAAATCAGTTCGCGATCTGAGCGGCTCGATTGTTGATGGATCGATTGAGCAACGAGCTCTTTACCAGTTCCTGACTCTCCACCGACTAAAATCGTGGTGTCCAGTGGTGCGACACGGGTAATTTGCTTTTTCAACTTAACGATTGGGTCGCATGAGCCAATCATATTGTCATCGGATGTCGTTGGGGTATTCGCGGTCGCACGCTCAATCGCTCGATTGAGATCTTGATAATCAATTGGCTTGGTGAGGCAGTCGAATGCGCCTTTGCGCATTGCAATGATTCCTGCCTGTAACGACACTTGTCCTACCAACAGAATGATTGGGGTTGGTTTCACATGGTCAATCAGATCAAGACCCGATCCATCTGAAAGTCTATGTTCGCAAATTACGCAGTCAACAGATGCTGTACTCATTTGTGCTTCACGTAATGATTCGGCAATGACGATATGATGCCCCTGTTGTTGCAGGTTCATTTGAATCGACTTTCGAATAATTGCTTCGTCTGTAACGAGAAGTAGCGATGCCATATAAGTCCCTATTTGAAACTATATTACGATTTTCTTCGGAAAAAAGGTATTGATTTAAGTAACCTGCTGAATTTTCTCTGGAAAACTATCTAGGGATATGAAGTAATTCAGCCAGACGTTTACATTATCTGCTTCACTCGGCGTATCGTTTAGTAACAATCGCCTTGCAATCGATGCGTAAGTTACTCCGGGATGCTCCCAGTCAACTGCTGGCGCGAAGGTTTGTTTTGAGAGCTTGACGCCGTCGCCACCAACTAGAACCGGGAAGTGACCATAGTGCGGGCTTTCATGATTTAGCTTTGTCGTGATCAGACGTTGCATTGGTGTTGAAGGCAAGAGATCAATTCCTCGAATCACGTGTGTAATTCGATCAAGCTGTTCATCGATCGCACAGGCAAGTTGATAGGCAAATAAACCATCCCGGCGCTTCACGATGAAATCCCCAGGTGGCTCAATCCGGCGATGACCAACGATGAGATCATTGATTTTTAAATCGATCTCGGATGAGTCAATACGGACAGCGAGGTGATTATCAAGAGGTGTTCCGATTCGATGCCGACAAGCTCCCGGGTAGGGACCGCGAGGCAATGCTTTTCTTGTGCAATCGCAGGTATATAACAGGCCTTGGTCGAGGAGCTTGTGGAACCCCTCTTCATAATTCTCGAGTCGATCCGATTGAAATTGAATTGGTTCTGAAGCCTGCAGACCGAAGCCATTTAAACAACTAATGATTGATTGAGTGTATTCCGCTCGACAACGTGCTGTGTCTAGATCGTCAATCCGGATGAGCCACTGCCCATTGTGCTGTCTGGCGTGAACATAACTGATTAGGGCTGCGAAGATGGAGCCGAGATGGAGTGGGCCGGTCGCGGAGGGTGCAAACCGGCCGCGATAGTCCTCCAAGACTTAGGCCTTTGTTTGCTTTTCGCGCAGTTCGTCGAGTGTTTTACAGTCGATACACTGTGTCGCTGTTGGTCTCGCTTCTAGGCGGCGTAGTCCAATTTCGATTCCGCAAGTTTCGCAAAATCCGTAATCATCGTTCTCGATTGCTTCCAGAGTTTTGTCGATCTTCTTAATTAACTTTCGCTCACGGTCTCGCGTGCGAAGTTCAAGACTAAACTCTTCTTCTTGAGTCGCTCGATCGGCTGGATCCGCAAAATTGGCAGCTTCTTCTTTCATGTGCGACACCGTACGGTCGACTTCTTCCATGAGATTTCGCTTCCATTGGTCGAGAATCTTGACGAAGTGTTCGCGCATTGCTTCACTCATGTACTCTTCATCTTTAGCAGCTTGGTACGGATCAACGTAACCGAGAAGAGACTCTTGTTTATTCGTTGCCATTGTTGGCGAAACTCCACACTATAAAAATAAGACGCGAGAAAATATCAGAACAATTGCGACTGTACCACCTTCTTTCAACGGGAGAACACATTGCGACCAATTAAAACACCGGCTTTGTCGAACAGGCTGCGCGCGATACCTCCATTTCACGTGATGGAGATTGTTCGGATCGCAGAGCAACTGGAATCACGCGGTATTGATGTGATCCATCTCGAAGTGGGGGAGCCAGATTTTCCAACATCAGAGCGTGTCGTCGATAGTGCTTGTGCAGCACTCAAGTCAGGGAAAACAAGATACACCGATGCTCGAGGTATCGAGCCACTGCGGAAAGCGCTGTCTGACTGGTATCACAATCAAGGATTGCATGTTTCGGCTGATCGGATTCAGATTACCGTTGGCGCCTCTGGTGGGTTACTACTTGCAGCAGCAGCGACCACGAATCCGGGTGAAGCCGTGTTAATGGCTGATCCCGCTTATCCATGCAATCCACGGTTTGTTGAGGCGGTGGGTGGTCATGTTCACTGGCTGCAAACCACAATTGAGACCTGCTTTCAGCCAACGTCCGAACAACTGCGATCCGAAGCCTCAGCGAATGATCGAACCTTGATGCTGGCCCATCCCGCAAATCCGACCGGTCAAGCTGTGCCTCAAAAGGAGCTACGCAACATGATTGACTGGTGTTTGGAAACCAACCGGCATTTGATCGTTGATGAGATTTATCAAAACCTTTCATTTAATGAGTCGCTACAGAGCAGTCTCTCAATATCTGATCAGCATTTCGTCGTCGGAAGCTTTTCAAAATACTTCAATATGACAGGTTGGCGTTTGGGCTGGATGGTAATTCCCGAATATGCACTTGAGGCAACTCAGCGCCTTGCCCAGCATTTATTTATTTGTGCCCCATCATTTGCACAAGAGGCCGCGCTCACATGTTTTGATCCTGACTCACTCGCACGAGCAGAAGCTCAGCGGTTAGAACTTAAGTCACGAAGGGATCTTCTGGTTCCAAGGCTCGAATCAATGGGATTTGAGATTGCAGCAGAGCCTGATGGTGCGTTTTATGTGTTTGTTGATGCATCGGCGTTTACGGCAAATGCGCAACAATTCTGTGAGGATCTTATCTCGGCCACAGGTGTGGCGATAACGCCTGGAATTGATTTTTCACAAAGCCTTCCATCGACGTGGATTCGAATTGCCTACACCCAGCCTGAAGATCGCCTGATCGAGGCTTTAGAGCGCATACATCGGTTTATTCATGATTGATTATCAAGGCGGGCTGATCGAAGGGCGCCTACTGACTCGATACAAACGTTTTTTTGCAGATATTGAAATCGAGTCAGGCGTGATTACAGCGCATTGCGCAAACACTGGACGGATGACAGGACTTTTGAGCGAAGGAGCTCGCGTATGGGTTCGAGAACAACCACCTGGTCGTAAGCTCGCATATGCATGGGAGCTGATTGAAGTAGATACAGGAATGGCCTGTGTTAACACGGCTCGCGCAAATCAGTTAGTCGCTAATGCTGATTTGTCAGTTTGGATGTCTGATGTGAAACTGATTCGGAGGGAGCCTAAGGTTGGCTCGCATCGATTTGATCTCGAGCTCAGTCGGAATATGCAAGCAGTTTATGTTGAGCTGAAATCAGTCACTTTGTGCGGGGATGGCGGGCAGGGATTGTTTCCAGATGCGCCATCTGAACGAGCAACTCAGCATCTCAACTTACTCACAGAAATGGCTGAAGCCGGGATTGAAACGCATCTTGCATTTGTGGCAATGCATAGCGGCATTCGCTCGGTCACTCCGCATCAGCTGCTTGATCCTGATTTTGCCACCGCCTGTCGGCAAGCGGTCAAAAGTGGGGTCCGAATGCATGCTTTGAAAACAGAGATCACCCCTCAGGCAATTCAGCTGACTGGGGTGATGCCTGTGTCTGTCGATTAAGTCTGCTCTCGAGCGACTGCGCGATAACCAATATCAGAACGGTATTCAGCGCCATCAAAGTGGACTGTCTGGAGTCGTTCATAGGCTCTATTTTGTGCTTCTGTTACTCCTGTCCCAAGCGCTGTGACGCATAATACGCGACCACCTGCTGTAACAGATGTGTCACCTTGCATCGCAGTTCCTGCATGGAATACTTTGGTGTCATCGAGTGATTCACCTAAGGTGATTGGAGCGCCTTTTGGATAGTCATTTGGATACCCTGGCGCCGCCATTACGACCCCTAGCGCGGCCCGTGAATCCCAAAGTGCGATTTGCTCTCTGAGGCCTCCGTGGCAGGCTGCCTCAATGAGATCCAGCAAATCACTTTTCAGACGTAACAAGATAGGTTGAGTTTCAGGGTCGCCAAATCGGCAGTTATATTCCAAAACCTTTGGCGTTCCATCAGCGGTGACCATGATTCCGGCGTATAAGAATCCACGATAACGTAATCCGTCTTCGGCCAGACCATGAATGGTTGGCTGAATCACTTCAGACATGATGCGGTTATGACACACTTGATCAACCACTGGAGCGGGTGAGTAGGCGCCCATCCCCCCGGTGTTGGGGCCTGTGTCTCCATCATAAGCGGCTTTGTGATCTTGTGATGAGGCGAGAGGCAGGACATCTGTTCCATCGACCATCACAATAAAGCTTGCTTCTTCGCCGGTTAAAAACTCTTCGATAACAACGCGGCTGCCAGCCTCTCCAAATTGATTTTCTTGAAGCATGTCTCTGACCGCGGCCTGAGCTATATCAAGCGTTTCCGCTAAAATCACGCCTTTGCCCGCAGCCAGTCCATCCGCTTTGACAACAATCGGCGCGCCGACTTGATCCAAATACGCTAATGCTTCATCGATATCGGTGAAGGTGCCATAAGCGGCGGTTGGAATATTGTGGCGTTTCAAAAATTCTTTAGTAAACGCTTTAGATCCCTCAAGCTGTGCGCAATCAGCACGTGGTCCGAAGCATTTAAGGCCTTTCGCTTCAAATCGATCGACTATCCCAGAAACCAAAGGCGCCTCTGGTCCAACAACGGTGTAATCAATGTTATTTTCGCTAGCATAAGCTACGAGGGCATCGAGATCTGAAACAGATAACGCCACATTCGTCACTTTATGCTCCAGCGCTGTACCTGCATTCCCAGGAGCAACAAAAACTGCCTCTACTCGAGAGGATTGTGCGAGTTTCCAAGCTAATGCATGTTCACGGCCACCACCGCCAATGATGAGAATTTTCATGATCTCTCCTTAATGTCGGAAATGTCGCATGCCGGTAAAGACCATCGCGATATTGTGTTCATTTGCAGCGGCGATGACTTCATCATCGCGAATTGAGCCACCGGGTTGAATGACTGCAGCGATTCCAGCTTCGGCCGCTGCATCAATACCGTCTCTAAATGGGAAAAATGCATCCGATGCCATGACGCTTCCAGCGACTTGAAGGTTTGCGTCCTGCGCCTTAATTGCAGCAATTCGTGCTGAATACACGCGACTCATTTGGCCCGCCCCAACGCCAATAGTTTGCTGATTATTTGCATAAATAATCGCATTTGATTTGACAAACTTTGCGACCTTCCAAGCGAACAGTAGGTCACTCATCTGTTCACTGGACGGTTTGTTTTTGGTCACGCAAGTCAGCTCGGATTCTATCCGTGATCCAATATCGGTATCTTGAATCAAAAGACCACCCTGAACACGTCGATAGTCGAGTTGCATCGGTTTGTGTTTCAGTGATTCAACTGTCAGCAGGCGCACTGAAGGTTTCTTTTCAAAAAGTTCGGTTACACCAGTCTCAACGCCTGGCGCGATGATTACTTCAACAAACTGCCGTTCGAGGATTCGATTCGCAGTGTGTGCGTCGAGTGGGCGGTTAAAGGCAATAATCCCTCCAAATGCACTGGTTGGATCAGTCTCAAAAGCTTTTTCATACGCGGCCATGATTGACGAGTCGACTGCGACGCCACACGGATTCGCATGTTTCACGATGACGCATGCCGGAAGGTCAAATTGACGCACGCATTCGAGCGCTGCATCTGTATCGGCGATATTATTGAACGAAAGTGCTTTACCTGCGAGCTGAGCTGAGGAACCGACAGAGGAACCGCTGGCATTTGGGTCGCGGTAGAAAGCAGCAGACTGGTGAGGGTTTTCTCCGTAGCGCAGCACCGAATCGCGTTCGAAATGCATAAACAGTTTGTCAGGGTAGTTTGCAGATTCCATGTCACGTCCGAGATAATTCGCAATTGCGCTATCGTATTCAGCTGTATGTTGAAACGCTGATTTCGCGAGCTGTTGGCGTGTGTTCCAGGAAAGCCCCCCTGCTTGAAGCTCATTCAAGACGATTTCGTACTGAGAAGGCGATGTCACAATCCCGACAAATTTGTGATTCTTTGCAGCCGAACGGACCATGGCTGGCCCTCCAATATCGATGTTTTCGATTGCATCGTCATGCGTTTTCTCGGGGTTTGCGATGGTCTCTTTGAAGGGGTATAGATTGACGCAGACCAGATCGATGGCATCAATACCGTGCGTTTTCATGATATCGGCATCTTGATCGCGACGCCCGAGGATTCCACCGTGAATCTTTGGATGGAGGGTTTTTACTCGACCGTCCATCATCTCTGGGAATTCAGTGACCGAAGAAACTTCAATAGCGGGGAGGCCAGCTTCTTTCAGGGTGCGGAATGTCCCACCGGTTGATACCAACTCAACGCCGAGGGCGTGAAGACCTTTCGCAAAATCTAATAACTGCGTTTTATCAGAAACACTAAGCAGTGCTCGACGCACGTGGATCGCATCCGTGGCTGGCATTCTCTAAGAACCTCCCTGAAAAAAGGCGGCAAGTATACCAGTGTCTCGGCGTGTCTAGGAGAGTAGGCCAAACAGTTTCATTCGAGTTCGTAATGTTCCCCGGCTGATACCCAACATCGCAGCAGCTTTGGACTGGTTGTGACTACACTGCTTCAGCACTGCTGCTAAAAGCGCTTGTTCCACTTGTCCTACGACTAAGTTATACAGGTCTTGTGGGATCTCACCATCGAGCTCTTCAAAATACTGGTCAAGTTGCTGTCTGACCAGTTCCTTCAGTCCCATCGCGGAGTCCTCCTCCGTCTATTAATTGTTTGAAGCGGTCGTGTTGATCATTAGGATCGACAACCGTATTCAAATGGGACCACGCTTGAGCGCCATTTGCAAATCGTTTTAAAAACCACTGCATATGTTTGCGCGCCATTTTGACTCCAGTCGGTTCACCGTAAAATAATTGTATTTCCCGAATGAGTTCAGCCATTGTCGCGATTTGTTGAGCGATTGCAGGCCGTGTTCGGCTCAGCCCCGATAATTCTGCTGCAATGATTCCTGGTAACCATGGATCGCCTTGTGTGCCTCGACCAATCATAATTGCATCTGCACCCGTTTGATTGAGTACGTGCTTTGCCTTTTCTGTGGACGTGATATCGCCATTGGCAATCAACGGAATCCGAATCATGTCGCGTGTTCGTTTAATTGTGTCGTATTCAGCATCACCACGATACATGTCGCACCGTGTTCGTCCATGCATGGTTACTGCTTGTAAGCCTAAAGACTCAGCCATTTTTGCGATTGCTGGTCCATTTTTTGACAAGTGATCCCAGCCGGTTCGCATTTTCACGGTGACTGGGATTTGAACAGCGCCGGTTACCTGTCGGAAGATCTCTGCACATAATTCTTCGTCTCTCATCAGTGCGGACCCAGCAGCTTTCTTGAGAACTTTTTTCGCCGGGCAGCCCAGATTGATATCGATGATGTGTGCGCCACGTTCTTCATTGGCGCGAGCGGCCCTTGCCATCATCGCCGGGTCATAGCCCGCAATTTGGACGCTGATCGGGCCTGGCTCGTTTTGGATATCAAGTCGTCGATCACTTTTCTTGGTTTCCCAGAGACTGACATCCGAGTGGACCATCTCAGAAATGGCCATTCCTGCACCAAGTGATCGACAGAGGATACGAACTGGGCGATCGGTGACACCAGCCATTGGCGCGAGCCATACAGGGTTATCGATTTGATAGGGGCCTATTTTCATTGCGATTACTCGCTTTTGATCCCTGATAGACGCGTCCAGCCCTCTTTTGATACGTCAGTATCAAAAATAATTGTTGGGTAGGCTTCTTTGACTTGATTGGCTTGTTCATCCAAAAGTCCTGCCAAAACAATTTGTCCGCCAGGTTTGGTCAGCTCTGTGAGTGTTTGAGCGAGTTCGATTAGAGGGTTGGCTAGGATGTTTGCGATAACAATATCGAATGGTTGATTTGGCGTTTGGTCCGGCAGTAGGGTGTCAACACCTAGATTGTTGAGTCCAGCGTTATGCTGAGTTGCGATAAGTGCCTGTGGATCGATGTCGAGACCAGAGACGCCAGACGCACCCAAACATCCAGCCGCGACCCCTAAAATTCCGGAGCCGCATCCAAAATCCATCACGGATTGATTTGTGATTGAGCGGCTGCTTAGCCACTCAAGGCAGAGCTGCGTTGTCGGATGCATCCCAGTCCCGAAGGCAAGTCCGGGATCAAGGTTGAGAATTGTTAGGTTGTTGGGAACAGGATCATCGTTCCATGAAGGTTTGACCCAAAATTCGCCAATTTGTAACGGTTTAAACTGGTCAAGCGATACGCGGACCCAATCTTGATCTGGAAGTACGGCGAGTTCGTTTGGTAGCTCAATCAGAAGATTGGCGCGCCGAAAATAGGTTGCCAGATCAATCAAGATTTCCTGATCGGGGCGTTCGTCATAGAACAGTGCTTGAACTTGAGTTTGCGGCCAGACTGGATGGCTTCCAACTGGTGGCTCAAAAATTGGTGTATCCCCATCATCAACGAGCGTCACTGCTTGTGCATCGCCAAGAAATAAAAGTTCCTCAAGGAGTTCGACTTGATTTCCGGCGGCTAGACAGGTGAGCTGCCGAAATTCAGTCATGAGAGACCTAGCTTTTTCTCAAGATAGTGGATGCTGACTGGTCCATTTAAGAACGTGGCGTCTGTCACAATATCGCGTTGTAATGGAATGTTGGTTTGAATGCCGTCAATCAGTGATTCAGACAGTGCGATTTCCATCCGCTTTAGCGCTTCATCGCGCGTTGCTCCGTGGGTGATAAATTTAGCGATCATCGAATCATAATGCGGTGGCACTGAGTATCCTGAGTAGATATGCGAATCAACGCGAACGCCGGGGCCGCCTGGTGGATGATAGCGTTCAATCAATCCTGGGCTTGGTAAGAATGTATCTGGATTTTCCGCATTAATTCGGCATTCAATAGCATGACCGTTGAGTACAATGTCATCTTGTGTAACTGACAGCGGATTTCCGGCGGCTACTGATATTTGTTCGCGGATGATGTCAACTCCGGTGACCATCTCGCTGACAGGATGCTCTACCTGAACACGAGTGTTCATTTCGATGAAATAAAATCGCCCATCCTCGTATAAAAATTCAAACGTTCCTGCGCCAACATAACCCATGTTTTTGCAAGCAGTCACGCAGGCTTCCAATACTTGGGCGCGGGCATCTGGATCGACTCCAGGCGCTGGAGCCTCTTCTAAGACTTTCTGGTGGCGTCGTTGCAAAGAGCAATCGCGGTCATAAAGATGAACCGCATTTCCGTGTTTATCTGCTAAAACTTGTACTTCAACATGGCGAGGTTTCTCGAGAAACTTTTCGAGATAAACAGTCGCGTCGCCGAAGGCAGCTTTGGCTTCAGATTGTGTGATTTGAATCGAGCTAAGCAGGTTGGCTTCAGTATGGACCACCCGCATGCCACGACCACCTCCACCTGCTGCTGCTTTGACAATGACAGGGAAGCCAATGTCTCGCGCAATAGTCAGATTTTTTTCATCGTCATTGCCAAGGGGTCCGTTGGAACCTGGTACGGTTGGCACATTGGCGGCTTGCATCGCTTCGATTGCAGCAACTTTATTTCCCATCAAACGAATTGTTGCAGCCGATGGTCCAATAAACGCAAATCCAGATTGTTCGACGCGTTCGGCGAAGTCTGCATTTTCAGCTAAAAAGCCATACCCAGGATGAATGGCTTGTGCGTCGGTGACTTCGGCTGCGGCAATAATCGCAGGGACGTTGAGGTAACTTTGGTTGGACGGATTTGGACCAATGCAGACTGTTTCATCAGCAAGTCGGACATGTTTGAGATCGCGATCGCAGACGGAATGCACCGCGACTGTACGGATGCCTAGTTGGCGACATGCTCTTAGAATGCGCAGAGCGATTTCACCACGGTTCGCAATAACAATCTTTTCAAACATCGACTTATCCAATCACCACGAGCGGTTGATCAAATTCGACTGGATCGCCGTCGTCGACAAGGATAGCAATCACCTTGCCGGACGTGTCTGCTTCAATCTGATTCATCATTTTCATTGCTTCGACAATACACAGTGTATCGCCTGCTTTTACTTCAGAGCCAACCTCGATGAAGGCTGATGCATCGGGAGATGGTGAGCGATAAAAGGTCCCGACCATTGGCGACTTCACTTGATGCCCTGCTGGTGTTGCCGTCGCTGTTTCGTCTGCGGTTGGTGCTGCAGACTGGGGTGTTGCTATTGATTGCGGTGCCGGCATTTGAGGCGTCTGCACAACGACTTGGTTGGCGCTGCCACGTGTGATGCGAACACTTTCCTCACCTTCCGAAATTTCGATCTCGGCCACGTCTGTGTCGTGAAGTAGTTCGATCAGCTTTTTGATCTTGCGAATATCCATGTTCTCAGTCTCAGTCTTTTAAATGTTGGTTCAGAGTATTGAGGGCATATACGTAGCCCTCCATGCCACAACCCGCAATGACGGCGAGCGCGATGTCAGAAAAATATGAATGATGACGAAACGCTTCACGTGCGTGGACATTTGAAATGTGAACTTCGATAAACGGAAGCGCGACGGCACTCAATGCATCGCGAATCGCGACACTGGTATGCGTCCAAGCTCCCGGATTCATAACGATCGCATCAGCACCACCATGCATCACCTGATGGATCCGATCAATCATTTCACCTTCGTGATTACTCTGGAAAAACTCAAGGTTGATGCCGTCGGGCGCGTGCTCGGTCAGGCGACGCTCAAGATCAGCTAACGTGCTAGATCCGTACACAGATGGCTCTCGTGCCCCGAGTAAGTTGAGGTTGGGGCCGTTAAGTACCAACACTGTCGCCATAAAATCACCGCAAATTCGTCAAACTTGCCGCTATTTTGCGCGATTTAACGTGAAAATGACAGTTCTGTTTGTTGTGGTGGATAGCAAAAGCCGATGTCAGCACATCCTTGATAGGTCAGTACCATCAATTTTGGTGCGTCGGACACGGTCATTCGTAGCGTTTTCTTATGAATTGGTGTCGGGCCAAAGAGTGGATCATCATACATTTCAGATGCCGATCGAGTGGTCTCAAGAATGTCACCCGCATCATTCTGGACGATCGTGCGGTCGTCGTATAAATAGGTGCCATCAGCTATAGCGATTTCTATGATATCCGCTTCTGGTTGCGAAACAACAAACGCTTGCTCAGGCGGCAGAAGATCTGGCGCACCGAAACTTGAGCTGAACGACCCTTGTGCGTGCACTAGAGTTGCGGCGAAAAAGCAGACGCTTACGAGAAAACTTGAGATAACGCGTTGCACTGGATTCCTCCCCTTGTCATATTCATCAATAATACTCGGAGTTTGACCAAGAGAGAAATGGATTACATATGCTAGATTTTTTGCAAAAGCATGTTGCAACATTAGGACGGAACACAACCTGGGTTGTCGCAGCGTTAGGTGCTTTTGTTTTGTACTTGATCGGTGCGATTCTCTTGGGTATTCACTGGAGTCAGCCTCCTGAGCAGCGGTCAGTCGAAACCATTCTAGCGACAACAGCACCTCCGGAAACTAACGTGGCCATCGGCAATGCGACGGTCGGGTCATTAATTTTTATCACTGAAACGCTACTTGAAAAACCGGGTGGCTATCTGTCAAATGACATTACGCCGCCTGGTTTATGGCTCGACAACATGCCAAATTGGGAATTCGGTGCGTTGGTTCAAGCGCGAGATTTGGCGCGTGCGCTTCGAAAAGATCTCTCTCGTAGCCAATCGCAATCGACCGAAGATTCTGATCTAGTTGTTGCTGAACCCGCGCTCAATTATGACAGCACGAAGTGGTTCCCTTCTGCAGAATCAAGTTATCGAAAATCGATCGACGCACTGAAGTCCTATCAAATACGTTTGGCAACACCTGGTGAAAACACTCAACTTTTTGCACGTTCCGATAATCTAAGAAATTATCTGGCTGATGTTGAAACGCGACTTGGATCACTCAGTCAGCGGTTATCAGCAAGTGTTGGTCAAGCACGGTTTAATACAGATTTAGCAGGAGATCCAGCGGCGATTCAGTCAACGCTTGATGTGTCAGAGCGGTTGATCAAAACGCCATGGCTGCAGATCGATGATGTGTTCTTTGAAGCTCGCGGCTCGGCCTGGGCGTTGTTACATATTTTGCGTGCAATCGAGCACGACTTTAACTCTGTGCTTGAGAATAAAAACGCTCGAGTTTCTTTGAAGCAAGTCATTCGGGAGCTGGAAGCGACGCAACAAACGGTCTGGTCGCCAATGATTCTTAACGGATCTGGATTCGGAATATTTGCCAATCACTCGCTTGTGATGGCGAGTTACATTTCACGAGCGCACGCAGCCATTTCTGATCTGCGTGCACTGTTAGCCCAGGGCTGATTATTTTTTGGCAGCCTCAACTGATGCAATGACCGCATCGCGTGCAGCGTCGGAGCCCCGCCATCCGTCGACTTTAACCCACTTGCCTGCTTCCAGATCTTTATAGTTCTCGAAGAAATGTGCAATTTGGTCTAAAAGCAAAGAACCTAAATCATTTGGCTCTTTGACATCTTTATATAGCGTGGTCAGTTTGTCGTGAGGTACGGCGAGCACTTTTGAATCGCGGCCAGCTTCGTCACTCATATCGAGAATGCCGATTGGGCGCGCGCGAATGATCGAACCTGGCTGTACCGGGTACGGTGTGACAACGAGAACGTCAAGTGGATCTCCATCGTCTGCAAGTGTATTTGGAACATATCCATAGTTCGCTGGATAAAACATTGGCGTTGCCATGAAACGATCAACGAATACTGCGTCATATTCTTTTTCAATTTCATATTTGATTGGCGTGGAGTTCGCTGGGATTTCGATCGCGACATAGATGTCGTTCGGGATGTCCTTTCCCGCAGGAATATCGTTGAAGCTCATAGGGTCCTCAAAAGGTTAAAAGAAACTCAGGTTGTCACCGTGATCTAGTGTCAGGTGCTTTCGGATGTATTTCAACCGATCTCGGCATGAATCGCCATCGTGAAATGGTACAAGGTGATCAATTGCTGTTTGCACTGCGCAATGACACTATTAATCGATGAATGAAAAAGAGTGCATCATTTGAATATTCATATTTTAGGAATTTGCGGCACCTTCATGGGTGGGTTGGCACAGCTTTGTCGTCAAAAGGGCTGGAAGGTGACGGGTTCTGACGAGCACGTGTATCCGCCGATGTCTGACCAACTTCGCCAAGCTGGAATCGCGTTGCATGAGGGGTATGACCCAAGTGTATTAACTGATGATCTGGATTATGTGGTCATTGGTAACGCTATGTCCCGAGGAAATCCTGCTGTTGAGGCTGTGCTAAATCGAAAGATTCCTTTTATCTCAGGTCCTGAATTACTCGGACGCTTGACCAAAGACATGACCGTATTAGCGGTTGCGGGAACACATGGAAAAACCACAACGACGAGCATGCTAGCTTGGATTCTTGAGTCACAGGGTTTGAATCCTGGATTTTTGATTGGTGGTGTGCCGCTCAACTTTAACGTGTCGGCCCGATTTGGTGGTGGTGAAATCTTTGTGGTGGAGGCCGATGAGTACGACACTGCTTTTTTTGATAAGCGGTCAAAATTTGTGCATTACCACCCTGATATCTTTGGAATCAATAACCTCGAGTACGACCACGCTGATATTTTCCCTGATCTAGAGGCGATCGAAACGCAATTTCATCATGCCATTCGCCGTGTCCCTGGTTCTGGATCTGTTATTCGACGGTCTGAAATTGAGGCCATTGATCGGATTATGGCGCGTGGTTGCTGGTCCGATCAGAGTATCATTGGTAACGGCACATCGCTGCGTTTTGAGGCAGTTGGAGAGCGACTGACATCGAAAATCAATGGCCAATCGATTCATTGGTCAATGCGGGGTCAACACAATGCAGAGAATGCTGAGTTAGCAGTTGCGATGGCTCATGCAGTGGACGTCGAGATAGATGATGCATTTCATGCCTTGTCAGAGTTTCAGGGAGTCGCGCGGCGTTTGAATCTCTTATTCGAGAGTCCAATGATGCGCGTGTGGGATGATTTCGCTCATCATCCAACCGCCATCGCGACAACGTTGGATGCGGTCAACGATGGCCAAGGCCCTTTGATCGCCGTAGTCGAGCTCCGGTCGAACACGATGAAAGCCGGGGTGCATGGCGCTGCATTGTTGGATGCGGTCGCTCTCGCTGATCAGGTTTTCTGGGTGTTGCCAGAGGATGCCGCCTGGGATGCCACCGTATTGGTTCGGAGTGATGAATCTTCAACGATCGTGAGAGATCTGTTTGAGCTTGAGGCGCAACTTGCAAACCAAACCCGTGGTCAGATCGTATTTATGTCCAACGGGGGGTTTTCAGGAATTCAAGCTCGAGTGGTTGCGCAACTCACAGCGCGTTGAAAAAAAACAAAGCATCCTCACTGTTACAGCATGATATTCGAATCCACCCAGCCAGAGGTTGCTGTGACCAAACCATTGTTTCCATTGCCACTGGTGCTATTTCCGGGTGGACGGTTGCCGCTCCAAATTTTCGAGGCGCGATATTTGGATATGGTCGGACAATGCATGCGAGATGGCGAAAACTTCATCGTTACGATGGCTCGCCCTGAAGGATTTGCAGATCTCGGTTGTGAAGTATCGATTCGTGACTTTGATCAGTTGAGTAATGGATTACTTGGAATTCTTGCGATTGGTGAACGGAAGCAGCAATTGTTCAATCCTCGGCAGCGCGACGATGGCCTCTGGCTAGCTGATGCTGCTGACCTTCCACTTGAGACAGCAATTGCGGTTCCCTCGGACCATTTTGGGTTGGTCGAGCTTTTGAAGAGTTTACAAGTCCACCCTGCCGTACGCGGGTTGTACACCGAAATTGACTATACCGATGCATCTGAAGTGAGTGCTCGATTGACTGAGCTTCTGCCACTTGATAACGAAACAAAACAATCGTTTTTTGAAATGAGTGATCCTATCGTACGCTTGAGCGATCTTGAGGCTGAAGTGGCTAAACTCCAGATTCGGGGTCGTGATTCCTGATTTTGTGACGCTACCCACTGTATAATCAAGCCCAGACAGTGAGGAAATCATGAATTATCAACACATGGCAGAGCGCGCAAAAGCAGTGCGGATAACGATCGCTACAGCGCCAACCGATGCCAAAAACTCAGCGTTACTAGCTATCCGTGATGCGATCGCAAATTCGCGTGCGGACATTCTTTCGGCCAACAAGCTGGATCTTGAGAGCGGTCAAAAGAACGGCCTCGATAGCGCATTGCTTGATCGCCTTGAGCTAAATGATGCGCGCATCAACAGTATGCTTGAGGGTGTTGAACAAATCGTTGCTCTGCCGGATCCTGTTGGTGAGGTGTCTGGTATCACGCGTCGTCCATCCGGCATTGAGATTGGATTCATGCGGCAGCCCCTTGGGGTCATTGGAATTATTTATGAATCGAGGCCTAACGTCACGATCGACGCAGCTGCCTTGTGTTTGAAGTCGGGTAATGCATGCGTGCTACGTGGTGGTAGCGAGGCGTTTCACTCAAACCAAGCGATTGCTCAATGCATAGCGACTGGCCTCAATGCTGTTGGTTTGCCTGAAGCCTGTGTCCAAGTAGCCCCAACAGCAGATCGAGATTTTGTCGGCGCCATGATTGGTGGCGACAATCCGATGTGTGACGTCATCATCCCGCGGGGCGGAAAAGGCCTAATCGAGCGAATTTCGAAAGATGCACGAGTGCCAGTCATTAAGCACTTGGACGGGAACTGTCATGTTTATGTTGATTGTGAAGTCGTTCATGCTGACGCTCTCAAAATTCTGGAAAATGCCAAAACCCATCGGTACGGAGTTTGTAATGCAGCAGAATCGTTTTTGATTCATGAGTCAGTTGCAGACACTTTGCTTCCAGCTTTAGAAGAGATATTGAAACCGCATCAAGTTGAGATTCGAGGTTGTGAGCGAGTATGTGCACTCATTGACTCTGCGATCCCTGCTTCAGACACTGATTGGTTCGAAGAATACCTCGGTCCGGTTGTGGCAATTAAAGTAGTCACAGCCGTCGATGAGGCAATTGAACATATCAACCATTATGGCTCTCATCACACTGACGCAATCGTGTCGACGAATTACACAACGGTCCGTCAATTTATGCGTGCTGTTGATTCATCGTCTGTCATTGCCAACGCCTCAACACGGTTCGCTGACGGGTTTGAGTATGGCTTGGGTGCAGAAATCGGAATCTCGACTGATCGCATCCATGTCCGTGGTCCAGTCGGGCTTGAGGGACTCACTAACCAGAAGTGGATTGTGTTCGGTGATGGGCAGGTGCGCGCATAGTGCAGGTTCTTTTTGGTGGAACCTTCGATCCTGTTCATGATGGCCATCTCGCGATGGTAAAAAGTTTGAGTCATACGTTTCCCGAAGCTGTGGTGCATGTGATTCCGAATCGCCAACCACCGCATCGACAGAGCCATGTCTCATCTGAACATCGCTTAGCGATGCTCAACTTAGCCATGGCGAGTCTTCCCCAAGTGCAGGTCAATACAATTGAATTGGGTCGTGACGGTCCAAGCTACACCGTCGATACCCTCCAAGCGCTCCGAGAGCAGTTTGGATTGGATGAGTCGATCGTGCTGTGCTTGGGAGCCGATGCAATCTCAGCTATTGAGCAATGGTATCAGCCACATCGTTTGTCTTCGCTTTGCCATTTGTGCGTTTTGAATCGTGCCGGTGAATCCGTAACGATTGCACCGGTACTCGAATCGTTCTCAGAAAATGACCATTTGTCCCCACTGGAGACGCAACCAGCAGGCATTCTCACTCGGCTTGCTACTCCCGATGTTGCAGTGTCGTCGACATATGTGCGGCATCTCATCGAAAACAAAGAAACAAGACTTCCCGTTCCATCAAAAATTGCCGACTATATCGGGCAACATCACTTATATCAGGACACTGAATGACTGAAGACATAGACCTAACGCGATTGATTATTGATGCGTTAGAGGACCTCAAAGCATTGGATATCCGCATAGTCGACGTTCGAGGGCAAACCTCAGTGACTGATTGGCTTGTGATTGCAAGTGGAACATCGAGCCGTCATGTGAAATCGCTTGCAGATCATGTGGCTCAAGAGATGAAGACAAAGCATGGTGTAGCGCCACTTGGAAGCGAGGGTGCTGATGCCGCTGAGTGGGTTCTTGTTGACTTTGATTCAGTCGTATTGCATGTGATGCAACCACCAATTCGGGAATTTTATGATCTTGAACGGCTATGGGAGCGTCGCGGTCGAGATATTGAAGAGGGCGATGCGCATCCATGACGGATGTGAGGCTGTTAGTCGTTGGGCAAAAAATGCCGGCTTGGGTCGGATCAGCGTGCGCTGAATACCTCCCACGCTTTCGCCATCAATTTAAGTTAAAAATAGAAGAGATTTCTGCGTCAAAGAAGGAAGGGTATGAGGCCCAGGTAGAGCACAAAAAACGAGTGCTCGATAAGGTCAAATCGAACGAGTATTTGGTCTTGCTCGATGAACGCGGGACAGCTTACTCGACGACTGAATTAGCAAACCAAATCACTCAGTGGGAACTAACTGGCAAATCCATGGTCTTTGCTATAGGTGGTGCCGATGGTTGGTGCGATGAGATGCGGCAGCGGGCAGACAGTCTGTGGAGCTTGTCGAGGCTCGTGTTTCCTCATCCATTGGCGCGAGTCATTGTAGTCGAGCAACTGTATCGTGCTGACAGTGTCCGGCAAGGGCATCCATATCACAGGAGTTAAGGTTGGAACTGTCAACCGGTGTTCGTGAAAAGAATTTAATCCAATCCCGTGTGATTGTGGCAGCTTGTGGTGTCGCCGTATTGCTGTCGCTGTTGTTGGTCCGAGTAATTTGGTTACAACTTGTTGAAACTGAGAGGTTTCAGACTGCCTCTGAAGCAAACCGCCTTCAGACTCTTCCGGTTAGCCCAGCTCGTGGGCTTATCCTCGACCGGAATGGGCTCGTTCTTGCTGAGAATCAACCTAACCTCCAGTTGCTCTTGATCCCGGAAGAAATTGATGATTTAGACCAAGTCATTTCTGAAGTGCGTGATCGGATTGAGTTCACAGACCGTGATGCGGAGCAGTTCACGAAAAATTTAAAAAATCGGCGACGGCCTCGCGATCCAGTGGTCGTAAAAGATGAGCTATCAGAATCAGATGCTGCTCGCATTGCTGTTGATCTGTTTAAGTTTCCGGGGCTTACAATTGAGGCGCGACCAACACGCTATTACCCGTTCGGAGGCTTAACTGCACACAGCTTAGGTTACGTCGGGCGTCTTTCTGTCAATGAGCTTGAAACAATTGAAGAGCGTCGCTACGCAGGAACCGAAACGATCGGTAAATTGGGTCTGGAAAAAGCGTATGAGGATGCGTTACTCGGCCAAGTCGGTTTAGAGCGTGTTGAGACAAGTGCGCGCGGGCAAATCATGCGTACTGTCGATCGGGAGGATCCAATTCCTGGCGATACTATTCCGTTACATTTGGATATCGGTTTAACAGCAAAGCTCTATGAAGCACTCGGTGACAACCGTGGTGCAATCGTTGCAATGGATCCTGAATCGGGTGGGATTTTAGGGCTTGCGAGTGCACCCACCTATGATGCGAATTCATTTATTGGCGGGATTAGTCAAACTGAATATACGGCGCTGCAAACCAATCGCGATACACCACTCTTTAATCGTGCTCTTCGAGGTCAATATCCGCCCGGCTCAACAATTAAACCAATGCTCGGATTGGTTGGACTGCATTATGGTGCAGTCAGTTGGGAAACGGAAATTGCTGATCGCGGATATTTCCAATTATCTGGCAACGATCACAAATACCGAGATTGGAAAAAATGGGGGCATGGCCGAGTGGATATGAATAAAGCCATGATTGAATCCTGCGATACCTATTTTTATGAAATGTCCGTCCGTCTTGGCATCGACCAAATGTCACAAGGTATGCAACATTTTGGTTTTGGTCGGCGCCAAGGACGCGATATTCAGGGCGATCTTCCGGGTATTTTGCCTAGTCGGGAGTGGAAGCGATCGGCGCGAAATCAACCGTGGTATTTGGGTGAAACGGTGATTTCAGGTATTGGACAAGGTTTTTGGGTGACGACGCCGCTTCAGTTGGCAGCGTCTACTACCGCAATGGCTCGGCGCGGTAATTTTATTGAGCCTCACTTCTCAGTTCTCGAGGATATCGATGCAGGGACTCCTATTCCAATCGGGGATTCGATGGATTGGGAGCGTATGATCGATGCGATGGAGGGCGTATTACATGGCGAAAGAGGGACTGCGCGAAGAGCTGGGCAAGGATCGAATTATCGGATCGCTGGGAAAACAGGAACTGCGCAGGTGATTAGTATCGCTCAAGATGAAGAATACAACGAAGAAGAATTGGAAGAGCGGTTGCGAGATCATGCCTTATTTGTTGGATTTGCGCCTGCCGATGCACCAAGTATCGTGGTGGCATTGATTATTGAAAATGGCGGATCAGGTGGAACAACGGCAGCTCCAGTTGCACGGAAAATTTTCGATTATTGGTTACTCGATCGCAGAGAAGGCGCAGTACCGCCGGATACGCAGTATGTCGCTAAAATGAATCAACAGGTTCTCGAGCCAGAGTATGCTGACAGCAACTGAAACAGGTCATATGGAGTCGTTTCGACCCAAGCGTTTTGCACAACGCTATGGGGTTGATCCGTTGTTGACTTTATTCGTCGTCGTCACAGCGCTATATGGATTGATTGTTTTGTATTCTGCGTCTGGTCAGGATGCATATGTCGTTGTTAGACAAGGTGCGCATGTCGTCGTCGGACTCCTGATCATGGCACTGTTATCGCAAATTCGACGTGATGTGATTATTCAAGCGGCACCTTTTGTGTTTTTGCTCGCGGGACTTTTATTGGTTGCAGTGTTGATTTTCGGCGTTGGTGCAAAGGGAGCTCAACGCTGGCTTGCACTTCCCGGACTTCCGCGTTTTCAACCCTCTGAGCTGATGAAGCTTGCATTACCCGCGATGGTCGCTTGGTGGCTGACCCGCCAAAAGCTTCCACCCACAATGATGCAGTTGTTCATTGCCGCGGTGTTAATCGTGATCCCGGTCGGCCTGATCGCAAAGCAACCGGATTTGGGAACCAGCATTATCATCGCCGGTTCAGGATTTTTTGTCATATTTTTGGCAGGAATATCATGGCGGCTTCTCTCTGTTATCGGTGGTCTCGGTGTGGCAGCGCTTCCGGTGCTCTGGATGGTAATGCACGATTATCAGCGGACACGTGTGATGACGTTATTTGATCCTCAAAGTGATCCATTGGGTGCTGGTTGGAATACGATTCAAGCGATGACTGCGCTGGGTTCCGGCGGGTTATTTGGTAAAGGTTATGCTGAGGGAACGCAAGCGCAGCTCAAGTTCTTACCCGAGTCACATACCGACTTTATCGTCGCTGTGATTGGCGAGGAGATGGGGTTCTTTGGAATCAGTCTGTTGTTGATTTGTTATGCTTTAATTCTCGGGCGTTGTTTTGTTCTGACCATGCGAGCGCAGGGGAACTTCGGACGACTTTTGGCGGGCTCAATTACACTGACATTTTTTGTTTATATATTTGTGAACTTGGGAATGGTCAGTGGAGTTTTACCGGTTGTGGGTGTGCCTTTGCCGTTAATTAGTTATGGTGGAACATCAGTGGTTTCGTTATTGATTGGGTTTGGGTTGATCATGGCGATGCAGCGAACAAATCGAGTGCTTTCAGGAGAATCATAATGCGTGGGTTTCGAATTTTTGCAGTGGTTGCCAGTCTTTGCGCGATGCATGTGTCCGTCGCTTCAGCCAACTATGCTGATCGACCTGAAGTCCAGGCAATGGCTGACCGGCTTGCTGCTAAAGGTCTCGATCGTAACGAAGTAATTGGCGTGATGTCTGAAGCAAAACGCTTGGACTCTGTGATTAAGGCGATGAATCGTCCGGCTGAGAAAAAAGAATGGAAGGACTACCGGCCGATTTTTTTAAAGCCAGCGCGTGTGAAAGCGGCAGGCAAGTTTTATCGGACACATCAAGACACGTTGCACCGAGCTGAGAAGGAGCTCGGCGTGCCGGTTGAAGTGATACTCGCGATCATCGGGGTAGAAACTTACTATGGAAAAAATAAGGGGAGCTTTAGAGCTCTCGACGCACTTGCAACGCTCGGTCTTGATTATCCAAGACGTGCTAAATTTTTCTTAGGCGAGCTTGAGTCCTTGTTTTTGTTGGGGCAAGAGGAAAACTTAAAGCCAACAGAGTTGAAAGGTTCTTATGCGGGAGCGATGGGATTCGGTCAATTTATTCCTTCAAGTTATCTCGCCTATGCAGTTGACTTTGATAATGATGGTCGTCGCGACCTGATTAATAATCCGGTCGATGCCATTGGCTCTGTTGCGAATTACCTAGCAGAACATGGTTGGGATATGAGCTACGGGATCGCCAGTCCTGTCACTGGTGCCGCTTCTCACGTCGAAAAAATGGAAGCACGCGTTAAGGTCAACGAGTCTGGTTCAGCCTTTGCTGCCAAGGGCGTCGAAGGAATTCCAGATGCATGGCAACAGTTACCAATTGATCTGCTTGGTCTCCACGGCTCCAAGGCGGATGAATACTGGGCGGTCACAAACAATTTCTATGTCATCACGCGTTATAACCGCTCGCCCTTATATGCAATGGCAGTCACCCAATTGTCCGAAGAAATCGCTGAGGAATTGTCTTTGTGATTCGGATTTCCCTGATCTTTGCGTTGCTTGCATTAGCAGGCTGCTCATCAGTTCAAGAGTGGATTGGGCAAACAGCTCCTGCTGACGAAGCATCGGTTATTGATGAGGCGCCGGACGGTCCGCCACTTATCGCTTCAGTCAACGTTGACACCTTGCCTGAGCCTGAAGCAAAACCAGAGCCGTTGGCTCGATATGGTAATCCCGAGTCGTATGAAGTAGACGGTGTCGTTTACGAAGTATCTCCCGTGTCACCTGGGTTTTCAGAAATCGGCATTGCGAGCTGGTATGGCCGAAAATTCCATGGTCGGCTGACTTCATCGGGAGAGCCGTTTGATATGTTTCAATTCACAGCAGCTCATAAAACCATGCAGATCCCAGCATGGGTGCGCGTGACAAATTTAGAGAATAATCAGTCACTCGTAGTGCGAGTCAATGATCGTGGTCCGTTTAAAGAAGATCGTATTTTGGACTTATCGTGGGCTGCCGCAAAGCGCTTAGGGTTTGCTGACCAAGGGACCGCGAAAGTGAGTTATGAGGTGTTAACTTCACCTTCGACAAATTCTCAGCTCATCGCAAATCCACTGGTCACGCCAGCTCAGGCAATCTTTCAAGTGACCGCTGTATCAACTGAAATTCAGGCAGTAAAGATTGCCGATCAAATACGAGCGGCTATTTCTGATCAGCAGGCCAGTGTGCGCGTCGAGCCAAATGGAGCAGGCCTATTTCGGGTACAGGTTTTACCTAAAACGGATTTAACAATTGAGCGTGCAATTTATGAGCAGCTGATTGCCCTCGGGTGGTCTCCGCAGCGACTGATTGCAAAATAACTGAGTGAAGCAAGGAGAGTAGAGTGCGCCGATTTTGGATCGCCCTGACATGTTTAGTGAGCTTGAGTGCCGTCGCCAATGTGCCTTTGACAGAGGCATTGGGCAATGGTCCTCCGATTCCTGCAGCACCTAAGCTTCAAGCGACTGGATACTTGTTGATTGATGCGACAAACGGTGAGGTCTTGGTCGAGCATAATGCGGAAGAGCCATTACCACCGGCTTCACTCACTAAGATGATGACGGCTTATATCGCGGAACGCGAGATCGCAGAGGGTCGCGCAAGCTTTGATGACAAAGTTCCTGTCAGTGTGAAAGCATGGAAAACGGGTGGTTCGCGAATGTTTATTCGTGAAGGAACCGAGGTACGTCTCGAAGATTTATTACGCGGAATCATTATCCAATCGGGTAACGATGCAAGTGTGGCGGTCGCTGAATATATTGCAGGTTCTGAGGATGTATTTGCGGATGTCATGAATCAGACGGCAGTCAGCCTCGGCATGACCAACACACAGTTCAAAAACTCAACCGGGTTACCGCAGGAAGGACACTATACAACCGCCAAAGATCTCGCGGTTTTAGCTGCCCGCACGATCACGGATTTCCCAGATACCTATTCGATTTATCAAGAGAAGAACTTCACCTACAACGGGATCAAACAAGCCAACCGAAACAGTTTGCTGTTCCGCGATCCAAGTGTGGATGGACTCAAAACCGGTCATACAGAAGAAGCAGGGTATTGTTTGGTTGCAAGTGCCGAGCGTGACGGGTTTCGTCTGATTTCTGTTGTCATGGGCACATCTAGTGAAAAGGCTCGTGAGCAAGAAACGACGAAGCTACTGCAATACGGTTTTCGTTATTTCAGTGGGAAGACAGTCTTTGAGGCTGGACAGCCCCTCCCTGAAAGCGCTCGGAAAGTATGGTTTGGTGAAGCGGAGACTGTTGAACTTGCACCAACCACTCCCCTGTACGTGACACTGCCCTTGGGTCGTGAATCAGCGATTCAGGCAACTTTGGATGCGCCAGAGGCACTCGACGCACCACTCGATGCTGGAGCTGTTGTTGGTACTGTCCAGATCAAGCTCGGTGATCGGATTCTCGCCGAATCCCCTGTTGCTGTCGCAGAATCAGTTTCCGAGGGTGGCCTATTTAAGCGCCTTGTCGACTTCATTTTGAAACTGTTTGCCTAATGTGGTGTAGCCTCAATGGACAGTTGATGCCGATTGAACAGGCATCGATTTCGCCGATGGACCGAGGGTTTCTATTCGGTGACGGTGTCTATGAGGTGATGGCGCGAGTTGACGGTCGCATTCGAGCGCAGTCACTCCATGCCGCTCGCTTGAAATCAAGCTTGGATGCGATTGGGCTCGATGTTTCGGTTGAGGATGTCTTTGTCGATCTTGAGCGTTTAGTTACAAAATCAGATCTACTTGATGCAAAAATTTACGTGCAAATAACGCGGGGTGCCGCTCCCGTTCGAGATCATGCTTTTCCTCAAACCATTTCCCCAACAGTTTTCTTAAGTGTTAGCGAATTTAAGGCAACCTCACATGGGCCATCTCGCGCGATCGTAAGACCGGATATTCGTTGGCGTCGAAATTCGATTAAATCTGTATCGCTTCTCGGAAATGTTTTATTGATGCAAGAAGCACGTGAGGCTGGTGCGCATGAAGCGATTTTGTATCGCGATGATTGGGTGACTGAGGCATCGACATCGAATGTCTTTATGATTCGTGGCCAGCAACTCGTCACTCCTCCACTGAGCGAATTAATTCTTCCGGGAATTACTCGACATCTTGTGATTGAGCTAGCCGGTGTTGTCGGTCTCGATGTGATTGAAGAACCCATCGCAGTGAATGCGTTAGCCGCATCCGATGGTGTGTTTGTATCAAGTTCGACTCGTGGATTGATGCCCATTATTGAGCTTGATCCTGGTGGGCCAGTCGGTGATGGGATCTTAACTGACGCGTTTAAAGCACTTCAAGATGCTTACGATGAACGGTTGCATCACCATGACTAACCAAGAGCCGAATAAACCAACGATTGAATTCCCATGTGAGGGATACCATGTCTCGGTCGTTGCCGATACACATGACGGGTTTACCGCGATTCTGGAAGAAATTGTTGCCAAGCATTGTGAGGGCTATGATCCGGGATCCTTGCGCGTGACAGCGAGCAAAAATGGAAAATATCAGAGCTTCCGGTTTTCAATTACGGCTGAAAGCGAAGCGCAGTTAAAGGCGCTTCACACCGCATTAAAGGCCACCGGTCACGTCCATATGGTTCTTTGATGGCTGAAGTCATCATTGTTGATCGAGGGGTTGAGCCCTACCAAGAAACTCATCAAGCGATGAAAGATCGGATTGCGTTTCTCAAGGAAGAAGGGCGAGCTGAATTATGGTGTGTCCAACATCCTGCTGTCTTTACCCAAGGTCAGGCGGGCAAAGCTGAGCATGTGTTAAACCCTGGAGACATACCCATTGTTCAATCCGACCGTGGTGGACAAGTCACATATCATGGTCCAGGTCAGGTTATTCTTTATACCCTGATTCCCCTGAAGACATTTGGATTGAACGTTCGGGAGCTCGTCAGGCTACTAGAAACAGTGGTGATCGAGTTACTGGCTGAGTTAAAAATCGATGCGATGGCGCGTGTCGATGCGCCTGGTGTTTATGTTGATGGTCTGAAGATCGCAAGCTTAGGACTCAGGATTCGACACGGTGTGTCCTATCATGGTGTAGCACTGAATGTTTCGATGGACATCGAGCCCTTTTCGCGAATCAACCCTTGCGGATATGAAGGGTTAAAGGTCACTCAAATAAAAGACTTTGTCCCTGAAATTGAGGAGCATCGTGTGATGGACAGCCTCAGTGACCGTTTGAAGAATCATTTGCTTGCGCTAGCGACTCATCGGGTGCCCAGCGAGACCCAATAAAATATCTTTGATCATTGACCAAGCCGGTTCCTGCGATGCGCCTTTGATCGTTCTGTCTGCGTCATGGCACAGTGATAGCAGCTTTCTAAGCTGGGTAAGATGTAGGCGATTCACTACTCCGCGAACCAACCCTTCACGTGATCGCCATACGCGCAATGATCCAATCGCCTGATTTGCTGATTCCCCCTGATCCATTCGATATCGGATTTGCAGTAACATATCGAGCTCTCGGGAAATCGCCCACAGCGCAGTCATTGCGTCGACGCCCTCGGCTTTTAGGAGATCGCAGATACGATTTGTGCCCGCGATGTCTGCTTTGAGTGCAAGATCCACTAGATCGTAGACAGTATGTCGCGCGCTTTGTGTCAGAACGTCTAATACTTGTTCTAAAGAGAGTTGCGGTCCTTCGATGAGATCTGGCTGTACGAGCTTCAAACGCTCAATCACCTGCCCAGCCGCAAGAAGATTTCCTTCGGTATGCACCTGCAGTGCTGATTTTGCATCGGCGTCCATAATGATTTGATGCGTCTTCAGTTCCGAATCCAGCCATTTTGAAAACTGATAGGTCGGGACTGTCGTGGCCTCAATTATCGCATTTGACTGATCGAGTGACTTCAGCCAATCAGCGGATGATTCGCTTTTGCCAAGCTTTGGTCCGCTAATCAACAGTCGTTTATCGTCTGGTGGATTTTGAATCCATTGGGTCAGTGCCTCTCGTAAGCTTTTGTCGAGCGTCGATTTGCTGAGTCTTAATTCCACAAGCGTACGATCAGCAAAAAGAGAAAGTGCATCAAGTTCGCTCAATAATCGACTGGCGATATCCGAATCGCTCTGGTCAAGGACCATCCGATCGTTAAACCCAAGGTTTTTACCTGTTTGTCGCCAAAGATCGCCGATTCGGGTAACAAAAAAAGCCTCGTCCCCCAGAAGTGCGGCGACCGGAGGTAATCTTTGGCTCCATTGGTGGCCATCAAATTCGGATGCTTTGATGGCCATGGTTTATTGGGCCTCTGGGGTTTGCGTTTGTTTGAGTGCCTGCTCATAACGGACTCGAATGGACGGCACGATTTGACGAAGTAAATCGGCCTCCAAGCTTCGTTTGAGCTGTGCAACCCTCTGATCTTCTGCTGATGTGTCAGAACCACCATCAACGTAGATTAAGGTCGCACGTACTGTTGTTTCAGGAATCAAAAGCCTTAAGTCAACACCAATCAAGCTGTATGTCATTTCAAGCGCAAGCTCTGTTTGATCGCCGCCGGATACAGGACCTAGTACTCGCTCCGATGTTGTGGGTAGAGTCAGCTTGAGAACTGGAACCGTACCGGTTGTTACAACATCGGTGCCTTGATCTTTTAATTGGCGAGTGATGTTTTGAATGATCGCGGAAAACGGATCTGTAGTTTCGATTCGGAGCGCGTCTGGCAATTGCCCGATGGGATCGCCAGAACCGCGCAACCGAAAGCCGCAACCACTTAGTAATCCTGTTGCAGCGAGTGTTAAAAATGCACGTCGATTTATCATGCTGGTGCCACCACTAAGTTGACGAGTTTCTGAGGAACAACGATCGCTTTTTTCTCGACCATCCCCTCTAAAAATTTTGCGACTGCAGGTTCGCTTCGAGCCATCGCGAGAACGGTTTCTTTGTCAGCATCTGCGGCGATTTCGATTCGCCCACGGAGTTTACCATTCACCTGTACCACTAGCGTGAGCGTGTTGCGAGCCAGTGCGTCTTCACGAACCATAGGCCAGTTCACATGAATAAGTGAATCGGTATGGCCAAGATTTGACCATAGATGTTCAGTCATGTGAGGTGTGATTGGCGATAGTAAGATTACGATTGCTTCAATCGCCTCGGAGCGGACGTGCCAATCGGATGCAGTTTGGGCTTCAAACTTCATGACCGTATTCGTGAGCTCCATCACAGATGCGATTGCTGTATTGAAGTGATAACGCCGGCCAATATCGTCTGAGACTTTGGAGATGGTTTCATGAAGCTTGCGATAGACATCACGTGCCTCATCAGACAATGTTTCAAGGTCGACCTTTTCGGCGGTCGAGTGGTTACCCTGTTCGATATGGTCTGTCACCAGTGTGTGAACACGTTTCAAGAATCGGTGCGCACCGGCAACACCATCATCTGACCACTCCAACGATAACTCAGGTGGTGCTGCGAACATCATAAATAAGCGGACGGTATCGGCACCATACTGATCAATGAGTTCTTGTGGATCGACGGTATTTCCCTTGGATTTCGACATCTTTGAGCCATCTTTTAACACCATCCCTTGTGTCAGAAGCTTTTTAAACGGCTCATCACTATCGACCAGATCAAGATCTCGTAGCACTTTGTGAAAAAAGCGTGCGTAGAGCAAATGAAGAATGGCGTGCTCAATGCCACCGATGTAGAGGTCCACTGGAAGCCAGTGGTTTGCATGCTGATCGAGCATGGCATCATTAGAGAACGCGCTAGCGAATCGAGCGTAGTACCAACTCGATTCCATAAAGGTATCGAACGTATCGGTTTCTCGTTTCGCGGCTCGCCCGGTTTCCGGATCAATGGTATCGACAAAATCGCTGCGCCGAGCCAAAGGACTGCCTGAGCCATCAACGACTACGTCCTCCGGCAACCTCACTGGGAGATCTTCATCGCGGACTGTTTTCAATCCTTCATCGGTGTGGATCACAGGGATCGGGCAACCCCAGTATCGCTGGCGCCCAACGCCCCAGTCACGGAGGCGATAGTTGGTTGTGATACGACCGATGCCCATCTCAGTCAAAGCGGTTGCGACCGCCTGAAACGCGTCTTCAAAATGTAATCCATCAAATTGATCTGAATTGATGGTGACACCAGTTTTCTCGCACCAAGCGCTCTGATTCAAATCATATTCTGGATCATCGTCGAGCGGTCGAATCACCGGCTTAATTGGTAGGTTGTATTGCGTTGCAAATTCCCAGTCACGCTGGTCATGACCCGGAACGGCCATGACCGCGCCTGAACCGTAATCCATTAAAACAAAGTTGGCGATCCAGATGGGTACTTCTTCGCCAGTGAATGGATGAATAACGTACTCACCGGTGGCCATGCCTTTCTTTTCTGCTTGCGCAAGATCTGCTTCAGCAACAGACATGTGCGTGCACTCGTCGATAAATGTGGCGATTTCAGGGTTTGATTGTGCTGCCTTTTGAGCGATCGGATGTTGTGCAGCGACGGCAACATACGTAATCCCCATGATCGTATCTGGGCGAGTTGTGTACACCTCAAGACGTTCATCAGATCCCTTACGCTCGAAGCTAAATTCGACACCTTGGCTTCGGCCGATCCAGTTTTTCTGCATGGTTTTGACCTGTTCTGGCCAATCCACTGAATCCAAATCATCAAGTAGTTCATCGGCATAATCGGTGATGCGAATAAACCATTGGTCAATTTCACGTTGCTCAACTAACGCGCCTGATCGCCAACCCCTGCCATCAATGACCTGTTCGTTAGCGAGGACTGTTTGGTCGACTGGATCCCAGTTGACGCGCGCTTTCTTTCGATACGCTAAACCCTTTTCGACCATTCGCGTGAAGAGCCATTGCTCCCAACGGTAATACTCTGGAGTACAGGTGGCGAGCTCACGATCCCAGTCATATCCGAAACCGAGCCTCTTTAACTGTCCTCGCATATGATCAATATTGTCGTAGGTCCAGGCAGCAGGTGGGAGCTGGTTCTTGATCGCTGCGTTTTCAGCCGGCATACCAAACGCATCCCATCCCATCGGCTGCAATACATTGTAGCCTTTCATCGTCATGAAACGGCTGATGACATCACCGATGGTGTAATTACGGACATGGCCCATATGCAGTTTGCCTGAGGGATATGGAAACATGCACAGGCAGTAAAACTTCGGCTTGCTTGGATCGTCAGTGGTCTTAAATGTTTGCTCTGTTTCCCAGTACTTCTGGATTGTTGGTTCAATAACCTGCGGTTGGTAATCGCGCTCCATGAGCTCTTGATAATCCTTTGGGCCAAAAGATTAAAGGATAGCGTTTCAGCCTACTGACTGTAAGGCGTTTCGTGAAAAAACTGACTATTTCGGTAAAGACGCTTCATTACGACGGGTGAGTGTCAGCAACACGATCAATAGGATGACAAGAGGTGCCTCGCCGGCTAGTGAGTATGCTGTCACAGTTGTCGCAGGAATGACTGTGTGGCTGAGAAGCCCTCGCTCAAATCGAGGCATTGTTTTTTCTACCCGTCCACGCGCATTGATGAAAGCTGTCAGTCCATCATTGGTTGCACGAACAACTGGTTTTCCAAGCTCACGCGCACGAATTTGTGCAATTTGAAGATGTTGAGCGGGTCCGATGGAGTCGCCGAACCACGTGTCGTTCGAAACAGTCAAAATGACATTGGCCTCTTGAGCGATTTGCCTTGCTTGACCTGTGTACGCGATCTCATAACAAATCAGCGATGCAAATTTGAGTGCTCCATGCGTCAACAGTTCCTGCCGATTCCCTGGGATAATTGCTGACATTGGGAGATCGAAGAAGGCAATTAGCCCACGCAGGATTGATTCCAGGGGCACGTATTCGCCAAATGGAACAAGACGTGTTTTATCGTAAGTTCCTCGCCCGACACCCATAGTGATTAGGCGATTCGTGAAGCGTCCATTGTCCCGACCGAGGACTCCGGTGATCAAGGTTTGTTGGTTTGCATGCAACAGTAAATCGAGATCCGGCAGCACCGAATTGACTTGAGATTCACTCATTGGGAGCGCAGTCTCGGGCCAAATGATGACTTCAACATCACCAGCTAAACCTTGAGTGGCGTGTCGTTCAACAATTTCGCCTCGAAATTCGGGTTTCCATTTTTGTGATTGATTGATTACTGGCTGCCACAATCCAATACGAACGGGTTTGTCACTGTGCTCAATAGGGAGAAATTGAGAATTTAAAAAAGTTCCACTGATTAAGACGACGACTGAGATGATGAGGGGAGCAACACGCCGATCAATAATACAAGTTAGGCAACCACCTGCGACTAGTCCAATACAGGCAGTGACACCAAACGTGCCGAGCCAAGATAAAAGCCCCTCGAATGGTGTATTGATGGCTGTGTACCCGAACAAAAGCCAGGGAAACCCTGTTAAAAACCAACTTCGAAAAGCTTCCATCGTGACCCAACATGCTGTGAGTAAGCAGATTTTTCCGAGGGTGGTTGGCCAACGTCGATGCCAGGCAGAGTACCCCCAAGAAGCGAGACCTGGAAAAATAGCCAATCCGGCTGCAAAAATTGTTGTCATTGCAAAGGCTAACGGGAAGCTCGCACCACCATGTTCGGTCATACTGACTGAGACCCAAGACACCCCAGACCCGAAGAGTCCAAGGCCAAAAACGAAGCCAATTGAAAAGCCTGGGCTTTGAATCGTGAGCCACATCCAAATGCCGAGACTGATCACGCCGAGCCACCAAAGATTGAATGGTGCAAAAGCGAGGGTGCCCAACATTCCAGCACCCAAGGCAAGAAGATATTTAAATTGCGCCGTTAGACCCATGTGGTCGAACTTCGAGAAGTCGGATTCGCCGACTGTCGGCATTTAAGACAACAAAGTCGAGATCACCGAGTGTTGTCGTTTCGCCCCGTGCCGGTAGATGGCCGAAAGTGTGAGTCACAAGGCCCCCAATCGTATCGAACTCATCGTCTGAAAAGTGCGTTCCAAATTCATCATTGAAGTCTTCGATCTCGGTCATGGCTTTCACCAAGCTTGCTCCATTTGCCTGGTGCCTGATGTTAAGATCCTCATCGTGATCGTGCTCATCTTCAATCTCACCAACGATCTGTTCGAGGACGTCTTCAATCGTCACAAGACCAGCCACGTCGCCGTATTCGTCGATGACAACGGCCATGTGAGCTCGATTGTCTCGAAACTCTTTTAATAGTTGATCAAGTCGTTTACTTTCCGGAACGCGCCGAACGGGGCGGGCAACTTCTTTGATTTCAAACCGCTCCAGATCCTGACTAATGAGAAACGAGAGTAGATCTTTGGCGAGAAGAATACCGACCACTTCGCTTGGTGTTTCACCAAGAACTGGAAAGCGCGAGTGTGCTGATTCGATGATACGAGGAAGGAATTCTTCAGGACGCTCGTCGGCGCGGATCGCGATCATTTGAGTGCGAGGAATCATGACCTCACGAACTTGCATATCGCTGACAGCAAGCGCACCCTCAAGAATTGCGAGCGTCTCATGGTTGAATAAGCCGCGATCTTTGGCATCGCGTAATTCGTCAATCAGCTCAGGTTTATTTTCAGCTTCACCGGAGATGGCGCTGGCCAAACGATCGAACCAGGATTTCGACTCCTGGTTCTCGGGACTTCGTCCGTCGTTCATGTAGATTTCAGTTCCTGACTTACGTAGGGGTTAGGATAGCCGAGATTTTGCAGAATGCCGATTTCTTTCATTTCCATTTCAAGAGCATCTTTGTCATTTTCGTGATCAAAACCTAATAAATGTAAACAGCCATGAACCACCATATGAGCCAAATGCTGCTCAAATGACTTGCCTTGGTCCGATGCTTCTTGAATAACAACAGGGAGGCAGATGGCAATATCACCAAGAATCACAGGTCCCTCTGGCAGTTGAATATCAGCCGGAAATGATAAAACGTTGGTTGCGTAGTTTTTGCTTCGAAAGGTGTCGTTAAGCTGTTGCCCTTCGGCTGCGTCCACAACGCGGATGGCGAGCATAGTGTCTTGATGGTTTTCTGAGATTAAAGCCGTTTGCGCCCAATGAACCACGGTATTTTCTGCGACTGAACATGCATTTGTTGCATCTTCAAAATCAATGGTCATCTTGGGCCTTGTCATACGCATCAACGATTCGGCCGACCAATGGATGTCTAACGACATCTTTATAATTAAAATGCGTCATCGAAATTCCACGAACCGACTCTAAAACACGGCAGGCATGGGTGAGTCCTGAATCTGATTTCCTAGGGAGGTCGACCTGTGACGGATCACCTGTAATCACTGCGGTTGAACCAAAACCCAGCCGCGTCAGGAACATTTTCATTTGTTCACGTGTGGTGTTCTGACTCTCATCAAGAATGATAAAACTGTGATTCAAGGTGCGGCCACGCATGTAGGCAAGCGGTGCAATTTCGATGACTTGGCGCTCGAGCAGCTTAGTGACCTTGTCGAATCCAAGCATCTCATAAAGCGCATCGTATAAAGGGCGCAGGTATGGATCGATTTTCTGTGCGAGATCACCGGGCAAAAAGCCAAGGCGTTCCCCGGCTTCAACTGCGGGACGAACCAGAATGATTCGCTCAACCTGATCGCGTCTCAGAGCATCGACCGCGCAGGCTACTGCAAGCCATGTTTTGCCGGTTCCCGCGGGACCAATTCCAAAATTTACATCGTGTGACCGGATGCAATCGATATAGCCACGTTGATTTTTGCCGCGAGGCTTAATTTTGAGTTTTGGTGTGTCAATGACCACCGATGCCTGAGCATCGTCTTGATATGTTGATGCTTCTTGTAGATGAAGATGCACAGTGTCGTCACTCAATTCTGAATCACGAGTTTCTCGATACAGTTGATCGAGTAATCGCGCGCAGGCTTTGGTTGCGTCACCGTCACCCTCAATTTCAAATTGGTTGCCTCGATTTCGGATTGTGACAGGGAGCCTTGATTCAATGAGTCGAAGGTGTGTGTCCTGTCGCCCGCACAGTGATGCAAGACGGCGCGCGTCATTTGGCTCAAGAACAAATTGACGAACGTCCACTACCAAGGAGCCTTCGAAGTCATCTGGCCACGTAACGAATTGGGGTAGGCATCAACAATTTCGCACTCAACGAAGCGGCCAATCAATTCAGATTGATCTGATTTGAAATTCACAACGCGGTTATTCTCTGTGCGTCCAGAGAGTTCGCCAGGATCTTTTTTCGACGGCCCCGTGACCAAAACCGATTGGGTCGTACCGACCATGTCGCGACTAATTTTCTGCGCATTCTGAGAAATTCTCGCTTGTAGAGCGGCTAAACGAGCCTTTTTCGTCGCTTGCTCTGTCTCATCGTTTAAGTCAGATGCAGGGGTGCCTGGTCTTGCTGAATAGATGAAACTAAAACTGACATCAAATCCAATCGATTCGATTAATTCCATCGTTTTTTCAAAATCTTTATCGGTCTCACCAGGGAAGCCGATAATGAAGTCTGATGACAAACTAATTCCTGGTCGTGCTTCTTGGATTTTCCGTATTTTGGCCTTGTATTCGAGTGCTGTATGGCCCCGTTTCATTGCCGCTAGCACACGATCCGAACCTGATTGAACAGGGAGGTGCAGATGGCTGACTAATTTCGGTACATCTCGGAAACATTCGATCAGAGCGTCGGAGAATTCAACCGGGTGACTGGTGGTAAAGCGGATACGCTCTACCTCCGGAATTTCAGCAATGATTCGAATGAGGTCTGCCAAATCGGCAGTGTCTTGATCATCGGTATCACCGCGGTATGCGTTTACGTTTTGTCCCAACAGATGGATTTCTCGGGCACCTTGGTCCACGTTTGCAAGGACTTCCTGCAACACGTTATCAAGAGGGCGACTAATTTCCTCACCACGTGTATACGGAACCACGCAAAACGTACAGTATTTGCTACAGCCTTCCATAATACTGACATAGGCACTCGGCCCATCGAGCTTTGGCTCGGGTAGACGATCAAATTTTTCGATCTCTGGGAAACTGATATCAACTTGCGCTTTGCCATCATTACGGCGCGCCTCAAGCATGTCTGGAAGTCGATGGAGTGTCTGCGGTCCAAAGACGAGATCTACGAATGGCGCACGTTGCCGAATTGCTTCACCTTCTTGCGAAGCGACACATCCGCCGACGCCGATAATCAGATTCGGGTTTGTTTCTTTGAGCGATTTGTAGCGGCCGAGCTCGGAGAACACTTTCTCCTGCGCTTTTTCTCGAATCGAGCACGTATTGATGAGAATGACTTCAGCGTCATCCGGATTGTCGGTCACAGTCAGTGCATGACTGTCATTTAACAAATCAGCCATCCGATCCGAATCATATTCGTTCATCTGACACCCGTGGGTCTTGATGAAGAGTTTTGCTGTCATCTGATCTCCTTGTGCGTGGGCGCGCGAGTATAGTCCGAAGTCCTTGAAATTGCACGAGTGTTCTTGACGAACGAGATAAACATCGACAGACTACGCGCCCCGAAATCGAGGATCATGATGGCTAAAACTCCCGACCCAACTTTCCGCGTTCAATTTGTCAGTCAAGACAAAGTGTTCGAGGTTTTTGCGAAACAGATTTATTCGAGCGACTTGTACGGATTCATAGAGGTTGAGGAGTTTGTTTTTGGCGAGCGCAGCGGTCTGTTGGTAGATCCATCCGAGGAAAAGCTGAAGGCGGAGTTTCAAGGGGTAAAACGGAGTTATATCCCAATGCATGCGGTCATTCGTATCGATGAAGTGGAAGATACTGGTCCTGCTAGAATTCGAGACAGCAAGCCAGGTACCGTGACACCACTTTCGATGGTGCCACCTCCTAGAGCCCCGCGAGACGCGGATTAATCTGAATCTCATCTAATAAGATGCGAGCAGATTCCATCAGGCTCGCATCATCCTTTGAATCAGACTCAGTCGATTCACTTTCAATGTCACTCAGGCTTTCAATCGCAGGAAGGCCAAGATCAGATCGTCGCGTATTTTCAATTTCAAGTAATGCCTGGCTGTTGGCTTCACGCTCCT
This sequence comes from Litorivicinaceae bacterium, assembly GCA_965655875.1. Classification (GTDB taxonomy): domain Bacteria; phylum Pseudomonadota; class Gammaproteobacteria; order Pseudomonadales; family Litorivicinaceae; genus HIMB30. Next base: position 10,013 of record CBFHIN010000003.1, on the reverse strand, counting down.
GAATACGGGTTTCTAGATGCAGAGATATGCCAGTCTCATTACTGAGTTCAAGTGCACGCTCTGTGCGTTTCAACAGTGCTATAAAATTTGGATCGGTTGCGATACGCGCTTGGTGTCTATCGATTAATTGTGAGACGCGCGCCTGCGGTGTGTCGATTGGGCGATAACGTAGGGATCGAATTTGATCCCACGGCAGTGCCGTATCGAGCGCACTTTCGCCAATTTCATTTGGATCAAATGCGGATGGAAATTGAATATCCGGAATCACACCCTGGTGCTGCGTCGATTGACCTGAGATCCGGTAGAACTTAGCGATGGTGAGTTTAAGCTGACCATCATTCACAGGAAGTAGTGCCTGTACTGTTCCTTTCCCGAAAGTCTGTGACCCGATCACGAGTCCTCGGCCATAGTCCTGAACTGCACCTGCAAATATCTCGCTGGCAGATGCGCTTAAGCGATTAACCAAAACTGCCATGGGGCCGTCCCAAGAAATATCAGGATCTCGATCGCCACGCACGTCAGTGCGACCACCAGCACTCTTAATTTGAACGACTGGGCCGCGCGGGATGAATAAGCCGAATAATTCGTAGGCTTCCTGAAGTGATCCGCCGCCGTTGTTTCGGAGATCGATGACAACACCTTCAACTTTTTGTTCGCGGAATTCATTTAGAAGTTTCCTAACATCGCGAGTGGTGCTTCGGTAGTTTGGATCGCCTGCTTGTTTTGCGTTGAAGTCGGAATAAAACGTTGGAATTGTGATGACTCCGATTTGTTCGCCATTTTCTCCCGCTTCAAGAATTTCGCTCTTCGCAGATTGTTCTTCGAGTTGAACGCGATCACGGATGAGAACGATCTCCCGATGGGGTGCATCGTCGCCGGCTTGGACTTCCAGTCGCACTTGAGAGCCTTTCGGGCCACGAATTTTTTGAACTACTTCGTCAAGTCGCCAGCCTACAACGTCTTCGAATGATTCGGTCCCCTGGGCGATGCTCAGGATACGGTCAGCCGGTTGAAGCCGTCCGTCCATTTCGGCAGGGCCTCCAGGGATGAGACTAACGACTTTTGTGAATTCGTCTTCAGACTGAAGCACTGCACCGATTCCCTGTAACGATAGCGACATGTTGATATTAAATGTTTCGCTATCAGCAGGCGGTAAATAGGAGGTATGAGGATCATATGCGCTTGCGTACGCATTGATCACCCCTGTGAAAATATCGTCTGGTCGCGTTTGCTCTAATCGATTTTTTTGGCTTGTGTAGCGTCGGGTGAGCGCCTTGTACGTTTCTTCTTCGGTCCGATCAGCAAGCAATAAACCAATGGCTTGGTTTTCAAGCTGCTTTCGCCACAGGTCTTGCAGATCAGTTAAGTCTGATACCCATGGTGTTTCGTCATCCCGAATCTGTATCTCTTCTCGATCGGTTAAATCAATCGAACCCACTCCACGGCTCAAAATATCGAGCCACAAATTAAGGCGTTCTTCGCTCCGAGTTAGCGAAAGCCCATACAGTCGATACACCGTGTTGAGACTGCCAGTTTCAATTTCATCCGGAAGGGAAGCGATCGTTGCACGGTCTACGTCTTGCTGGGTCAATAACGATCGAGATGGATCGATTGCTTTGAGAATAAACTGACCAACAAGCGGTTTCCGCTCGGCAAACAATTCATCCGAAGCGAGATGTCTGCGTTCAAGTTCACGGGTAATGATTTGCGCAAGCAGGCTGTCTTCTTTGGTCGGTTTAATCGACAACGCATGGCCGCTTACCGTCCAAGCCATGATCGACAAGAACGTCACTGCATTCATTAAGCGCTTGTTAGTCAAACTGATGATTCGCACTTTGCGTCCAACCCTATTGAACTTTAATTATCCTGTTATGCTTCCATACACCATAGAACGCAACCCCCGGAGAGACAACTTGGATTTACATTCTGTGTCACCTTTTATCGGTCGATTGACTGATTTCCTTGATCAATCTCCCACGCCTTGGCACGCCGTTTCAAATATCGCAGAGCGTTTAGAGTATGCCGGTTTCGTGAGGCTTGAAGAACGTTCAGCTTGGATATTAGAGGCGGGTGCTGCCTATTTTGTGGTGCGATCTGATGGTGCACTGATTGCATGGCGTCAGCCCACCGAGGTGCTTGGTTGGACGATTTTTGGAGCGCATACAGACAGTCCAAACCTTCGCGTCCGCCCGGAGCCTGTTTTGAAAAAGCATGGGTATTTCCAGCTTGGTCTGGAAACCTATGGTGGTGTTTTGTTGTCGACTTGGTTTGATCGTGATCTCTCTTTAGCCGGTCGAGTCGCGATAGCCAACGAAGGATCAGTCTTATCAGAGCTCGTCGATTTCAAGCGTCCGGTTGGCATGATTCCGAATCTGGCGATTCATTTGGAGCGCGATGCCAACAATGGGCGGAAAATCAATCCACATGTCGAACTACCCATGATTTTGGCTCGTGCCGAAGCAGATGCTGAGTTTAATTTCCGTGAGCTACTTGCCCGTGAACTGGATCGCTCTGTCGATGAAATTTCGGCATTTGAGATCTGTGCCTATCCGACAGAGACAGCGCAAGTAGGTGGTTTACAGGGAGAGTTTCTGAGCAGTGCGCGACTCGATAATTTATTGAGTTGTTTTATCGCCACCGAAACGTTAATCCGCAACGAGATGGCTGAGGGAGCGGTTCTTGTGCTCAATGATCATGAAGAAATTGGGAGCGTTTCAACGAGCGGTGCCGATGGACCATTTTTGGAGTCTGTATTGCGTCGCGCAACAATCGATGCAGACTTCGAGCAAGTTCGTGTAAATAGTCTTGTGGTTTCAATCGATAACGCACATGGAGTTCACCCAAACTATGCTGCGAAGCATGATGAGGGACATCGTCCTCTTTTAAACGAGGGGCCCGTGGTGAAGGTAAACGCAAATCATCGCTATGCGACGACTGCGATTACACAGGGATTAATTGAACAAGCAGCCGAACGTGCTGATGTTCCGTTACAATATTTTTCAAGTAGAGCCGATCTCGGTTGTGGCAGCACAATCGGACCACTGACAGCTGGACGTCTGGGTATCGATACGATTGATCTAGGATGTGCTCAATTCGCGATGCATTCAGCTCGGGAATCTTGTGGAACCAAGGATCCTGAGTTGATGCTTAAGCTTCTGACACAGTTAACACAAAGAGATCTTGTTTAATGTCGTTACCTTCTGAGCATCCTAAAGTACCAAGTCCGAAACTTGGTGTGTTACTCATTAATCTTGGAACTCCTGATGCATTGGATTATTGGTCGATGCGCCGCTATTTGGGAGAATTTTTAAGCGACAAACGAGTCGTTGAACTTCCACAAATCCTTTGGCAATTGATTTTGCAGGGTCCCATTCTGACGTTTCGCCCAAAGAAATCGGCGGCTGCGTATCGTGAAATTTGGAACAACGAATTAGACGAGTCACCGCTTCGAACCATCACACGAGAGCAAACTGAAAAACTACAAGAGCGGTTCGGCGAATCGGTGCGCGTTGAGTTTGCGATGCGTTACGGAAATCCATCAATTCCATCGGTTCTTAACGAAATGTTTGACGATGGGTGTTGGAAAATTGTCTGTATTCCGATGTATCCGCAGTATGCGTCGAGCACGACAGGTTCTGTGGTCGATAAGATCGGAGACACATTGAAAGCAATGCGTTGGCAGCCGACGATCCGTGTATCGCCACCGTTTTATGATGACCCCGAATATATCCAAATTCTTGCGAAATCGGTTCGGCAGCAGATTGATGCGATGGATGAAAAACCTGAAATGTTAGTCGCAAGTTTCCATGGAGTGCCGAAAGAGTACTTGATGAAAGGGGATCCATATCATTGTCAATGTCAAAAGACTGGACGTCTTTTGAGAGAGGCACTTGGTTGGCCAGAAGATCAGTTCAAAGTTGCCTTCCAGTCGCGATTTGGTCCCAAAGAGTGGTTGAAACCATATGCTGATGAACTCATTGAAGAGCTTGGTCATCAAGGCGTTAAACGTGTTGCTGTCGTCAGCCCTGCCTTTTTCTCTGACTGCGTTGAAACACTTGAAGAAATCGCGCTGGGTTTAAATGAAACGTTCCAAGAGGCAGGTGGTGATCACTTGGTTGCTCTTGATTGTCTCAATGCATCTGAAGAGGGTATGGCAGTGCTTGAGTATTTGGCGCGTCGTGAGCTTAAAGGATGGCTTGATTGAGTCAATCGATCGCCTCTGATTTTTCAGAGGCTTTGAGAGATTCGGCACCTGTAATGTTTGGCTACATCCCGCTTGGGATGGCGTTTGGGGTGCTGTTCCAGAGTCTCGGATACCATTGGCTGTTTGCACCGCTTGCTGGTGTTGTTATTTATGCCGGGTCTGCGCAGTTTATGGCTGTCGGTTTGTTGGCTGCAGGTGTTTCCTATACTGAAGCATTTGTGGCTACTCTCCTTTTGAATTCACGCCATATTTTTTATGGACTCTCGGTCTTGAGCCGTTATCCAAAACATGGGCTTTTGCGTTGGTACCTGATCTTTGGTCTGACCGATGAAACATATTCCCTGATTACAGCTAAACCACCTGAATCGTCGGGCAGTGCGCGTTACTTTGGTTACCTGACGGGACTCAATCAATCGTATTGGGTGCTTGGATGTACGCTAGGCGCAAGTCTGCAATCATTTTTTGCATTTGAGTCGGCAGGTTTTGAGTTTGCATTGGTTGCTTTGTTTCTTGTGCTATTAATCGATCAAATCCGTTTGATGGGGGAGCGTTGGCTACTTGCGGTCGCATTTTGCGCATCGGTCTTGGCATACGTTTTGGCTCCGAGTCAATTTCTGCTCGTTGCGATTGGATTATGTCTGATGACCCTCTTGGTTCGCTTGCGCGTTGGAGGAGTTCATGGATAACACCCATCTTCTTGGTATCTTTGCTGTGATGGGCGTTGCGACGTTTATCACTCGGGCTCTTCCATTTATTGCGCTTGCGAGCATAAAGAGTCACCCGTTGCTGGATCAGTTTGGACGACTGCTACCACCGATGATCATGGTGGTGTTGGTTTGCTTTGGGCTTGTCAGTTTGCAAATCAGCTCGCTTGACCGTGGACTATTCACTGCCATTGCTGTCTTGACTGTTATCCTCCTGCATCTCAATTTTAAAAATCCACTGCTCAGTATTATTGCTGGTACCGGAGTGTATGTTGTCGGAGTCCAAGGTTTCGGAGTTTAATTGGTGCGAAATTTTTGGTGCCTCTACCGCAATGGCTTTGAGAGCTGATACCGATTGAATGGGAACGTCAACGATGATCGCGTGGATCACTCCGTCATTTCTGGTCTCGCTGCAAGCAGGGATTGAAGTGCTCGCCGTAATTGCATTCGCATTGTCTGGTCTTGCGGCTGCGTTGCGTGTTGGGATGGATTTTGTTGGCGTTTGTTTTGTTGCCGGTGTCTCTGCGTTTGGTGGTGGAACGCTTCGTGATTTGTTACTTGATCGACGACCATTTTTTTGGATGGAGCAAGAACATCTGATTTGGCTTGTTCTCTTACTTTGCCTTATTGCGTCATTATTCATCCGTCGATCTCATGCAGCACTAACAGAGAAATGGATTCTGATTCCTGATGCAATCGGTTTAGGGCTATTCTCTGCGCTTGGGACTCAATTGGCGCTATTCGAGGGGTCGTCTATGACGGTGGCGATTTTAATGGGGGTGATTTCAAGTACCCTTGGTGGGGTATTGCGAGACACGCTATGTAACGTCGTTCCAAAAGCATTTTCGGACCACCAACCGTATATTACGCTCGCCGTTGTCGGATCTCTCATCGTGATTGGATTAGATCGATTGGAATTTGCGCCATGGCTTGCCCTGATCTCAGCTGTAGTGATTACTACAGTAGCACGCCTTCTCGTTGTGGCTTTCAACATTTCCATTCCAGCTTGGAAGGCTTAGAGAGCGTATTCGCGATTTGGGTATGAATTGTTTTGTAAATGGTGGGCCCAACAGGACTCGAACCTGTGACCAAGGGATTATGAGTCCCCTGCTCTAACCAACTGAGCTATAGGCCCGACCGAACCGAGAGGGTACACAAAACTCATATTGAAAGCACCATCTCAAATTATCTATGCGGCTAAAACCTCGCAGCGGTTCCTTGAATCTTTTCAGCAAAAATAGGTCCGTTACAAAGTTTGAGAGGGGGTTATTTCGCGGTTAATTCTTATTCGACCAAATAAGGCACTCGGTGGCAGCCTGATTATTTAACAGTGTTTTTTGAGACAGTTATTGGGCACTGATTAGTGATTAAGATGGGTTTTTTAGGTTTGTGATAATATTGTAGACAATATTATTAAAGTTTGTTCGAAGGAATCTGACTGGGCATGTCCGACTTTCTCACTACTGGTCTATCAACTGCTGTCCAAAACAAAATTGAAGACCTCGTCCTGCAGGGTAAGCTGAAAGGCGGGGACAAGCTCAATGAGATAGAGTTAGCGGAATTGTTTGGAACGAGTCGTGGACCTATTCGGGAAGCATGCAAGGGATTGGTGCAGGCTGGGTTACTTACTGCTGTTCCTAATCGTGGCGTATTTGTTCGCAAAATGGATGTTCGCGAGGCTCTTGAAGTTTATGACATTCGCGCGTTCCTCGATCAGTTGATAGGACAACTAGCCGCCACTCATGGTAGTGAGCAGCAGATTCAGGAGTTATGGGATATTCACGCCCGATTAGATAAAGCTGTTCGGGCTGATGACTTTGAGGCCTACTACCCAGAGAACTTAGCCTTTCATGAGAAGTTATTGGCGATGACCGGTAGTGAGCGTCTGACACAGATGTATCTTTCACTCGTGAAGGAATTGCATTTATTCCGGCGTAAAGGCCTGATTCAGCAGGGATCGATGGATGTATCGAACGCTGAACATGCCTTGATTTTGGAAGCGATTACGCATCGCGATCCAGTCAAAGCAGGTTTGGCCATGAGAAGTCATGTCATGACTGCAAAACAACGGCTTATGACAGCGATTGAATTGCAGTCGATTAATGATCAGATTGCGTCTTAAAGGCGATTAACAACCTTTAAATTGCGGAGCCCGCTTTTCCATGAATGCGGTGCGGCCCTCTTTGTAATCTTCGCTATTGAAACATGCATCAACGAGCGCATCGCAATGTGCGAGATCTCTGTTGTTTGGATCAATTAACACTTGTGTTGCGATGAATTTCATGGCTTTGACTGTTAACGGTGCGTTCGATCCGATTTGATTTGCAAGAGCTGCGACTTCTTGTTCTAAAGCAGACTCATCATGAACGGATTGCACAAAACCTACACGATAAGCGGTATCTGCATCGATACGCTCAGCGGTAAACATCAAATATTTCGCATTTGAGGCTCCGATTGCATTGATGAGTCGTTGGATTGCTGGGAATGGATAGCCGAGCGCCAGTTTGGCTGCAGGCATTGCAAACTTCGATTTACTGGAACAGATTCTGATGTCGCAACAGACAGCAAGGTTGAGTCCGCCGCCGATGCAGTATCCGTCTACTTGTGCAATTGTTGGCTTTGGGAATTGATCAATTCGCTCATAGATTGCTCGGATACGAGCGTTGTAGTGCTTAGTTGCTTCTGCCGATCCACGTTCTTTTTCGAATTTTGAAATATCTGCTCCACTAACAAACGATTTCCCACCAGCCCCTGTGAGAACGACCACGCGCACGTCCGGGTTCGATTCGAATTCGTCGAGAATCGCATCTGTTGCATCCCACATTTCAAGTGAAACAGCATTGTGTTTTTCTGGGTTGTTAAAAATGAGATAGCCAATTGAGCCCTCAATTTTTGAAAGCATTTTGTCCATTTCGTCACACACCTCTAAATTACGTTATCCAATTTTAAGGACTCTGAGTCAACAATCCCCAATTCAGCCAATATTTCTTCAGTATGCTGACCTCGATTTGGCGGGGGGGAGACGATTGAGCTCGGAGTTCGATTCATTGAAAACGGTTGTCCGACAAGTTTCGTATCACCAAATGGGATTGTTCCAAGTGCTTCAGTAGCGATGCCTAAATGCGCAACCTGTGGGTCAGCAAATACTTGATCCACTGTGTATATCGGTCCCGTCGGCACTCCCGCCTCTAAAAGACTTTCTACCCAATACTCGGATGTATTCTTCATCGTCACTTCTGTAATCATTGAGTTGAGGATCTGTCGATTCTCTGAGCGGTCAGCATTTTGCAAAAACCGAGGGTCATCAACCCATTCGGGATGGCCTAACGCTCTTGCACATCGTTGCCATATCGCTTCACCGGCACAGGCAATGTTGATTGAGCCATTGATGGTTTGAAAAACTCCAGTGGGAATACTTGTTGGGTGATCGTTTCCAGCTTGCTTGGGAATCTCTCCTTGAGTGAGCCAACGAGCCGCCTGAAAATCGAGCATGAAGATCTGTGACTGAAGCAAGCTCGTCTGAACCCATTGCCCCTCACCAGAGTTATTGCGCTCTAATAGCGCAGTAAGCACCCCCATTGCACAAAAGAGACCTGCACATAAGTCTGCGATCGGGATACCAACCCGCATAGGCCCGTGGCCCGGTTCACCAGTAATGGACATCAAGCCGCCCATGCCCTGAGCGATCTGATCAAAGCCAGGGCGCTTAGCGTATGGTCCGTCTTGCCCAAAACCAGAAATGCTTCCAAGAATGATTCGAGGGTTGAGTTTCTTCAGACTTTCATAGTCAAGTCCAAGCCGATCTTTAACGTCGGGACGGAAGTTCTCAATAACCACGTCAGCTGTCTGGATCAACTCCTTTAAAATCCGAATGCCTTCTTCAGATTTTAGATTAAGCGTCATACTTCGCTTGTTTCTTTGCAGGTTTTGAAAATCTGCGGTGTTACGTCCCGCGCCCAGAGAACCGTCTGGCTCTACAGACTCAGGGGGCTCTATCTTAATGACGTCCGCTCCCCAGTCTGCGAATTGTCTCACGGCGGTGGGACCAGATCGCACACGAGACAGATCGATGACTCGAATCCCTTTAAGGGCTGTTGATGCAATAGGTAATGTCATGATTTTTCTCCGATCATTGCGAGCGCTTTGACGCACTCTCGGATGTTGTTGTTTGATTTGAAAAGCTGGTTGATACAATCTCGTGCTGACTCAAGTTCAGGCGTGTCGAGACCTGCAAACACCAAGTTATTTGTAAACTTATCCTCAAGCTCCTGCTGAGACATCGGCTCCTTCTGACCGCCTCTTAGACAGGGCTGCTTGAAGGTGTGCGTGTTTCCGTCGATATCAATCACGTCTATCCAGCCCATATAGTCTTTCGGGTATGGATCGTCCGGGTTAATTGAATAGGTGATTTTTGAGGTGACTGACTGAATATCGTTTCTTGAAAGTTGCTCCTCGGTGAACTCGTTCAATCCCGCTTTTCCATCGAGGAGGCCAATTGCGATGCAGTAAGGAACGGAAAATTTTGCGCCATAGGGAGTCGATGGATTTCTTTTTTCCTTAAGTGGCTCCCAAAGGCGATGTACAGTACCTTCACCGACATGCGCATGGATGCCTTTAATCTCTTCGGGTCTGAATTTCTTTGCAGCTTGCAACGCGCAGTCGACAAATGGTTGCGTCATAGTTCCACAGGCATAGGGCTTGAATGCAAGCCCTGCTGAAATCCATTCGTCACCGTATGATTCAAGATGACTAAAGTCTGGCGTGATGGTATCAGAGGCGAAGCCTTTAAATAGGCCATGAGTTCCTTCGAATACAGTCCGAGGCCCCTGAAAACCAGCTTTCGCCATCACCGCAGATTTAATCCCAGCCGAGGCGGCCCAGCCCGGATGCATGCGCTTCGTCCATGTGCCTTCTGCCAGGTATTCGATGATCCCTGAGGCCATGGAGCCAACGATTCCAAGTGCCGATGCTGTTTGCTGCGGGCTCAGTCCGTAGGCGATTGATGCTGTTAGGCTCGCGCCAAATGCACCTAAGATTGCTGTTGGATGGAATCCTTGGCGATGAACCGCTGTAGGAGCAACTAATGCGAGTCTGCAGATGAGCTC
>CBFHIN010000002.1:0-100974 GCA_965655875.1 Litorivicinaceae bacterium | reverse complement strand
ATTCGCTCTTTTGAAAGCGCGCCCGGTAGCCGGTGATTTGTCGCTTGGTCACGATCTTTTAAAGTCATTGAAGCCATTTATGTACCGAAAATATCTCGATTTTGGTGTTTTCGAGTCGATTCGTGATTTGAAAACGAAAATCGAGGCCGAAGTGCGTCGTAATGGGCGTGATAAGAACGTGAAAATCGGTCGTGGTGGTATTCGAGAAATTGAATTTATTGTGCAGTCGATGCAACTCTTGCGGGGCGGTCAAATCCCCACTCTTCAGGTGACAGGGTTCCTTGAGGCACTTTCGGCTCTCGTGGATGAATCGATCATTGAGCCTAAAGACGGTGAGGAGTTACGCGAGGATTATTTATGGTTACGGCATGTTGAGCATGTGATTCAGGCTGAGAATGATCAACAAACCCAGGAATTACCAGCAGATTGTGGACCGTTAGCGGCGGTCATGGGATTTGAATCTGCGCACGATTTCGAGGTCCGGCGCCAAGAAGTGACAGATCGTGTGCACAACGCCTTTACCTCATTTATGCGGGTTGAGCAGTCGCATGACAGTGTGCCTTCAATTGTTTCGGAGTCAGTTCAAGAACGGCTAGATGCGTTACGCGACGATCCAAGCTGTGAACGGTTGGAACCAATTGCACGAGCCCGCTTAATTACTTTGCTGGACCAGCTTGGGCCTGAACTGAGCTCCTACTCTGCTGATGTGACTGATCGGATGGTGCGTTTTGTCTCAACGTGTACTCGGCGAAGCGTCTATTTATCATTGTTATCGGAGAATCCTGCAACGCGAGCTCGGATGCTCGATATTTTAAATCGGTCATCGTGGGTCACGGAGCGTTTGATCGAAATGCCCGCACTACTTGATGAGTTACTGACTTTGGATGCGAGTGACGCTTTGATGTCACGTGAAGCGATTGGTGATGAATTGACCATGCGGCTTCAGCGCGTTGACCCAGATGATTCAGAACGATTACTAGAGGTGTTGGTGCAGTTTGCACGTGGTTTGGCATTTCGCGTTGCAGTGTTTGAAATTCGTGGCGAAATTCCATTGATGCGCGTTTCTGACCAATTAACCTGGATCGCTGAGGCTGTGGTCTCTGAAGTATTGCACTATGCCTACCGTGAAGTTGCGAATAAGCACGGCTATCCCGCACGTATTGCTGTGGATCGTGATGATGCACTTGGAGTGGCAGTGCTTGGTTATGGAAAATTAGGTGGCTTGGAGATGAGCTATGGCTCAGACCTTGATCTTGTATTTGTCCATGGAATCGACCCTGATCAAATGACTGATGGCGACATGCCAATTGAAGGTGGTTTGTTTCTGAATCGTGTCGTACGACGTGTGATTGCCCTGATTGAGTCAAATTCGCGATTTGGTCGGCTCTATGAGATTGATACGCGATTACGACCGTCTGGGCGGTCTGGGTTGATGGTTGTTGGCCTTGATGCTTTAAGAAAATACTTAGATGAATCGGCATGGACTTGGGAATTACAAGCCTTCGTTCGAGCCAGGCCAGTGGCTGGCGACGCGCATTTGTGCTCGAAACTTGAGACCTTGCGCTTGGAGATCTTAAAGAAATCGCGCACGCCAGAGCGATTACTAAAAGATGTCGTTGAGATGCGTGAAAAAATGCGTGTACATCTGAGTAGTGGTTCAGGCGATGTCGGTTTTGATTTAAAGCATGATCGAGGAGGTATCGTTGATATCGAATTTATGGTGCAATATCAGGTTCTAGCACACGCGGAACAGCATCCTGAGCTGGCGACTTATACGGATAATATCCGGCAGCTTGATGGTCTATCAGAGTTTGGGTGTATGTCACTTGCGGATGCGGATGCGTTAAAAAGAGCGTATGTCCGCTATCGGACGTTGAACCATGAAGCGATATTGTCTGGGCGTCAGGGCCGGGTTGATTCGTCGGAGGTGGAAGGCGAACGACAAATGGTGGAACATCTTTGGACGCAGTGGATGTCTTCTTGAATTGATTGGAAATAAAAATGCAGCCGAACTTTGCTGATCGAGATGGTTTGATTTGGTTTGATGGTGAACTCAAGCCTTGGAGGGACTGCCAAACTCATGTCCTTACCCACACCTTGCACTATGGCCTCGGATGTTTTGAGGGCGTTCGAGCGTATCAAACAGCCGAGGGAGCTGCGATTTTCCGATTACGTGATCACACGCGTCGTTTATTCGATTCGGCAAAAATTCTTGGTATGAATATTCCATTTTCTATGGAAGAAATCGATGCAGCGCAAAAAGCTGCAGTCGCCTCCAATGATCTTGATCATGCCTATCTGAGACCAATGGTATTTTATGGTTCTGAAGGGATGGGCTTGCGTGCTGATTCGCTGAAGACCCATGTGATCGTTGCCGCATGGGCTTGGGGCTCATATATGGGTGAAGAGAATATGAAGAAAGGGATTAAAGTTCGGACGTCGAGCTATACCCGTCATCATGTCAACATCACCATGACCAAAGCGAAAGCGAACGGTAATTACATGAATTCTATGCTCGCGCTGCAAGAGGCACTGACAGCGGGTGCTGATGAGGCCCTCATGTTGGACCCAGAAGGGTATGTCGCGGAAGGTTCGGGCGAAAACTTTTTTATTGTTCGAGACGGTGTGATTTACACCCCTGAACTGACAAGCTGTCTTGACGGCATTACACGTAAAACGATTTTCACTTTGGCTAAAGAGCACGGCCTTGATGTGGTTGAGAAGCGAATTACTCGCGATGAGGTCATCATTGCAGACGAGGCTTTCTTTACTGGTACAGCAGCTGAGGTCACGCCGATCCGCGAGTTAGACTCACGACCTATTGGTATCGGGTCACGCGGACCAATCACTGAATTGCTTCAAACGGATTATTTTGACGTTGTCCACGGTCGTAATGAAAAATTCGGCGAGTGGGTGACGCTCGTTAAGGACTGATCAATGCCAACCTTAGTGGTTGGCCCAAATTGGGTCGGTGACATGATCATGGCGCATGGTTTGATTTCATTTTTGAAGTCGAAACGTCCTGATGACTCCATTCATATGCTCGCGCCGAGTTGGAGTCTCGACGTGGCACGGCGCATGCCGGAAATCGATCAAGTGATTGAACTTCCTTTTGATCACGGGGAGTTGAAGTTAAAAGAACGTTGGTCGTTTGCGCGTAAACTCCGCTTCTCTCGCTATCACCGTGCGTTTGTATTACCAAATTCACTTAAATCGGCATTGATTCCGGCAATGGCTGGTATCCCACGTCGTATCGGCTGGCGCGGTGAATATCGCTATAAGCTGTTAACTGACCTTCGTATTCTCCACGAGGCGCGATTTCCTCGTATGATCGATCGATACATGGCACTCGGGTTTCCGGCCAACCTTGCATTGTCGGCCAACCAGCTACCCGAAGCGCCGCCACTGCCACGACTGGCGATGGATGAAGAATCTCAGTCTCGCTTGGTAACGACCTACAATCTTGACGTTGGCCGCCTTGTTGCGCTCTGTCCGGGTGCCGAATTCGGTCCAGCAAAGCAGTGGCCTTTGGATCGATTTACCGATTTAGCGGACCGGTTGGTCGACTTGGGTTACCAAGTGATATTCCTTGGATCTGCGAATGATGCGGACGATGTCAAATTGGTTATAGAGCAAATTCCCGAGGCCAAGCGCGATCAGTTAGTGAATTTGACAGGTCTGACGTCGATTCCAGAAGCAATTGATTTGATTGGCTTAACGCAAGCCGTGGTGACCCATGACTCGGGACTCATGCATGTTGCAGCCGCAACAGGTCGTCCATTGGTTGCGCTTTTCGGCCCCTCGTCACCGCAACATACTCCTCCATTAAGCGAAACAGCGCTGACATTGACGCACCCGGTACCCTGTCACCCATGTTTTGAGCGCGAGTGTCCACTGAAGCATCAGGCGTGTCTCTCAGAACTCTCGGTCGACACAGTTCTTGAGGCACTGACTCAGCAAATCCATCGGATTACCTGATGCGGGTACTGGTCGTTAAGACATCGTCGATGGGTGATTTGGTGCATACCTTACCCGCGTTGACAGATGCGGCAGAGGCGCTCGGTGATATTCGGTTTGACTGGGTGTGCGAGCCTGGTTTTGCCGAAATCCCACATTGGCATCCTTCAGTTGGAGATGTGTTAGCGATTCCACTGAGACGCTGGAAAGGAAAACTGCATCGACTTTTATTTTCAAATGATCTCGCCGCATATAAACAAGCACTTGGTGCTGAGCGATATGATGCCATCATCGATGCACAGGGACTTTTAAAGAGTGCATTTTTAATCACACGTTTCACTGATGGACCGAAGCACGGATTCGATCGGCGCTCTGCGAAAGAGGGGCTCGCAGCAACTGCCTATGATTTGAAGCATCGCGTTGATCGCTCGCATCATGCAATTTTCAGAACACGTGCACTATTTGCACAAGCGCTCAATTACGTGATGCCTGAGACAGTACCGCATGCATCAATTGATCTGGGAAAACCTTATCACTTGGAAGACCGCTTGGTATTGATCACTCAAACCAGCAGGGCATCGAAATGTTGGTTGGCTGATCACTGGAAAGCAGTGATTGAAGACGCGCTTCCTTTGTTTTCCGAGATTGTGATGCCGGTTGGTAGTGAATCTGAATTTGAGGCAGTTTCGCAGATGACCGAAGGCCTGCCGGTACGTATTTTAAACAAAGCATCGTTAACTGATGTTGCAGCTGAAATTGCAGGGGCAAGAGCCGTTGTGTCAGTCGATACGGGGCTTGCGCATGTCGCTGATGCTCTGGGCATCCCATTATTGGCGCTTTATGGTCCAACGAAACCAGGTTTGGTTGGTCCTGTTGCCGAGACTTCGCATATTCTGAAAAGTTCGACAGGGAAAATGTCGGATATTTCAGAACACGATGTCATGCACTGGGTTAGTCAGACTGATACAGCGTCTGGCGAGTTAGATCTGGATTTGTCTTAAAGCGCTTGTGCATCCACATGTACTGAGTTGGATGGGTTCGTAAAACACGTTCGATTTCAGAATTCAGTTTTTGCGCGTTGTCTACTTCATCATCTGATGGATAGTCGCTTGGCATCGCGACGAAGCGGACATGATAGATACCATCTCGATCGCGATGGAGATCGAGAAAAATCGAGGCTGCCCCAGACATTCTTGCCAAGCGCGCAGGTGTGGTGACTGTACATGCGGGTCGGCCGAAAAATGGAGCAAACACAGACCCTTTGGGTCCCATGTCCTGATCAGGGCCAAACCACACCATGTCACCCTGTTTTAGGTGCTTTGCGATATCGCGCAGAGCTCTGACGTCGACAAGTTCGGCATAGCGGGCACGACCACGACAGACGGCTTTATCAAACTGAGGATTGTCATTCGGTCGATAACTGACAACAAATCGCCCATCGACTGCGTGCAGTATGGGAGCAACTAAATCAAGCATGCTGTAATGAGGGCACAGTAACAAAATCCCTTGACCGCGCTCTTGAGCATCTTTAAGTAAATGTTCCCCAGAAACAATGAGCCTATCTTTCACAAAGCCAACCGGTTGATGCCATGACCAAGCGGTCTCTGTCAGTCCGATCCCATTTTGTTTGAAACATTCTTTGACTAAGCGCCGCTGTTCTGTCTCGCGAAGCTCTGGAAAGCACACTGAAATATTGCGCTCACAAACGAAACGACGGTTTTTTGCTAAGAGATATAACAACGAACCCAGTGCGCGCCCAATGGCTATTCCAATGGCTGTTGGCATCGACGCAAGTAGTCGAATTAAGAGAAGTCCGAGTGGGACCAAAGAGAAGCCCATGTGCAATCCGGTTGGGTTCAGTGATCAAGCTCGGTACTATACCAATCATTGTCATGCTACGAGAGATCTTCTGTGTCACATATGTTTTCCGCATCGCGGGTTTTAGTTATCGGCGACGTTATGCTGGATCGCTATTGGCATGGCGATGCAGGTCGAATCTCTCCAGAAGCACCGGTCCCTGTCGTTCGAGTGACACACGATGAGGCAAGACCCGGTGGTGCCGCAAACGTTGCCTTAAACTTGTCATCACTGGGCGCAAATGTCTCATGTGCAGGTTTAGTGGGCGAGGACGCTGACGCAGATCTGCTTGAACTCACGCTTAAAAATCACAATGTGACACCGGAGTTTACCCGTGTCGCACATCGTACGATTACAAAGTTGCGCGTATTAAGCCAGGCGCATCAAATGATTCGTTTGGATTTTGAAACACCGTTTGCGTCAGCGGATGCCAATGCCCTTGCAGATTCAGTATCTTTCGATGGTGCGACAGCTGTCGTTTTAAGTGATTATGCCAAAGGCAGCCTTGAACCAAGGGTCCTGATTAAAAAAGCTAAAACGCTCGGTCTGCCAGTCGTCGTTGATCCGAAGGGAACTGATTTCGAAAAATATCGAGGCGCGACACTGCTAACACCTAACCGATCAGAATTTGAAGCCGTTTGTGGTGCTTGGCTGAACGATCAAGAGTTGATTGAAAAAGGTCGTGAACTGTTGGTTTCGTTGGATATTGAGTCGATCTTGGTGACTCGATCTGAGCAAGGCATGACATTAATCCGCCGTGATGGCTCAGTCTCTCAGTTTGCTGCGACCGCGCGAGAAGTTGCCGATGTTACAGGTGCTGGAGACACCGTCATCGCAACTTTAGCTGCTGGGCTTGGGTCTGGTATGAGCCTGGTGGCCTCAGCTGAATTGGCGAATCGCGCCGCAGGTATTGTTGTTTCAAAATTAGGAACAGCCACAGTGAGCGTGCGTGAACTCGAGCGGACACTGTCCGTTGATCAAGGGATTTTCCATGTGGCCGAGGACGCAGCTTCTTGGGCAGAGCAATGTCGTGCTCAAGGCGAAAAAGTTGTCATGACCAACGGGTGTTTCGATATTTTGCACGCAGGTCATGTGAGCTACCTAAAGGAGGCGGCGTCTTTGGGTGATCGTCTGATCGTGGCTGTTAATTCAGATGCATCGGTGGCGCGATTGAAAGGTCCCGAGCGTCCAGTGAATACAGTTGAAAGACGGCTCCAAGTCCTAGCCGGGCTTGGTGCAGTTGATGCTGTGATTGCGTTTGAAGATGACACGCCGATACCACTGATCGATGCGGTTCGCCCGGATGTCCTAGTGAAAGGTGGCGACTACAAATCAGTGCAAGATGTTGTCGGCTACGAGCAGGTATTTGCGTATGGTGGTGAAGTGAAGGTCCTCGGCGAGGTAGCCAATTTATCGACCAGTCACCTCATTGCCAAGATTCGTCAAACAGAATCGGACTCAACGAGCTGACACAACGTATGCATCATTAAAATGTGACACTCTTGAATGCGTGCTGTGTTGGTCGATGGTGCTGCAAGAACATAATCAGCGATTAATTGCATTGCGCCGTCTGGTTTGTCGCCAACAAGTGCAACGGTTCGAATCCCTTTGGTTTTCGCAATTTCCATTGCTTTAACAACATTTTTTGAGTTTCCACTGGTTGAGATACCTATCAATAAATCACCAGATTGCCCAAGACCTTCAACCTGTCGCGAAAACACTTGGTCATAGCCATAGTCGTTGCCAATTGCGGTTAATGCTGATGTGTCTGTTGTTAGTGCGATTGCGGCCATCGACTGGCGTTCTTTTTCAAAACGTCCTATCAACTCAGCTGCAATGTGCTGGCTGTCGGCTGCCGATCCACCATTGCCGCATAACATGATTTTATGACCCGCTTTAATTGTGGATGAAGCGACGCCTGCAACTTCAAGCAGTTGTTCTAGGCGTTGGGTGTCGTTGATTAAGGCTTGCTTGGTATCAACGCTTGCCTGAAAGGTGGCTCTGATTGCATCTAAACTCATGCTTGGATCTCTTTTGGAAGTGCGAGGCAATTATTTTGCAGGTGCACAGGATTAATGGTCCCAATAATAGCCGAAGTGATGTTTGGGTGACTAAAAAGTGATGAGAAAATATCAGCAACTGATGCCGTAATGTGCCCGCTACCGAACGCTTTTTTAATTAAAATGCCCGCACCATAGGCGTCTGCATCATCGACTAAAGGTCGTTCGTCTTGTTGACTTGGGTTGAGTGTAATCATTAAACAGTCGGCGCCTTGCTCCAGCGCTAGCCGCCCACCATCAATGGTTTTTCCGGAAAGTCCTACCGCTTGGATAAGGCCGCTTTCTTTTGCACGGATGAGCGTTTTTAAAGCCCCCGCTTTCAGGTGTTCGACGTCATTGCCATCGGAGTGTAACAAGACGACATCGAGATGATCTCGCTTAAGATGTAAAAGGCTTGTCTCGAGACTAGCCATAATGGCCTTTTCCGAAAAATCGTAACGACTTCCGTTCTCGACCGAATACGTCTCTCCGACTTTTGTCATGATGTGGAATGACGCATCGACGTGTCGTAACAGCTCTCCCAATCGTCTCTCGGATTGTCCATATGCAGGGGCTGTGTCGAGACAATTCACTCCAAGTTCGGCGGCACGTTTTAGAAGTGCGACGACCTCTTCATCAGTTGGCAGTTCAAAATCTGAGGGATATTTAACATCTGTATTGCGACCGATCTTGACGGTTCCGAGTCCGATTGGACTGAGTCGTAAGCTGGTTTGGCCAAATGGTCTATGAATCATACCCATGGATATTCCCCTCGAGTGGCCTTTGGCCATGCTGGCACAGCAAAGGGCTTATGTTGAGGTTTCAACATTGGAATGACTTGATCAGATAGAGCAGGCGCGAGTGCAAGCTTAGTTGGCCACGCGACGATCATGTTATGGGTTTTCGAGACAAACGCGGTATCGGGACGGTTGCCCTCACGTGTGCTTGGTTCGGCTCGATTGATCCGAAAGATATGCGTTGATGTAATGTTTGGATGAAGCCAACTAAGAGCCTCGTTCACAGCGGACTCTGCTTTACGGCACAGGTCGTCGCTATCCTGATTGACACCATCTTCTGCTAATTGCCCACCAAGATAGAGATATTGAAATCCGTCAAAGCTATGTGTCGACACAGTGAGTTTTGGTTTACTTCCTGCACCCAATTGATGTCCAAACACTTTAGGTATCGGTTGACTGAGCTGACATACTGCCATTGCAAGAGGGCGGCGTTGCATTTCGATTCGATTTGCTGGAAGTTTTTGAAGTAGCGTCTCTGCACCCTCTCCGGCGGCCATAATGACTTCGCCATGCAGTTGTCCTAACGATGTTTCAACGCCGACGACATGCTCCCCATCAAAGATGAAATCGATCACTTCCGCTTGAAAAATTTGTCCAGTCAGCAGGTCTGCAAATGCTGCAACTAGTGTATCTAGCTTGAGTACGGGTTCTGTCAGACGATAGAGGTGTCCCTTGAATTCTGGCGAATTGAATGCGTCTTCAGATTTTGGATCGATTCGAACCATCCGTGAGCGCATCGCTTTACTGGCAAAAAAGCCGAGGAGATTTGCTGTGATGGATTCAACAGACCATAACAACTGATCTTCACGTTCGAGTTGAACTTGTCTTAAATCAACCGATCCTTGACCATCGAGTGCTTGTTTCCAGCGTGCCGGCATGGAACCAATCTCGCTTGCTGCTTTGGTTAAGAGTCCATCGAGTGCATACTTTGTTCCACCATGAATCATGCCCTGACTTGCAAGGGTTTGACCCTGGCCGAGCTTATTTTTTTCGATAACACAGCATGGAATATCGCGAGCTTTCAGTTCAGCTGCCAGCCAAAGACCTGAAATCCCACCGCCAATGATGATTTTCATGCAGGCATGCTAGCATCTTCAATTATGGGACGACATCTGTATTCAACTCTCTTACTGCTATGCCTGCCGATTTTGATTACTCACGTTGTCAGAAAATATCGCCGTGAGAACCAAAACCCGATGGTCACCGAACGCTTGGGGATCAAACTGCCTCGGACACAAGAGCAGTCGGTTTGGATTCATGCGTGCAGTTTGGGTGAATCAAAGGTGGGTTTGAAGCTCGCTAGAGAACTCGTCAGGCTCGATCCATCGATCCATATTTTTATGACAGCGACCACTCCCTCAGGCCTGAATGAGCTGTCGTCGAGTGAGTTTCAGAGCCATGTGTTCCCGTGGGATTTTTCATGGATCTGGTCTCGCTGGATCACTCATATGAAGCCAAAAGCATTAATTGTGATTGAGACTGAGCTTTGGCCAAATCTTGTGTCTGTTTGCACAAGACAGCAGATTCCTGTGTTCTTGGCTAACGGTCGGTTGAGTCTGAAATCGATGACTGGTTATCAACGATTCAGCTGGTTGACGAAACCAATGTGGGCGAGGATCACGCGTGCATTGATGCAATTCGAAGATGATGCTCATCGTGCACATGCTCTCGGTGTCCCAGCTCATGCTATCTCGGAAGTCGGATCGATTAAGCTTGATCAGCTCCCGCCCCAGGTGAATCAACAGCGGGCGCAACAGATATCAGAATGGAAAGGCAATCGACAGGTCGTTTGTTTGATGAGTAGTCACACACAGGATGACCAAGTTCTTGTGAAATGGATGGTTAGTCAAAATACACTGGGGTTGATCATTGTCCCAAGACATCCGGTTCGAGGGGATGCGATTGAGGTGATTGCGCGAGATGCCGGGTTGAATGTCTGTCGGGTATCGAAAGGGATTGAGTCTGCGACGCAGATTTTGATTGGTGACACCTTTGGCGACATGGGTGCTTATCTTTCTGAAGCCGATCTGGTCGTGATTGGCGGAAGTTTTTCACAACGAGGTGGCCAAAACCCAATTGAGCCAGCGCTGATGTCCAAACCGCTTATTGCCGGTCCGTCGATGTATAACTTTCAGGCGATTGCCTCAGGGCTGGAAGAAGCAGGTGCAATGCTTGTGACAGATGAATCGCATTTAGATCATTCAATCCAAAGCGCGCTGTCGCATGCTCATTCAATGGGGCAGGCAGCAAATGCTTGGGTTGAAGCACGACGTGGATCAACAGAGCGACAGGCGCAAGCAATTTTAGCTGCGCTGGCAGATGGCTAACGGCCTGTTAGCCTTTGTTTTGCTCGGCCTGCGGCAGATCGCACTTGGTTTGGGGCAGTACCACCGATATGGTCACGTGCATTGACAGAACCTTCGACTGTAAGCACATCAAATACATCGTCAGTGATTAATGGGCTGAATGCCCTAAGTTCTGAAATATCCATTTCCGACAGGTCGCGCTCGGTTTCAACACCAAGTGCAACTGCCTGACCAACAACCTCATGTGCATCGCGGAACGGGAGCCCTTTTCTCACCAAGTAATCCGCCAAATCGGTTGCCGTAGAAAATCCATTGATTGCAGATTGTTTCAAGATGGCGCGGTTGACGAGAAGTGATGGGATCATGTCAGCAAAAGCGCGAAGTGATCCGATCAGTGTATCGGCTGCGTCATATAACGGTTCTTTGTCTTCTTGATTATCCTTGTTGTAGGCCAGTGGTTGCCCTTTCATTAGAGTTAAAAGACTCATCAAATGACCAAACATTCGTCCTGATTTTCCTCGAACGAGTTCAGGGACATCTGGATTCTTTTTCTGCGGCATGATGGAACTTCCGGTACAAAATTTGTCGGGAAGGTCGACAAACTGCCATGCCGTTGAGTTCCAATTGATTAACTCTTCAGAAAACCGAGACAGGTGCATCATGATGATGCTCGCGGCACTCAAGAATTCGATACCGAAATCACGGTCTGAAACTGAGTCCAGACTGTTTTCGGTCGGTTGATCAAAGCCAAGGAGTTCTGCAGTTCGGTTTCTATTAATTGGATAGCTGGTTCCGGCAAGCGCTGCCGCACCAAGAGGACATTGATTCATCCGTTGCCTACAGTCCAACAATCGGCCCGCATCGCGTTCGAGCATCTCATTCCAGGCCAGCATATGGTGCCCAAAGGTGACTGGTTGAGCTGCTTGAAGATGCGTGAAGCCTGGCATGATCGTTTCTGCTTCGCGTTCTGCCAGATCGATCAGACCGACTTGCAGGCGGGATAACTCGGACAGTGCATGATCGATTGTTCCGCGAAGCCATAAGCGGATATCGGTTGCGACCTGATCGTTCCGTGACCGGCCCGTGTGTAGTTTTTTACCCGTATCACCAACCAAATCAATCAGCCGTGATTCAATATTCATATGAACATCTTCACGTGCGATGGACCAGGTGAATTCTCCAGATTCAATTTCTGCAAGGATCTGTGTCAGTCCACCAATAATAACGTCGCGTTCAGAGTTGGTCAGGATGCCCTGCTCAGCAAGCATCGTCGCGTGTGCGATTGATCCTTGGATATCTTCATTCGCCATTCGCTGATCAAATTCAACGGATGCTGTAAATGCTTGGACAAACGCGTCGGTCGATTCCGAAAAGCGACCACCCCACAAAGCTTTGGGTGTTTCCTGACTCATAGAGACTCCTTCTGTAAGCATCCAGTATACTTGGTGTAACAAAGGACCACACATGCAAAAAACATTAACTATCGCGACTCGAAAGAGTCCACTGGCTTTATGGCAGGCCTATCACGTTCGAGATCGCTTAAAAGAGAGGTTTCCAGAGCTATCGATCGAGCTTCTCGAAATGACAACTCAAGGTGATGAACGGTTGGACGTTTCACTGACTAAAATTGGTGGAAAAGGTGTGTTTGTCAAAGAGCTGGAGACCGCGTTATACGATGGCAGAGCCGATCTTGCAGTCCATTCATTGAAGGATGTTCCAATGGAGCTTCCAGGTGGGCTCGATTTATGTTGCTTAACTGCACGTGAGACTCCAACTGATGCTGTTGTGCATCGGGCCGGAACCGTTGCCTGGAAGGGATTTTCAGATATTCCCCAAGGTGCGCATCTTGGCACTTCAAGCTTGCGGCGGATCGCTCAGATCCGAGCCTTGCGTCCAGATCTGAAGCTATCACCGGTGCGAGGGAACTTGGGTACCCGTCTAAAAAAACTGGATTCTGGCGAGTTTGACGGACTGGTGTTGGCATCTGCAGGTTTGAAAAGGCTTGAGCTCGGCGATCGGATTGCATTTGAAACGGCACCAGAAGAAATCTTGCCTGCATGCGGTCAGGGGATTTTGGGAATTGAAATCCGTGAAAATGACGAGGCCACACGCGACATTGTTATGACATTGCAAGACGAGCAGGGTGAAACTGTTGGTCGCGCAGAGCGAGCATTGAATCGACATCTAAATGGAGGCTGTCAGGTACCGATTGCTGCTTATGCAATTGAGCAAAACGGGCAACTCTGGCTTCGCGCTTTGGTTGGTTCGGCAGATTGCGGGACTCTGTTAAAAGCTGAAGATTTTGGCGAATTAGATGACGCTGAAGCGCTCGGTATTCGTGTGGCCGAAGATTTGATCTCGCAAGGTGCAAAAGAGCTTTTGGCTCAAGCAGGATTGTAATTTGAAAATTTGGCTGAACCGGCTATCTTCTGGATTCTCCAGAGCGACGGATATGTTTCGCGAGGCAGGTTTTGAACCAATTCAACTGACCTGCGTTCAATCTGCTCCCATCGATGTGTCGTTAAGTCCTCTGATTGTCGATTTTGATCGGTTTACTGATGTCGTCGTGACATCTCCTGAATCGGCAACCTTGCTCATTGACGCTGTGTTATCGCGTTGGGTCCAGTGGCCCTCCAACCAACGATTTTGGTCGGTGGGTCCTGGAACGGCTGCCATCTTAGAAAAAGAAATTGGTGCTGTGCGAACGGCTTCAGAGCCCGGATCTAAGCCTCTTTTAAATGTCATGTTGTCAGAGATTAATTCGGCGAGCCGCGTTGTCGTTGCGTGCGGACGAGATTCTGGACGTCAGTTTGCGCGACTTGATCCAACGCTGACCGAGCCAGTTAGGTATCTCGAATTATTTGACTTGGTCACCCAATTGGAGCCAGATGATCAAGACTTGGCCAATATCGTCGCCATCGTTCATGGGTCAGCAGTTTTGCTACGCGCATTTTTGGCGATTGCGAAATCGCGTGCGATTAATGTCACAGGTATATTGCATTTTGTGACAAGCTCTGATGCCAAATCACAATTACCAGCCGGAAGTCGTTATCATCTAATCGCATCACCCACGGCCGAAGCAGTCGAATTGGCGTTGCAAGGAGACCCGAGTGTCAAAGACTGAAGACAAACCCACTGAAGTCCCAGAAAGCGTTGACGTCGACTCAAATGAGTCACCTGGCGCAATGGCTGAAGTCCCAAAAAAACCAAAAAAAGCGCATTCAACAGGTTGGATTTCAATTTCTTTCAGCTTAATCGCATGTATTGCTGTCGGTACCGTCAGTTGGTTTGGCTGGAACGAAGTGCAAAGATTAAACACTGCGCTGCAATCGGTTGAGCAATCGGTTCTTGAATTGGAGCCAAGGCTCGCGCAGATCAAAGATCTTCAGATAAAAACACAAAACGTTGATGCAGCAGTCGAGCGGCTTACTGCGGATATTGGGCGCGCTGATTCGCGAAATCAGTCGGTCATCGATCGTGTTGAGATGGTTGCGGAGCAACTCGCTAAGGCGCAAGTCGATACACGCAGTAGCTACGTATTAGCAGAGGCTGAGTATCTGTTGAAGCTTGCAGATCAGCGGTTATTGATCGAACGAAATCCAGAGACTGCAGTTAATCTCATGCGTACAGCACAAGCGCTGCTTGGGCAATTGCAAGATGGCAGATTGTTATCTGTAAGAGAGCGTCTTGCTCAAGATCTTCAAACATTATCGGCCGTCCAACCGATCGATATTCTGGGTATTCAAGCTGAATTGCTGGCGCTTGATTCGGTTCTTGATGATTTGGAATTACCGGTTAGAAGACTATTGCCAGAGGCGAACAGTGACGCACAAATGGATGTCGAGAAATGGCTTGGTGAGCTTTCTCAATTTATCCGCATTCGAGAAGTTGATGCGCCGATTACTCCTCTGGTGTCTGCATCAGATGCGGGTCGAGCGCGTGAAGTGCTTCGGTTAAGTCTTGAACAGATTAAAGTTGCGTTGATTCGAGAGGATCAAACACTCTTTGACGCGGGACTTGAGCAGGCGAAGCGTCTAACAGCGCACTTCTTTAATACATCCGAAGGTGCCGGCCTGAAGGTCGTCACAGTACTTTCTGGACTTGAGGGAACTCAGATAACGCGCGAGATTCCAGATGCAGCGCAAGGGCTTCGTGCTCTTAAAACCTATCGTGACGCACTGACACAGGAACGCGTTTCGTCTTCTGAGGTGAAACAGTGAATCGTCTATTGAGGATTTTGGTTTGGATTTCGGTACTTGGTGCGATTCTCAGCCTTGGCTTGTATCTTGGTGACCGCGTCAAATCTGATCCAGGCTATGTCCTTTTTGCTTACGACGGTTTTACAGTGGAGATGTCGCTCTGGGTCTTTTTAATTGTATTTACCTTAGTCACTGTCACGCTATGGATTGTATTTGGCTTGGGCGGAGCACTGGGTAGATTGCCTCTGAATATGTTTCGTTTTTGGGGGCGAATGCGGCATCAAAAAGCGGACTCGAGATTGATCGAAGGTGCTTTATGGTTGCGTCGAGATGAGCCGCAGAAAGCACTATCTGTTTTGAAAAAGCACGCAAATTCTGAATCGCTTCCTGCACTTCATTGGCTGTTGGCATCTGAAGCTGCACGTCGATTGGAGCAATCTGACGAATCTGCGCAATATCTTGCGGTCGCTGAAGGTTTGATGGCGAAAATACCGAAAGCAATTGAGCGTGATCCAATGCCAACGGAATTTAAATCGTTAGTCAAATCCCTAAAAAAAGAATGGCGTGAGGATTGGGCCATTGGTCTCGAGACAGTTGGCGATGAGGACGCATTGACGCGTTTGGCGGGCTTGAATTCGCTTGCCAAAACACACACAGATTCCATTGCCCTCGAAATTGTTCAAGCGAGACTTGCGCTCTCTGCAGGGTTAGAGGCTGAAGCGAAACATCATGTGGAACGAGCGATTCAGATGGATTCAGAGCACCCACTGGTGCATTTGCTGCGCATTGAGATTGATTCGGGGAGAACTGAGGCGCTCGAAGATCTCCGGCGCCTTTTCATTGAAGAAGCGATCTAACGCTTCTTCATTGATTGGAAGAACTCTTCATTAGTCGTCGTTGTCTTCATGCGATCAACCAAGAATTCGATGGCTTGAAGGTCTTCCATAGAATCTAGTAGTTTTCTGAGAATCCACATGCGCTGCAGTTCTTCTTCAGTAGTGAGGAGATCTTCGCGACGAGTTCCGGATTTACGGATATTGATCGCTGGGAAGATCCGCTTTTCAGCAGCGCGACGCTCCAAGTTGAGTTCAGAGTTACCTGTACCTTTGAATTCCTCAAAAATGACTTCGTCCATTTTCGAGCCAGTATCAACAAGCGCTGTCGCAATAATTGACAAGCTTCCGCCTTCCTCGATATTTCGAGCGGCCCCGAAGAAACGTTTTGGCCGCTCCAATGCGTGGGCGTCAACACCACCTGTCAGGACTTTCCCTGATGATGGTTGGACCGTGTTGTAAGCTCGAGCGAGACGTGTAATCGAGTCCAACAAAATGATGACATCACGCTTGTGCTCGGTCAGTCGTTTCGCCTTTTCGATGACCATTTCTGCAACCTGAACGTGTCGTGCTGGTGGCTCGTCAAACGTTGACGCAATAACCTCACCGCGAACAGTGCGCTGCATTTCCGTGACTTCTTCTGGCCGCTCATCGATCAAAAGAACGATTAAATAACATTCTGGGTTATTTCGAGTGATGCTGTTTGCGATGTTTTGCAGCATCAATGTTTTACCGGCTTTTGGCGGTGAAACAATCAGCGCACGCTGCCCTTTTCCGATCGGACACGAAAGATCGATGATTCGAGCGGTTAAATCTTCAGTCGAACCATTGCCTTGTTCCATCGTGATTCGCTCTTGAGGGAAGAGTGGCGTGAGGTTTTCGAATAAGATTTTATTTTTTGCATTGTCTGGCTTATCGAAGTTGATTTCATCAACCTTTAACAGCGCAAAATATCGTTCACTATCCTTTGGTGGTCGAATCTTCCCGGCGATTGAGTCGCCCTTTCGCAGGTTAAACCGTCGGATTTGGCTTGGAGAAACGTAAATGTCGTCAGGTCCAGCAAGGTAGCTCGAATCAGCCGAGCGGAGGAATCCAAAGCCATCCGATAGAATTTCTAATACACCATCGCCGTAAATGTCTTCACCACTCTTTGCGTGAGCTTTCAGGATTGAAAAAATGACATCCTGTTTACGAGATCGTGCGAGGTTTTCGAGGTTCATGCTCTCCGCAATCTCAAGGAGCTGCGGCATTGATTTTTTCTTAAGTTCTGTGAGGTTCATGTGGTCTCTGGATCACCCAAGCACGGACCTTGGGCGCAATTTGGGTTGGTTAATATGATTTCTGAAACAAAAAAGGGAGTTGTGGAGCACATCCACACCAAAAGCTTAGGCGCTTTTGGTGTGTTCGTCTAGTGTTTTAAATATTTGAATCGAGGAACGCAGCAAGCTGGCTTTTTGATAAGGCACCAACTTTGGTCGCTTCAGGCTCGCCATTTTTAAACAAGATCAATGTTGGGATGCCGCGAATGTTGAATTTTTCAGTCGCTTCGCGATGATCATCAACGTTGAGTTTGGCGATCGTAATACGGCCTGCATATTCGCTTGCTAGTTCTTCAAGAACTGGTGCGATGGTTTTGCATGGACCACACCATTCAGCCCAAAAGTCCACAAGGACAGGAGTTTGTGCATCGTTCAGCACAGATTCGAAGTTATCGTTTGTCAAAGTTGTGATTTGATCGCTCATTGTGTCCTCGATGTGTTTCTTGACTTAAGCAGTGAGGTTTTCAGCCGCGTCGATTGCGGAATACGTCAGTATACAGTCTGCGCCAGCGCGGACCATTGATTCAAGACTTTCCATCATGACCGCCTTGCCGTCAATCCATCCGTTTTGATGCGCTGCCTGAATCATCGCGTACTCGCCGCTGACTTGATACACAGCAACAGGCACTTTAAACGTCGTTTTAACCCGCTGCACGATGTCTAAATACGGAAGACCAGGCTTAATCATAACAATGTCCGCGCCTTCATAAAGATCTTCGGCAACTTCATGCAATGCTTCGTCACTGTTTGCTGGGTCCATTTGGTATGTGCGCTTATCTTTTTTGCCAAGATTAGCGCTTGATCCAACCGCGTCACGGAACGGTCCATAGAATGCACTGGCATATTTCGCGGAATAGGCGAGGATGCGCGTGTGAATATGGTCCTCGTTCTCCAAAGCATCGCGAATGAGGCCGATGCGTCCATCCATCATGTCACTCGGTGCAACGACATCAGCTCCCGCTTCGGCGTGGGAGAGGGCTTGTTGTACTAATACGTCACATGTCTCATCGTTAAGCACATAGCCTGATGCATCGATCAAGCCGTCTTGCCCGTGTGTTGTGTATGGATCGAGTGCGACGTCGGTGATTACGCCAAGTTCCGGAAGCTCTGCTTTCAAGGCGCGAACAGCGCGTTGAACCAGCCCATCTGAATTATAAGCTTCACGCCCATCGTCTGTTTTGTTGTCACGCACCACAGGGAACAGCGCAACTGCTGGAATACCCAGCGTATGCGCTCGTTCTGCTTGTTTTAACATCAAGTCGATAGATAGGCGATCGACACCTGGCATAGAGGACACAGCCTCTCGTTCGTTGTGACCTTCCAAAACAAACATGGGGTAAATAAGATGTGACGTCGTTAACGTATGTTCTCTCATCAGAGCCCGCGAAAATGCATCGCGTCGATTGCGACGAAGACGACGCGTGGGATAGCCGACTGGAAATACTTCCGTCATCGTAAACCTCTAAGATGAAATCGATTGTAATGACGATAGGGTATCTGAATTAGTATGGAGTTTCGCGTCTTTCGACGACGAATTTTGTTAGCTGCGGTTGGAACCTGTGTGAAACGAATTGTATGGATTCTCGGTTTGATCGGCATCGCAAGTATGGTGTGGTTGAATCAGGACTTGGTGAGCGGTCAATCGCTAATTGAAAATTATGTCCTATTTAAAACGTTAATCCATGAGCACTACTCTGCATCTCTGATTGTATTTTTTATCGCTTACGTCATCTCGGTCGGCTTGTCGTTACCCGTGGCATCAATTCTTACACTGATGGGCGCAGCTCTTTATGGTTGGATTGCACTTCCAGTCATCGTAACTGCTGCCACCGTCGGTGCTCTTGTGGTGTTTATCTTGGCATCGACCATTGCCTCAGATTTTTTTTATCAGCGTACAAATCATGTGATCGATGGTGTCCGGTTCGCATTTCTAAAAAGTCCTAAACGATGGCTTTTGACAATGCGATTGATTCCTTTTTTTCCATTTTGGCTGGTCAATATTGTTCCGGCGTTACTGCAAATGAAATGGTATGACTATGTGTTTGCCACTGCCTTGGGGATTATTCCTGGTACAGCAATTTATGTCGGGGTTGGACGCGGGCTCGATACAGTGTTGAGTTCTGGCGAGACACCGCAATGGAGCGTATTTGAAAACCCCGAAATCTGGGTGCCCCTCGTTATTTTGGGGTCTTTTTCTGCTATTTCTGCTTGGGTATCAAGCCGTAAAAAAGGGGGCGTGAGGTCATGTTAGTAAGGTTGTTTTGTGTTGTTGGATTGGTATTCGGAAGCCAAATGATTCACGCCGATGACTGGGGCGCAATCGAGCAGGAAGCACGCGGACAGACTGTTTATTTTTATGCATGGGGCGGTTCGCCTTCGATTAATCGATACATTGACGATTGGGCAAAAATCGCTAAAGAAAGGTACGCACTTGATGTCGAGCACGTCAAAGTCGATGATATTTCACTAGCCATACAAGGAATCCAGACGGCGAAGCGCGTCGGTCAAGCAAGCGAAGGGTCAGTCGATGTACTTTGGATTAATGGTGAAAATTTTGCCCGGATGAAGCGGCACGATTTGCTTGGTGCTCCCTTTGTCGCGATGCTTCCTTCGGCTGCAAATATCAACCTTGATGATCCGACGATTGCAGCCGATTTTTCTGTCTCAACAGATGGTCTTGAAGCACCCTGGGGGCGTGCTCAATTGGTCTTGATGTATGATCAAGCACGGATTGCGAATCCGCCAAATTCGATGTCTGCGTTGCTGCAATACGCCATCGAACACCCGGGGCGGATCTCATACCCCGAG
The DNA here is from genome assembly GCA_965655875.1 of Litorivicinaceae bacterium. Classification (GTDB taxonomy): domain Bacteria; phylum Pseudomonadota; class Gammaproteobacteria; order Pseudomonadales; family Litorivicinaceae; genus HIMB30. The sequence goes on along the minus strand of CBFHIN010000002.1, from coordinate 80,859 downwards.
CCACCCAACTTCCATGGAACAACGTTTTTAAAGCAAGCACTCTGGGAGACTACCCAAGAACCGCAATGGTTAACTGAGCCATATTCAGACGATCGCTTTGAGGCGGTGACAGCAGATCTTTGGGAATATCTTGATGCACTCCATCCAAATTTGTATCGCTCTGGCCGAGAGTTTCCTGATTCAGCGGAGCAATTGATGGATTTATTTGCTGATGGCTTGTTGGATCTCGCGCTAAGTTTCAATCCAAATGACGCATCTCAGAGGATCCTTGATGGCCGGTTTGCACCAACTGTACGAACCTATGTGCATCAAAAAGGTACGGTGGGAAATACGCATTTTTTGGCGATTCCATTTAATGCAAGTGCGCGCGCTGGCGCTCAGGTTTGGATCAATTTGCTGTTGAGTCCCGAAGCGCAAGCTCGAAAATCAGATCCAGCAGTTTGGGGTGATCCCACGGTAATCGATATTGATCGCCTCGATGATTCTGATCGACAGGTCTTTGAGTCGATTGCGCTGGGCCCTGCGACTTTAGATGCCAAACAGTTGGGTACGCCATTGCCAGAACCGCATGCAAGTTGGGTTGAGCCATTAGAACGCGCTTGGAAAGCGCGTTACTTTGGGCAGACCAAGTGACCTGGGTTGAGCGTGTTTTTGGTCTGTTCCTTATTCTTCCAATTGTTGGACTTTTAGACGACGCGCTCGGTCGTTACTCCAATGCATCTTGGATGGCGGGTTTGGAACGTTTGGTTTCCGAGCCCGCAATGGCCCAATCCTTTGTTCTATCGTTTTGGGTCGCTTCTATTTCACTTTTTATTTCTTTGTACATCGCACAGGCGGTTTCTCAAAAAATCGTGCTGTCAGAAGACGCAACGTTATGGCGTAGTTTATTACTCGCAATGCCGCATAGCGCTCTCGCAATAGGTTTGCTGCTCGCTTTGTCATCGGGTGGCGTCGCTTGGCGTTGGCTGTCACTTGGGTTTGGCTTCCCACTCGATCTGCAGTATTTATTCCCGCGTGATCCGTGGGGTTTGGGTGCGATTTTGTCGTTGGTCATCAAAGAAAGTGCTTTTTTGATCGCGATCGCAATTCCTATTGCCAAGCGCCTGCCGTTGCGCGCGTATGAATCGATTGCTAGGCAGTCTGGGATGACTCATACCCAATGCCATCACCAATTGATTTGGCCTCAAGTTGTGAGGTCGTTAGGACCTGCATTGTTCGTTGTCTTTGTGTTTGGTTTGACCAATCTCGAAGTCAGTCTGATCTTAGGTCCAGATCAGCCTCAACTTATCGGCGTTCGATTATTTCAGCTTTTAACCGATCCTGATGCTTTGAATCGACAAGCCGGATCGATCGGTTTACTTGTTTTGCTACTGGTATTGATCTTGATCTGGTTGGGCTTTCAGATGGCCAGTCGACACACGCGAATAAAAAATCAAACCCCGATCTACATACCATTGCATCGCATCGTCGATGTAATTAAGCCAATGCTGACAATGATGACTTGGCTTTCAATCGTGAGTTTGTTGTTGTGGTCGGTCACATTGCGTTGGAGCGTCTTAGACCCGTTACCAACAATGTCTTTTGAGGTACTTAATCGGCTGATACCCTTAGGGTCGCCTATGATGATGTCGTTGATCATTGGTTTGTGCACCAGCGTCCTCGCCGTATCAGTCGCCATATTGATACTTGAGCATCTGATGAAGTCGGGTCGACGACGACTGCATTGGATATGGTGGGCTTTTCTTTGGATGCCCGCATTACCGATGGCCTCGGGGCTACTTGCATGGGTTTATGTTATTGGAGCAAAACCCGGCATATTGGCGGTGATTGTAGGTCACACATTGATTGCCCTACCTTACGTCATGATCGTCGTCAGTGACACATGGTTTGATCGTGACACTCGCCACGACATGATTTTGGGTCAAGCAGGATTATCAATGATCCAACGATTGTTTTATGTCTGGATTCCCAGACACAGCCGTTTGTTGATGATAGCCAGTGCACTGGCATTTGCAGTGAGTTGTGCGCTTTATACGCAAACTGTTTTACTCGGCGGTGGTCGGGTTGGCACCTTAATGACAGAGTTAATGGCAACCATTGGAAGTGAGCGTCGCGGATCTGCTTTGACTGGGATCATTAATTTGGTGTTGCCGCTCGGCGCATTTCTGATTGCTTTAGGAGTCAATCGCAGTTTGTGGAAGCATCGTCTGGGTATGCAGGGTAAAGGGTATGCTGATTTTCGATAAAGTGTCAGTGCGCCGTTCTGGACAACAATTATTTCAGTCGGTGTCGTTTTCATTAGCGCCCGGCGAAACCATCACCTTACATGGTGAATCAGGACTCGGGAAATCAACGTTTTTGCAGGCGATGATTCAGGGTGAGTCGGAGGTAGAGTTAGCAGGACGAATTGAGCTCGATGGCCAATCAATCGATTCAAAGATCCGGCTGAGTGATTGTTCACAGTCTGTATTTCAGGACCCTCTTCTGTTTCCGCATCTATCAGTCGGTGCCAACATCGCGATATCGATCCAAACGCTATCACGATCAGAGCGTGATCACCGGATCAACCAATTGCTTAATCAATTGGGGCTCGACGGAATGAAAGATCAAGATCCATTCCAACTATCAAGAGGGCAAATGATGCGTGTGGCAGTGGCACGAGCGTTGGCTCCGCACCCAAAAGTATTGTTATTAGACGAACCTTTCAGTGCACTCGATGTGGAGACCAGAGAATCTGTCAAAGCCGTACTTTTTCAGCAAATCAAAATCGACAAGGCGTATGCGATTTTGGTTACACATCATGCGGATGATCGGCCATCGGGGGGAGCAAGTCTGTGTTTGACGCGTTAATTGTCAAACAGCTCAAGGCGCCATTACAGTCAGTGGCGCGACGCATAGCAGACACAGGAGTCAAGGCGACACATCTGACGCTGTTTGGTGCAGTGTTCGGGTTCTTTGCTGCCTGTGCGATCATTCTTGATGCACTTGTCTTAGCTGTTTGTCTTTTTTGCATGAACCGATTATTCGATGGACTCGATGGTGCGCTTGCCAGAATTCAGGGGCCAACCGAGCAAGGTGCTTTTCTCGATATTACCTGTGACTTTTTGGTTTACAGCATGATTCCACTGGCATTTGCAATTCGCGATCCCGATGTGGCGCTGGCTGCGTCATTTTTACTATTTAGTTTTGTAGGAACCGGGTCGAGTTTTCTGGCGTTCTCTATTTTTGCGGCACGCCATGGGCTTCAAAACGACGCATTAAAAGAGAAGTCAATTTACTATCTGCAAGGGTTGACCGAAGGCTTCGAGACAACGCTCGTTTTGGTTCTGATGTGCCTGATACCCAGTTGGTTTGAGTGGTTGGCTTGGGGGTTTGGTACGTTGTGTGTTGTAACGACAGTTTCGCGGATTCTTGAGGGAAATCGAGTCTTGCGTGGCATTTCGACCCCAGAGCCTGATAGGCTTTCTAAAACCAATTAAGGAGTATGTATGAAATCATTGTTTCGGGGCGCTTTAATCGCGTCATTGCTCGCGACTCCGGCGCTTGCGAACGAACCTTCAACAGATCTAGAAAAATTGAGCTATAGCCTCGGGATCATTCTTGGCGAGCGCATTCAAAATGATTTCGGCGATCTTGATCCGAAATTTGTTTTAGAGGGATTGAAAGATTCTAAAGATCCGAACGATTGGAAGTTGGATAGACCAGCGATCAATCAGGCAGTTCAGGATGCACAGGCACAGGTTCGTGCTCAACAACAACAACAGGTAGAAGCAATGGCTGAAGCGAATTTGAAATCAGGCGAAGCATTTTTGGCTGAAAATGCGAAAAAAGAAGGTGTCACAGTGACCGCATCAGGTCTCCAGTACAAAGTACTGACCGATGGCTCAGGTGAGACGCCTCAAGCGACGGATACTGTGAAGGTCCATTACGAAGGTCGTTTGATTTCTGGCGATGTTTTCGACAGTTCAATTGCACGTGGTGAACCAGTGAGCTTCCCGTTGAACGGTGTTATTCCGGGCTGGTCTGAGGGCGTTCAATTGATGAAGGTGGGCTCGAAGTTCCAATTCACGATCCCATCAGCACTTGCTTACGGACCTGCAGGTACGGGACCTATTCCACCAAACTCAGTACTCGTTTTTGACGTTGAGTTATTGGAAATCAATCCAGCAAATTAATCATTTCTGATTAATGTAAGCATCGACGAAGGCATCAAACGTGCCTTCGTTGTTGTCTGCCATGACTTTTTCCGCCGCAAGACTATCCGTTGCAACTTGTCTCATCTCGTCTAATGTTTCTGCAGATGGTATCGCGGTACGCCAACTGTCGTGGTGCTGATTGGCACGAGCGAGTCCAAATTCGAGATGACCTTCGTTTTTTGCCGCGTCTTCGATTTCCTCTGATAGGAGAGGGCAACTTCCGTCTAGGCGTACACGTGCATCTTCGAGCGCTTCGGAAAAATCGTTGGTACTAAAGGCTGCATTGAGTGATTCAGCGAGAGGGTCTAATGGATGAAGGAACCGTAAGCCTGCCTCTTTGAAGCTCGACTGCTGATCGAAGCGCTGACCAGAACGCCGACCTGCCCAACTCGTGCGTGCGTTAATCCCATCAATTGCAACACACTCTTCGTCAGAATTGATTGGGCTATCAGCTAAGGCGGATGCGACCATCAAGAGCGTGATCAGAGATGCTTCATGCTCGGAAATACCATTTCTTGCAAAGGGATTTAAATCAATTGCTCGGACTTCGAGATATTCGACGCCACGATTGATGAGCGCGCGGACAGGTCGCTCGCCGGCTTTTTGAACTCGTTTTGGCCGGATACTTGAGTAGTACTCATTTTCGATTTGAAGAACGGCCAGATTCAATTGCTTGAATCCGTGTTCGTCTTTCAAACCGAGCCCCTCATAGGTGGGCCAAGGGTGACGCACTGCTTGAGCGAGCGTGTCACAGTAGGTGTCGAGTTGATTGAAGCAAATATTGATCGACTCTTGTGCAGCCGACTGGTAACCAAGATCGCTCATTCTAAGGCTCGTTGCGCCTTCAACTAAGCGCGTGCGCCCTGACACTTTAAAGCGATCTGTCGCGAGAAGCCGAAAGCTTTCATCGACAGATGGACTTGCCCCGGTTAAAAGCATCATAAGCCACTGAATACGACGGAAGTTCCGAATTGTCTCGAAATAGCCTTGATCTCGACGAGTTCGCGCATCCGCTTTCTCAATTTGATCACCGAGAGAGCTTCTCCATGACCAAAAGTCATCAGGAAAAGACAGATTAAAGTGCACCCCTGCGATCGTTTGCATTTGTCGACCGTATCGAAATCCAAGCCCACGGCGGTATACGGTTTTTAGGCGACCGATGTGGGATTCACCATAATAAGCAAGCGGAATATCCGAATCTGATTCTGGCAGTACACAAGGCATTGACAGCGGCCAAATCCGTTCATTTTCAAGAACAGAACTTGCAAACGCATGTAACCTCTCAAGCTCTTGGATCGCTGCCTGTGGCGAGCTGTGCGTTCCAGTGACAAATTCCAGCAATGCTTCGGAATAATCGGTTGTGATATGAGGATGTGTAAGCGCTGAGCCGAGCGCCTTTGGATGCTCTGTTTGCGCTAGATGTCCGGACTGGCTATCAACGCGTAGACCCTCTTTTTCGAGTCCAAATCGCATGCCAGTTAATACGTGGCTTAGCGTGTCGAGGTGAGTTTTATCAAGTCGTTCAGAACGGATGGTCGGTAGTGTTAGTTGCACTCAATATCCAAGGCTTTAAGCCATCGCTCAGGGTCGTTCGTCCTTTGAATTTCATCCGTGATAGCTTGGATCAAAAGCGACAATTGGTTGTTGTAATCGTTGGATTCCGACCAACGATCTCTTGGGTGCCATGGACCTGCCGTTTCCGATTGTCCGGCCGGGACTGATAAGCCAAGTGAGCCAAACGGCTCCCAGTCTGTACAGTAATACATCCCTGTAATGATGGCACTTTCTTCCGACGCGGATAGTGGATCACCTTTTCCTGCTTTGCCTCCATGCCAGCCGGCGTTTACCAGGAAACAACGCGTCTCATGTGCCTCTAATAAATCTTCCAAAATAAAAACGTAATCATCAAGATTTCTGGGCAGTAAGGTATCCATAAACCCAGGTGTAAAACGTATATCAATCTCGGCTTTACGCTCCTCGAGTGGGCCGAGATGATTGCCATAACCTAAAATAAACCATGCCAAGCATTGCTCACGCGTCAATTTGGAAAGGGGTGGTAAAGCACCCAGAGGATCAGTGGTCAAAATCACAAGTTGACTGGGGCCGCGCGTATTCGACGCTTCTGTGGCATTCAATCGTGTTAACGGCAGTACTAAATGTGTCGGTAAGCGATTTGTGATTTCTGCCTCGGTATCATCAATTAGAGGCTCACGATCGTCTCCAAGCGCAAGATTTTCGGCAATCGTACCAAACCGTAGTGCATCATCGAGACTGATTGGTAAGTTTTGGTCCAAATGGAGCCGGCAGCCATCGGCTAATCGATGCAAACCTTCCTCCGACCAGGATAAGCCACGGTCGCTGATGAGTTGACCACAACGTAACGCCCACGTTGTCTTTTGCGTTCCTGCCGGTCCCAAAAACAACGTGATTTCACCATCACCCTGAGCGGCTGCCCCATGCAAGGGCAACGTATCTTTTTCAGGGAGTAGGAGACCAAGCAATGTCAGAAGCGTGCGGCGCATCTCACCGGTGGTTAGATCTCCTCCCATCAAGATGCGACGTTTACCGACGTGGATGATAATGACTCCCCCGCCTCGACTGATAATTTCTGCATCACCGAAGCTCTCGAGAGGCGCCCAGATCAGCTTCCACTCTGGTTTTTCTCGCGGATTGAATTCACTTGGGATGTGACATAAATGATGGCAACTGAGCGCGTGCCACGCGCTCAATGTTGTGATTTCGAGTGGAACCGCGATGTCGGCATCAACACCCATATGCGCGTGGAGTCGATACCGATTGCGTTCGACGACGTCATCTTTAACACGCTGCCAAATTGGTTTGAATACTCCGCTGTCGAGAAGGTGAAACTGCGCATCAGCCCGTATCACGTCGGTGACGGATGGTTCGTTGACGATGAATCTTTGAACATCTGTGTTGCGCTCAGTCGATACAACAAGCGCGCCATTCGCAGATAGCCGCCCTTCACCTGAAGCGAGTGCATGTTCGAATAATTCAGCCGAGGTAAGATCGTCGTAACGACTCGTGCCATCTGTTTTCATTGTAATGTGTCAGACCTTGGTGGCTGATCAGAGAGTAACCATTCTAAGTCAGCTTGATCATATTGGTATACCTGTCCACAAAAATGGCAATCAATTGTCAGTGAGGGTTGCTCTGCAAATAGGTTTTTTACTTCAGTTTCGCCGAGTGCACGAAGGGCTCGAGCCGAGCGTTCTCTCGAGCAAGAACAACCAAATTCGATCGCTTGCGGGTCGAACGTTCGAGGCGCAAGCTCGTGAAACAGTTTGTAAATGAGTAGAGGCCCAGCCTCCGATACGAGCTCATGTTGGGTGATTGTCTCGGCCAAGGTCGATAGCGTAGTCCAGTTTGGGTCTTGATCTGCTGAAATTCCGCCTTCACCTGGAACGCGTTGGATCAAAAGACCTGCAACATGATTGGTGTCAGTTGATAACCAAAGTCGGGTATCGAGTTGTTCTGAATTTTTGAAGTATTGGTTGATGCATTGTTCAATCGAATCCGATTCGAGTGGGACAATACCCTGATAGCGCTCACCTTGTCTTGGATCAACAGTGACTGCGAGATAGCCAGTCCCGACAAGATCCTGAAAATTCATCGACTGGTCGACTTGATCCCATTGCGCTGTGGAACGAATTCGACCTTCAGAGGAACATTCGGCAACAAGCATTTTGACCGGTCCAGAACCTTTCACTTGAATGATCATCTCGCCATCGAATTTCAACATATGCGACAAGATACAGGCTGCTGCTGTGAGCTCTTCACAGAGTGCCTTCACATTGCCTGGCATATGTTGATGGTCAAGCATATTGTCTTTGGTTGATCCAAGTCGCACGGTCATCAATCGGGCATCGGGCGCATGGTCACAGAGATAACGGCGCACTTGGTTTTGATCCGCTGTCAGGTCAGTCATTGAATATCCCTTTGAGCTTTGTCATCTGGCGTCGTTCGCGTTTATTCGGGCGATGGTCTGCAGGCTGAAAGCCGGCGCGTGAAAAACGGTTCAAATCGCGCTCGGTCTCCCGCTTTTTGATTGATTCCTCGGTTTCCGAATACAGCAATTGCGCCTCAGAAGCCGGCCGACGATCTTCGCGAACATCACAAACAGTAACCACCATGTCTGTCTGCCCTCTCGAGATTTCGATTTCGATTCCGGGGATCACCAATTTTGATGGCTTGGCTTTGACACCATCAATATGAATCTTTCCGCCATCGATTGCATCTCGCGCAAGTCCTCTGGTTTTGAAAAACCGAGCCGCCCAGAGCCATTTGTCGAGACGAACACCGCTCATCTATTGGCTAAAGCTCGTAAGCTTGGAAGTAGCACGTCGAAGTCATCGATCCCCTGTTTCCAGGTTTGACGAGGTGGTTCAGAGAGGTTCGGATGTCTGATTTCAACAACTTCTCGAACGCCAGCAAGGTCAGCTGCGTCAAGTACCCGCGGTGAATCATCCATAAAAACTGCACGTTTTGGATCGATATCATGTTCATCAAACAAGGCAATCCAAAAGTCTGGGTGCTCTTTTGCGAAACCATAGTCGTGACTTGAGACAATGCCATCAACCAATGAACCCAGGGGAACAACATCGAGTTTGAGTTCGACCACGTCACGATGCGCGTTGGTCGCGATGAGAGTTCGTACCGGTAGCGGTTGAAGTGCTTCTAAAAATTGTTGGGCGTGAGGTCGAAATCGAATTAGGTGCGACAGCGTTTTCTTTGCCTCGATCAGGTCGATGTTAAAAAATTCAGCCCAGTAATCGGTGCAATACCATACGAGTGTGCCCTCGTGCTTTCCGAGTTCTTTAAGGAATCGATTGCGGATCTCATCTTCAGGTTCGCCTGTCACGCTAGAAACGATCGAATGCACATTTTTTAACCAGAATGTCGCATCGTAGTGCAGATCCAATAGTGTTCCATCCATGTCGAGCAACACGTCGTCAATGCTTTGCCAATCAATATTAAAGGCCATACGGCGCCTCGTTTGGGAGATCAAATAACTGGATCACAGCCTGATAGATTCGGGCAATGTCATCAAGTCCTGCATATCGTCCACTCGGACCACCGTGTCCTGCGTTAAGTTCGGTATATAAAAGAAATGGTCCGCCGCTGGCAACTGCCTGTAATCGATGGATCCATCGCGCCGGTTCCCAATAGGTCACGCGCGGATCAGTGAGACCAGCTGTTGCCAATATGCAGGGGTAGATGCGTTTTTCGACCATTTCTGTTGGTGAAAAGTGCTTCAATCGTCGCCACGCCTCGTCGGATTCGATTGGATTACCCCACTCTGGCCATTCAGGTGGTGTTAGTGGAAGGTCCGCATCGAGCATGGTTTCCAACACATCGACAAAAGGCACGTCAGCAATGACCCCCCTGAACAACTCCGGACGACGCATTACTGTTGTCCCGACCAATAAACCGCCGGCACTACCACCGTGCAGAATGATATTTCCAGCAGATGTAAAGCCCTCGCGAATCAAAGTTTCTGCAGCGCCGATGAAATCATTGAATGATTGATCTTTATCAGCCATCCGACCTGAGCGATACCATTGGTAGCCGTTTTCCATACCCCCGCGGACATGGGCTGTCACATGAATGACACCACGGGTTAACAACGTGCGACGACTGGCACTGAAGGCTGGAGTTAAACTCATGCCATAGGCTCCATAGCCTGTCAGTAATACCGGACTGTCATGACTTGGCTGGTGATCTCGATGATGAACCACAGTCAATGGAATCTGCTGACCATCACCTGATATCCCGTATAGTCGTTTCACGACATACTGTGTTTCGGTGTGTCCATTCGGTGGTGTGGACACTTTCAGTTGTATTGATTGACCCGATCGAAGATCAATTTCTTGAACTGTCGGCGGCATTGCTGGAGTCGAGATACGTAATCGAATTGAGTCACGGTCAAACCCTGGTAATGGATCGAGGTGGGTGTCGTGGATAACTGATTCCAGTTTCAGTTCTTGACGGATCTGAAATTGCTCTGGATTCGGCTCAACGATTAGATATCGGCCACATCCCTCTTCCGAATACTCGAGGATCCAGTGATTTTTAAGAACTTCATAATCGCTAAATAGAGTTCCTTCCTCTGGAACCCAAAGCTCCATCCACTGATCTGGATGACTCGCTTTGCTTGGGGTTGGGATCGGTGCGCGATATAACGCAAAATCTTCATGGCCATGGTTACCACGAAGAATCAGATAGGGTTCAACGTGTTCAAGCTCGTATTCGAGTCCTTCAATCCAGTCGGTGACTGCAATTGGTTCCAGTGTCTCAAGGTCTGACGGCAACAAAAAACTCTGATTGGTTTGATGATCGTGCACATCAATTGTGATCCAGGCTTCAGAACTTGTTTTTCCAAGACCGATGAATCGCCCAGAGTTCTCTAAGTTAAATACCAGATGATCATCTGCTTGATTTGTACCGATGGTGTGACACCACACCGAGCTTGGTCGTTGATGTTCATCGAGTCGGGTGTAGAGAATTTTTGTACTTTCGGAATTCCATTCAAAGTCGCCGCGACAGTCTGTTAATGGCGTTTCGATGGCGTCCATCGAGCCCGCACGAAATAGCGTTAACCGATAGCGCTCTGAACCCTGGTGATCCTCGGTGACGGCAAAGAATTCGTGGTTTGGCGAGTGGTCAGCTGCACCAATATCGTAATAAGGATGGCCGGACGCCCGGCTATCGCCACATAACAAAATTTCGGGGTCCGAATCCTGTGCCCGCCTCAGAAAGTCAGGATGCTCAGCCCCTTCGGTATATCGTTGCCAGTAAGTGAACGCGCCGTCTTCAACCGGAACGGAGTCATCACGATCCCGAATGGTTGATTTCAGTTCATCAATGATCCACTGACGCGCATTGGTGCCTCCGAGCCAGTCTTCAGCAGCTTCATTTTGCGTTTCCAGATACTGACGGATGTCGTTGGATAACGCATCAGGGTTATCGAGGACTTCCTGCCAGTTATCGGCTTTGAGCCATGTATTTTCGGTCGTTGGGGTTTGCATGGTGCTAGTGTACGCTAGCCGCTTGTTATTGTGAGGTCTTATGGCAGTCGCCGATTGGATTCGTATTGTGATCTTGTCCTTGGTTTGGGGCGGTTCATTCTTCTTTGTTGAAATCATGCTCGACGCGATGCCTCCGATGACGGGAGTCCTTGGTCGGTTGGCAGTGGGCTTGGTTGGGTTACTTTGTCTCTTAAAATTCTTTGGTCATCCATTAAAAGAGTTGCTACTACAGTGGCGCCCATTTGCGGTGATTGGTCTGATCAACAACGCAATTCCGTTTAGCTTGATTAGTTTCGGACAAACTGAGATCACAGGTTCATTGGCATCGATCATTAATGCCTCGACACCTATTATGACTGCTCTTGTGGCACATCAATTCACAACCGATGAACGGTTATCGATGAGAAAAGCACTTGGAATAGGCTGTGGTTTCTTTGGGGTGATTGTTTTATTTGGGCCGGCTGCGATGGAGGGTGGAGCGTCTCTGATTGGTATGGCAGCTGGATTAAGTGCGACGATCTGTTACGCATTTGGTTCGGTATATTCCAAGCGTTTGAAGTCAAATCCACCCATGCTTAATGCAACCGGCCAAGTGTTGTATGCAACATTCTGGATGCTCCCCATGGTGTTGCTGATTGATCAACCCTGGACGCTGGATATGCCGGGGGTTGCCCCTTGGCTTGCCCTGATCAGTATCGGTTTACTTTCTACAACGCTCGCATTCTTTATTTATTTTCGTGTGTTGCAGACAGCTGGTGCCAGTAACGTGGTGTTGGTGACGTTCCTAGTTCCAGTGAGCGCTTCTGCACTTGGGATTATCTTTTTGGGCGAAGAATTAGCCCGGCAACACATCATTGCGTATTTACTGATTGCTGCCGGGCTTTCGGTAATCGATGGTCGAGTAGTTGCAAAATTGAGTCATTTGAGACTAAAGTCGCATCCGTAGGAAGAGTCGTTTAACGGAGTGACGATGAATCGAATACTCGTTGTGTTGGGATGTCTTTTGGCGCCTTGGGCGCAAGCGGTAACCGAAAAAGCAACCTTTGGTGGCGGTTGCTTTTGGTGTCTCGAACCACCGTTTGAGTCCATCCATGGTGTCAGCTCGGTTGTATCTGGCTATGCAGGCGGAACCACAGAAAACCCGACTTATGCTGAAGTGACGTCTGGAAAATCTGGGCACATTGAGGTTGTTGAAGTCACGTTTGATCCACGCATTGTGGATTATCAAACGCTTTTGAATACGTTCTGGAAACAAATCGATCCAACTGATGACGCGGGCCAGTTTGTCGATCGTGGCCCACAGTACCGACCTATTATTTTTACTCACTCGGATCAACAATATGCGCTTGCTGAAGAATCGAAACGTCGGCTCCAAGCAGCAGCTGTGTTTGATGCACCGATTGTCACAGAAATTTTGCCGGCGCCAACATTTTATCGCGCTGAGGATTATCACCAGGACTATTACAAAACCAATGCGCTTCAATACAAATTTTACCGTTATCGCTCCGGACGGGACCAATTTTTGGATCGTGTGTGGTCAAAGCATCCGAACTTTCAGATCTTTGAATTAGGGGCTTTACAAGAGAGCAACTACAGAAAGCCGAGTATTGAAGAGATTCGATCTCGACTCACGCCACTGCAATATCGTGTGACTCAAGAAGATGGAACAGAACCTCCTTTTCAAAATGCGTTTTGGGATCAAAAAGCGGATGGGATCTATGTCGATGTTGTGAGCGGAGAACCTTTGTTTAGCTCACTTCATAAATACGATTCAGGTACCGGCTGGCCATCATTTTGGAAGCCATTGGAGCCTCAACATATCGTAGAAAAGGACGATACAAAGCTTTGGATGAAGCGGATTGAGGTTCGCTCAAAATTTGGGGATTCTCATTTGGGACATGTATTCCCCGACGGTCCGGCGCCAACGGGGCTCCGCTACTGTATTAACTCTGCCGCACTGGAATTTATTCCATTCTCTGAACTTCAAGCGCGAGGCTACTCGCAATACATGACTGATTTTGAGAATGCGCTTAACCAGTGATTGAAAGGTTAGGAAACGTACCAATCATTCATACAAATACAATCAGCGAGGATCCCCCCATGTCAGTAACTATTTCTCACCGCGGCGATATGATCGAAGTCGACGGTAACCTACCAGCGGTCGGCTCGAACGCGCCTGAATTTTCACTTGTCGCCAATGATTTATCGGAAATTACCTTGGCGTCGTACGCGGGAAAAAATCTCATTTTGAATATTTTTCCATCGATCGATACCCCGACTTGTGCGCAGAGCACGCGTCGCTTTAACGAAGAATTGGCGTCTCTTGAGAATACTCACGTACTGTGTGTAAGTGCGGATCTACCATTCGCTCAGTCGCGTTTTTGCGGAGCTGAAGGTCTTGAGCGCGTCGAGACTGGATCTACGTTTCGCTCAGGTTTTTCAGATGATTATGGCGTGACAATCATGTCAGGTAAGTTGGCTGCCTTAACTTCGCGAGCTGTTATCGTGATTGGACCCGATCATGTTGTGAAGCATGTGGAGTTGGTGCCAGAAATCGGTCAAGAACCAGATTACGAAGCGGCGATCGCAACGCTTTAATCATTTTAGCAACGAGGCAATCGAATGACGGGTTGCCTCGGTTGCCTCTTCGGCTTCCGAAGTCAGTTGCTCGTAGACTCGAATCACTTCGGTAGCCATCTCTGTTAATTCACTGCCGCCACCAGACTGTCCGCCTGTTTGTGTCACCAATACAGGTTGTTTCAGTGAATCATTTAATTCTTGAATGAGTAGCCATGCGCGTCGATATGACATATTGATCGATTTGGCTGCTTTGGATAGCGAGTGCTCTTTTTGAATTGCTTTCAGAAGGGCAATTTTCCCTGGGCCGAGGAGTGTGTCGTTGTCGCCAAGCACCAGTTTCAGCTTAAGTCGTGGTGCATGCATGCTAGCAGTCTCGATCTTTCACCTTTCGCGTGGTTTTGCGAGGGTGCAGTACGTAGCAAGTTCCTATTTCGTTATCCCCACGAGTCACAAACATGCGATATGGATTGCTTGAAACGACGACATTGAGTGGATCGCCGTAAGACCGCTCGAAGGTTGCTGATGCCCCGCCAAGAACGAGTAGCGCGCATTTCGTCATTGACCTGTGGGTCACACTCACACCAACTTCGCGAAGGTTATTGACGATATCCTTACAAAATTCTTGGCTGGTATCCGAACGAGTAAAATCACGAGCAGCCGTGGCATGGGTGCTCACTAATATAAGACTCATGAATGCAATTAACATTTTCATACGGCGAGCCTACCAATCCTTTGATCGACTGAACAGAGTCAATGGTTCATTCTGTGATGAGTAACCTGATTGGGGTCATTTTTTGCCATCAAAGCCATGACTTTAACAATTGCCCACCCCATCACTCCGATCATGAGCGCGACAACGATTAGGCTGGGCCATAGGGTATTAAAGGTTTCAACATCAATGCCAAACATACTGATTCTCTCCTTGTTCTACTGACTCAAGGTTAGACCTCTGTACATCTGGTGGAGTGACTGATCCGGTTGAAGACTTGATCGAGATCAGTTCGCGCGCTCATCGAGTTCCATAAAGCGCAGAAATTTACCTTCAAGCTCTGTTTGTAGACCTTGGTAGCGAGCACTTTCGGATGCGGCGTGTTCAGGATCGGATTGAAAAAAATTGGGATCAGCCATGGCAGACTCAAGCGCCTTGATTTCATGCTCTAGTTTTTCAATTTCGACACTAAGCGCGTCATATTCGCGTTTTTCATGAAATGCCAATTTCTTTTTTGCGTCACTGGCAACAGGTTTTTGATTGGTCGCCTCTTGTTGAGGTTTCTTTGTGCTCTCCGTAATAGCCGGTCTTTGACGGAGCCAATCGCTATAGCCGCCGACATATTCTCTGAGCGTCTTGTCTGAATCAAAAGACCAGATTCCGGTGACTACTGAATCCAAAAAATCTCGGTCGTGGCTGATAACAATCAGCGTACCCTGATAGCCAAGAAGCGTGTCACGAAGAATATCGAGGGTCTCAAGATCAAGATCGTTAGTCGGCTCATCCATGATCAGAAAGTTTGCGGGTTTTAAAAATAACCGAGCCAGCAACAATCGATTGCGTTCACCGCCAGACAGCATACGAGTTGGACCGCGAGCGCGCTCTGGTGAAAAAAGGAAATCTTGCAGATATCCAATAACATGTTTTTTCCCACCGCCGACTTCGACAAAGTCAGAGCCGTGTTGGAGATTATCGATGACTGTTGCATCGTCATCGAGCGATTCTCTTAGTTGGTCAAATAACGCGACCTCAAGATTCGTTCCAAGTTTGGCCGATCCAGATGATGGTTCAATATGACCCAATAGCGTTTTAATCAACGTACTTTTACCGGCACCATTTGGGCCAATGACGCCAATGCGATCACCACGCAACACAGTTGTCGAGAAATCACTGAAAAGCGTTTTGCCACCCAAGGTGAGCCCCAAATCTTGTGCCTCAATGACGAGGCGCCCTGATTTGGATGCATCAACGAGCGTGAGATCGGCAGTCTGTTGTCTTTCTCGTCGGGCTGCACGTTCTCGCCGCAATTGCTCGAGTGCCCGCACTCGGCCTTCGTTACGTGTGCGTCGTGCTTTGATGCCTTGTCGGATCCACTCTTCCTCTTTGGCAAGTTTTTTATCAAAGGCAGCAAATTGCTCTGATTCCGCAGCCAACTCTTGATCCCGTCGTTCGAGATATGTTTGGTAGTTGCACTCATAACTTCGCAAAACACCTCGATCGAGCTCAACGATTCGGGTTGCTAGGGCGTCGAGGAAGCGTCGATCGTGCGTGATAAACAAAACCGCGCCTTGGAACAGCTTGATTTGCTCCTCAAGCCATTCGATGGCGGGAATATCTAAATGGTTGGTGGGCTCATCGAGTAGTAAAAGATCGGGTTCGATGACCAAGGCGCGTGCGAGTAATACGCGCCGCTTCATACCACCAGATAGCGCGTTAAATTGGGTGTCAGGATCCAAACCAAACTTGGAGAGCGTTTGATCAACCATCTGCTCAATGCGCCAACCATTAGCCGCTTCAAGCGCATGCTGGCAGGATTCAAGTTCCTGCATGTTTTTATCGGAGGGATCTTCAGAAATTACTTTTAAGACTCGATGGTAGCGTTCGAGCAAAGGGGTGAGATCGCCAAGGCCCGAAGCGACAACTTGGAAAATAGTGCCATTTGTCCCCGTTGGAACATCCTGGACCAGTCGAGCTATTTTCAGGCTCGAGCTTTTGTTGATCTCTCCTGAATCTGCATGAATTTCTCCTGCAATCAACTTCATCAATGTTGATTTGCCGGCACCGTTTCGGCCGAGTAATCCGATCCGCTCTTTCGTCTGGATTTTCAGGCTTAAATTTTCGAGTATCGCAGGACCGCCGAAACTCACTTGAATATTTTGTATGGATAGAACGCTCACGCAGTGCTTCCTTGAAAGCCGAGTTGTCTCCATGCCTCATAAAGAACGATGGCAACAGAATTTGAGAGATTGAGACTTCGATTGTTTGGGCTCATCGGAATACGAATGACATGTGTCACAGCGTCATGGGTTCTCACGTCTTCTGGAAGTCCGCGTGTTTCGGGGCCGAATAGCAAAATATCATCATTTCGGTAATCAACAGCCTCGTATGAGACAGTCCCTTTGGTAGAAAGCGCAAAAATTCGCGATGTTGCCGAGCCGACATATTCTTCCCAAGACGCGTATTCCGAAACTCGTGCGAGATCATGATAATCAAGCCCCGACCGTCTTACGGCTTTTTCATCAAGAGAAAATCCCAATGGATGAATAAGATGGAGTTGGCTTCCAGTATTGGCACATAAGCGAATGATGTTCCCCGTATTTGGGGGTATTTCAGGTTGATAGAGGCACACGGTCAGCATGGCGCGACGATACGCGCGTTCGGTAATAAAAGGAAGTATCCGTCAGTGGTTCCAAAATGGAACGGATTAACGATCTGGTCAGCACTTTTTCTTGGCATATGTTGCCCCGACACTATACCCATGGAGGAACTTATGGCATCAGTAGAAACACAGATTATTCCGAGAACATCGGATATCGGTAACCTTGAAGTGAAGCGTGCATTACCGTCAAGGGAAAAGCGGTCCGTCGGCTCTTTTGTCTTTTGGGATCAGTTTGGACCCGGTGAATTGATTGAGAATGTTGGACTTGATGTTCGACCTCATCCACACATTGGACTTTCAACATTAAGTTACTTGTTCAAGGGAGCCATGCAGCACCGTGATAGCTTAGGTAATGACATGATCATTGGGCCGGGTGCTGTCAATTTAATGACTGCAGGATCAGGCATCGTTCACTCTGAACGTTCAGATGACGTATCTCGTCAAAACGTGGCAGAGCTATTCGGAATCCAAAGCTGGCTCGCGTTACCTCAATCTCTTGAAGAGACCGCTCCAAATTTTGAACATTATGGTGAAGGGCAATTACCTCAATTCTCAGAAGATGGAGTCGACGGCCGCATACTCTTAGGCGATTGGTTTGGGCTCAACAGCCCGGTTCGATTTCCTTCAGAGGCGTTATATGTTGATTTAATTATGCGAGCCGGCAGCCAGGTTGAGTTTCCCAAAGGCCATCAGGAGCGGGCGGTATTTAGCGCGAATGGTCCACTTGAGATCGACGGTATTACCTATCCCGAGTCTGAGCTTCTGATTTTAGCCCCGAATCAGCATGTCTCGATTTCGGCGCCATCCGGCGCTCGTGTCTTGCTGTTTGGTGGTGCCCCGCTCGATGGGCCACGTCATTTGTGGTGGAACTTTGTGTCGTCGGATCAGGAGCGGATCGAGCAAGCGAAGGCTGATTGGGTCGACGGACGTTTTGCTCAAGTTCCAGGGGATGACGAATTTATTCCGCTTCCGGACAACAGCTGATTTCTGAGCCAGTTCGCGAGGGCTTGTTCGGGGATATCAGGGATCGCATTTTGTTCGATGATCGGCAGAAGTTCGAAGGAAATTGGCTGATCGAGACGCCGTTTCACCTCGTGCATGTATAAGCCGAGTCTGAGTGTCAGTGCTGTGCGAGACGCTTTTTGGAAAAGATTGGAGTTAGCTCCTTCAAATCGGATTGGAAGCACGTCGCACCCAGAGGCCTTAATTAATCGTCCGACCAACGGTTTCCAAGGGTCGTCTTCAACAGGCGCGCCCGGTTTTTGTGACCAAGAGACACCCCCAGCAGGGAAGAGTGCAACGACTCCGCCGTTTTTCAGGGTTTGGATCGACTGACGTCGTGTTTCGACATTGAGCTTTGTGGCTTGTCGACCAGGTTGGAATTCAATTGGCAAGATATTAGGGTTCAGTGACGGTTCTTGCCGTAATACACCGTTGGCTATCACGCGGAAATCAGGATCAATGCGAGATGCGATCCATGCGAGCGTCACTCCATCAGCGACTCCGAATGGATGGTTTGCGATTAGCAGTAACCCTTGACCTGGACGCCTTTTTGGAATCTGCATGTGCTCGGTAGCAAAGCCACGGCAGCCTAAGTGATCCATCGCGACATCCCAAACATCCGGAGTTTGAAATGTTGTTGAGACGGATTGGAATTTTCGATACCGACGCATCAACCGACCGCGGCCAGTCAGTGCCTCCATGGTTTTGATGAGCAACCTCTGAGGGCCTGGCATCCAATTTTCAGCGTAGGAAATAGTTTGTGGTTTCAAAACAAATTCATCAAACGTCAAGACTCTGCAATAAAACCTTCATAGACTACGAAAATCAAGTCGGAGTGGAAAATGAGACATTTAACAGATACGCATGCACACACAGTTGCTAGTACCCATGCCTACTCGACAGTTGAGGAGTATTTCCGAGCGGCATCTGACAAGGGTCTTCAATTATTCAGCATCACTGACCACGGCCCAGAGATGCCTGATTCCCCGCATCCATGGCATTTTGGGAATATGCGCGTGCTTCCACGTCTACGATACGGTGTCGCGATGCTGCGTGGCGTAGAGGCAAATATCTTGCCGGACAACAAGCGACCTCTTGATGTGAATGAAACGTTAATGAGTTTTATGGATTTTGGGATCGCAAGCTTGCACGAACCGGTGTTTCAACCATCTGATCGTCAAGCGCATACCAAAGCGATGATTTCTGCGATGGAAACTGGATTAATCCAGATTTTGGGACATCCCGGTAATCCAAATTACCCGATCAATATCGAAGAAGTCGTTCGAGCGGCACGTGACAATAACGTGTTAATTGAAATTAATAATTCATCATTTGTGAGTTCGAGACTTGGAAGTGAGCCGCATTGCATCGAGATCCTTGAAACTGCGCATGCATTGGATTGGAAAGTCGCGTTATCCAGTGATTCGCATGTTCATTACACGGTAGGTGATGTCGACGTTGCTCTAGCAAAAATTAAGCAAATTGGGTTTCCAGAGAAAAATGTGGTCACCATGAATGCCAAGCGGTTACTTGCATTCTTAGGAGAACATGGGAAGCCCGTCGCAGTCGAGTTATCGGATTGGTTATCAGAGATCGCGAATCCGGAGATTATTGAGTTTTAGTTCTCAGACATTCTCGGTAGTTTTGATTTCTATTCTTTCTCATTTTATCTACGCTTGACGTTTTCACTGATAGGTCGTGTTTATGGAACTCGCGGGTTTAGACGTCGCGCTCCTTATTGTTGTCGCGTTACTCGCAGGCGCCATCAATACCGTTGCAGGTGGTGGCTCCAATCTTGTTCTTCCGACCTTAATGGTCATGGGGATGCCCCCAGAAGTCGCAAATGCAACGAATCGCGTGGGAATTTTTATTGAGTCCGTCGTTGCGATTTCCGAGTTTAAGCGACACAAAAAGTTAGAAACTTTCGATTTAAGGGCAATCCTTGTTCCAATGGCGATTGGTGGATTATTTGGTTCTTTGGCCGCTGCCTTCGCTCCACCAGATATCTTAAAGCCGTTACTTATTGGGACGATGCTGAGTATGTCCGTACTGGTTTTGTTGAGACCTGCAATCGTCTCACCGCCGTCTGGAACCGAAGTTCGCCGCGTGGCAGATACCCCATCTGCCTCAATCGGTCTTCTTGCAGCGGGTTTTTACGGTGGTTTTGTGCAGGCAGGAGTGGGCTTTTTGTTGCTTGCTTCCATTGCTGGAACGCTACGCTATGACATTGTTAGAGCAAACGCAATCAAGCTAGTGTGTACCTTCGTATTCACTCTGGTATCGCTCGCCGTTTTCATTTGGCAAGATCAAGTGGCGTGGACCGAGGGATTTATCCTTTCGGTTGGTTACGTTGCAGGAGCCTATTTCGGAGTCAAGCTAGCAGTGTATACCGACCCCAAAATCCTTCGGTGGTTTTTGTTCGCGGCTACGCTACTCGCCTGCGGAGCAGCCTTATTTTCCTAAACTTGGCATCCTATGGCTTGTGGTTAACCCACCACAAGCCAAATGATTATCGCGACAATGACCGCACCAACGGCATACTTAACCGTTGAGCTTTCAGACTCTTCGATTTCGGTAACAGTGGCCTTTTGAGGCTCACTTGCAGTCGCTTTTGCTACTTCAGGAGCTTCAGGCGCCTTGGAAGAAACGTCAGGCTGCTCTGTTACTTTAGGCGCCTCGGGGGTAGCACCTTCAACGCAGTTAATACAACGGCGACCTTGAGCTTTTTGTTCGCCAGTTTTGGTATAGGCAGTTGTTTTGTCGATTTCAACACCGCAAACGGAACATGTACGCACGAATATTTTCCTTTTAAGGATCTGTTGTGCTCTTATCGTAAGAGATAATTCAGGATCATTTCAATTATTTAGCTTAGAATTTAGTTTTTTCAGAGCATTCTTAATCTCATATTAACTACCGGTTGCCAATTCATCCTAATTTAAGAGGTCCTCATGCCAGAAGATGATCGAATTAAGGAATTCCTAAAACTTCAAAAGCAGATTAAACAAGATCCAAAACGAATTGCTGCAGTCATTAAAAAATGGATGGCTGAGGATACAAATCCGAAGAAGCGACCGAAGAAATAAGAGGTGAAACGATGGCTGAACATCATTCTATTTTTCAAAAAATTTGGTGGTGGATTGTTACCCTTTATCTTTTGACTCGTGATATTGACCGAGTGATCCAGCGCCTTGAGGCGCGACAAGCTTGTGCTAAGGGCTCCTGTGGATTGCGAGAGTTATCGTCCAAAGCGGATGATGACCGTTTAGGTTAAACCTACTCGTGATCACGCAGATCAAATAGTGAGCCTAAAACTTTATGCCCAACAAAAACCGAGCAACGATTCCTTTTTTGCCGATCTGATGATTTGACAACCATTTACTCTTTCTTTGGGCCTGGATTTCTTGTTCAGCAATTCTTTTATACGAACCAAGTAATCCGCGACCAACCCCAACTGGTATCATTGTTATTCCCTTAAATTATTATTATTTCTGCTTTTTGCTTAGCATAAATGCAATTTGTGCGTAGCGCAACATATGCGCCTTAAAATGTATGACAAATTATGCTCAAACAAATGAATGATTGAATACCAATGATACGTTCAATTGATTTGTTCTCTGGCCATCCTTACTAACTCGCTATAAACGAGAGCTTTTTGATCGTATTCGGTTGTTTTTACGACGCTATGCTCATGATTTACTCGGAAGAAGGTATATGTGTTGAGTACAAAATGTGATGTTGAGGCCTTGATTAGAGGCGCCCACGATCAAATTATCGCCGGTTTGATGAGCATGAACCTTGAGCAATTACATGCAGGACTTCAATGGAGTCAGGCGAACTACACAAAGCTCGACGTGGAGCGTCTTTTACAAATAGCTATCGATTTGCACGAGAATCCAAAGTAGTGCGACATCTTGGCCAATCAGTCTCTCGGTATGCAGTAGCAATTGGTCTATTTGTTGTTTGTGCGTTATCTGGCTGTGCGACGAGTTTGGATGGCCATCGCTACCAATCACTCGAACCAACGTTTGATTTATTCAAGTATTTTGATGGATCAGTGAAAGCATGGGGTGTTGTTCAAGACCTCGATGGAGACGTGATCCAGAAATTCGAAGTTGATATTCAAGGCTCTGTGGATGGCCAACAAATTACGCTGAATGAATCTTTTCGATATTTGTTCGGAGCAGGGCCTCAGAGCCGTACTTGGATAATTGTTAAAGGGGATGATGGGCAATATCTCGGTACTGCAGACGATGTTTTAGAAACTGCTGTTGGACAGCACTTTGGAAACGCGTTTCGATGGACTTATCGAATGAATATCCCTGTCGATGATACGTTTTATGAAGTCAAATTTGAGGATTGGTTTTGGGCCATTGACGATCGTCGTCTGATAAATCGATCCTATATTCAGAAATTTGGATTTGATGTTGCAGAAGTCACTATTTTCATGGAGCGGCAGTGACCTGCGGTACATCAAATGGAATTGATCGAAGTGAGCGCGCATTTGGCCTCCACGTACTCTCACGTGAATACATCGGGTAGCAGGAGCATTTGAGTGGATTCACTGACGCAAGCCGTGCTTGGCGGGACTGTCACTTATGCTATTTTGGGAAAACGCCTCGGTCGACGCGCCGCACTCTATGGTGCTGTGCTGGGCACGGTGCCTGATTTAGATGTTTTCATTGATTTTGGCGGTCCGATTGAAAACATGACTTACCACCGTGGCTTCTCGCATTCGTTTCTCGTGCAAGCGTTTATAGCCCCATTGATTGCATGGTTCACGGTCCGTCCCGCGACGCTGAAAGATGCTTATTTTTTTCGCGTCTGTTTGGCAGTCTTTCTTTGTTTCGCGACCCACAGTCTGGCAGATTTATTCACGGTGTATGGTACGCAAGTGCTTTGGCCATTCACCTCGTATCCGTTTTCTCATTCCATTTTATTTATCGTTGATCCTACGTACACGCTTCCTCTATTGATTGGATTTATATCCGCGTTGGTTTTCAAAAATTCGGCGCGCTTGTTATCCCTTAATGCCTGGATGCTTTGCATATCGAGTCTTTATTTGGTGTGGAGTACCACGGCCAAAGTATTGATTGATGAGACCGTGCAGGAAGCGTTACAAAATCGTGGCATCAACGCAGAAATCTATGAATCCACTCCGGCACCACTTAACACTCTTCTATGGCGAGCTGTCGCGATCGATGGAGATAACTATTATGAAATTTGGGCTTCTCTTTTTGATGAGGAGAATGAGATACAGATTCAGAGATATCCACGCAATCTTGGGTTAATCGAGGGCGTCGCTACTCATCCCAGTGTCGAAAGGCTTAAATGGTTTACCAAGGGACAGTACAAAGCATTTGAATCAGGAAATTACATTTATATTTCTGATCTTCGGATGGGAATTGAAGGAGCCTACGTGTTCAATTTTGAGATCGCAAAGCGCGATACAGCCGGTTTGGTGCTGGGTAGTTTTGAGCAACTACAGGTTCGACCGGATTTTGATCGCTTGAGTCGAGTTTGGCAAAGAATTTGGGATCCGACCGTGTTAGTTGTTGATTGAAAAGGGTTGCCGGATCAATCACCTGGATCCAAAGGTAAGCGTTAAATGGTTTTCTCGCATCTAATTGGTATGCATTTTTTTCCAAACTACATTGATCATCTCGACAATATCTTCATCTGCTTCGGTCAAATTAAGTTCGTTTGCGATCTCATAAACCGAAAAATCAAAGTTGGACTGCCAGCGCTCGCTGCATTCGTCGAAGAGTTCGATCGCTTTCATGATGTCATCATCATTGAGCTGCAAATCGTATTCAGATGCAAATTCAGCAATGTACTTACCAAATAATTCTTCTTGGTCTTGGTTCATCAGAGTGTCCTTCGGGATATTGCGATTCAAACAATGGACTCGAAGTATCTATCAATCCGAGTTTAATTTCCTATGATTTGTAATCGCTCATTATGGCAGACCGTGTTCTGAGACCCGGTCTTCACTCCCTCAATCACTTGTAGTGAAGGAAATTTTGACGATTTTTGCCTGCGATATATTCGCCTGCCCTGACGGGTGGTAGCGTCGTTTGATTTTGAGATAGTTTGAAATCCTTCGGGTCGATTACCGCGTCACTATCTGGATCAAAAAAAATAGGGATAGAGAGCCTCTCTTTACCAGACGAGTTGAGGACCCGATGAATCGTCGAAGGAAGGCGCCCGTTGGTCCAGCGTTCAAGTAAGTCTCCAATATTGCAGATAAATGATTTTTCGATTGGTGGAACGTCAACCCAATCACCATTCTGATGCTTTGCCTGTAGTCCACCGAGCGAGTCTTGCAAGAGAATGGTTAGAACACCAAAATCCGTATGCGGTGCTGCACTGTACGCATCATTTGCCATATCAGCCTTTGTAATCGGTGGGTAGTACACGAGTTGTCCTCGCCCGAGTGGCTTCGAATACTGTCGATGGAAAACTGCAGGATTCTGATTTAACCCGAGCGCAATGCACGTAAGCAAAAGACGGCCGAGTGCCATTACTTCAGAATAATATGCCAAGACGTCGCGCTTAAAACCTGGCAGAGAGTCGTCAGGCCATTGGTTTAGGGCAACCAGTGGTAAATTTTGACGTATCTCTGGATCGTTCTCCGAAATTTCCCTGCCCCAAAAAAAGACTTCTTTCACATCGGTGTTGGCTGAGCCCTCTAGTCTCGTAAGCCCCTGACGCATCCAACCTCGTTGCGAGCGGTTCACTGTAACCCTTGCCTTATGTTCTTCGCTCAAGTTGAAAAACGCCCTTGCGCTCTCAAATGCACGGTCTACAAGGGTCTGATCAATGCGATGCCCCACAACATAGAAGAATCCAATATTCTCGATTGATTCAATCAGTTGTTTACCGACCCGTCGTTGGGACTCAAGATCGACCGCGTCGACCAAATCGACGACTGGTAATTCAGTATTTATTTTGTATTTTCTGGAAGCCATGTCGCGAGTTCGGGCCAAATGACAAGAATCACAACCATAACGAGCATGAGCGCAACCATCGGCAATGCTGTTTTCGCAATGTAGCCGATTTCATGTTTCGTCATTCCCTGTAAAACAAATAAGTTGAACCCAATTGGTGGAGTCACCTGAGCCATCTCGACAACAACAACAATGAATATACCGAACCAGATAACATCAATACCCGCTTGACGAATCATTGGCTCAACGATTGCCATTGTTAGAACAACTGAAGAAATACCATCCAGAAACATCCCCAAAATAATATAAAAAATTGTCAAAGCAGCGATCAGCACTAGTGGCGACAGATTCTGTTCACCGATCCAGCCCGCCAGTGCACGTGGGAGCCCTGTAAAGCCCATTGACAGTGATAAAAAAGCAGCGCCCATCAAAATTAATGCGACCATTGCTGAGGTCCGTGTCGCACCCATCAAGCTTTGTACAAAAGTTCCCCACGTGAGTGAACCCTGTGTTGCTGCCAGAATCAAAGCGCCAACAACGCCAACTGAGGCCGCTTCAGTGGCAGTAGCCCAACCGAAATACATCGACCCGATAACAACGATCACAAGGCAAATAACCGGCAGCAAGAAACGGCTTTCATACAGCATATTTTTAAGCGAAATGGCTGGGGTTTCTTCTGGACGTTGGTCTTTTTTGACGTAATACCAACCGATGATGTAGGTCATAAAGAGCCCGGCTAGAACCAATCCCGGAATCACGCCGGCCATGAACAATTTTGTGATCGACTCATTGATCGTGACCCCATAAACGATCAATGTCAGCGATGGCGGAATCATGAGTCCAAGTGTGGCAGCTCCGGCGAGCGTTCCGATAATCATGTATTCGGGATACCCGCGCCGACGTAGCTCTGGGATCGACATTTTTCCGACCGTCGTTAGGGTTGCAGCAGAAGACCCACTGACAGCCGCAAAAAGCGTGCATCCGGCGATATTTGTATGCAATAAGCCTCCAGGAAGCCATCGCATCCAGGGTGATAAACCTCGGAACATGTCCTCAGACAGCCGTGTTCGGTAAAGAATTTCACCCATCCAAATAAATAAAGGTAGGGCAGTGAGAGTCCAACTGGATGCACCTGTCCAGATGGTTGTGATCATTGCATCACCAGGTGGACGGGAGGTAAACAGGGTCATGCCAACCCAGGCAACACCCACCAGCGCCAGTCCCACCCAAACAGAACTGCCAAGAAGTGCGAACAACACAAAAAGAAAAATGATCGTCGCGTAAAGTTCGGTCATTCAACTGCTTCCTGTTTGATTTGGATTGTTTTCGTAGCAACCATCCGAATTAACTGATCCCAAAGACAGACGGCCAATAACACTGTACCGATCGACATTGTGAGTTGTGGTACCCACATTGGCGTATAGATCATCTCACCGGCCGCCTTATCCATGATTGCTTGCCATTGATTTGGCGAGGAACCAAATAATTGGAGGAACTGTGCGAGGTAATCAGGGATTTGATCTTGTCCTTGTGTTCTGTCATTCAGCATTGCCGACATTTGGTTTGTTTTGATCGCAAATCGAGCAAAGTAGGTGGCAATGATCGCCGAGAGTGCGAGTGCGAAGACGTTTAACCAATAGCGTGTCCAGTCGTTTAAGTTGAGGAACACAGAGACTCGGATATGTGACCCATGCGACAAAGCATGGGCTAGCGCAAAAAATGAAGTCGCAGCCATTGCATAGCCAGCAAACTCAGTTGACCCTTCAAACGTCAGTCCCAACCAGCGCGAACCCATTTGTCCAATTGTGATAAGCAAAATAATGCACATAAAGGTCGCGGCGAGGTATCCAGAGGTGGTGTAGATGCGATCTAGGACGGACCAAATTGAACGGAAGTGCTCGTTGACCCAATCAGGTTTTATCGAGGCGAATAATGCGAGACACAATGGTAGAACAAAGATCCACACCCAAAGAGGGATTCCAATAACATCAGGCCAGTTGCTCATAGTTCTTCTTATCAATGTTGCGCCCCAGATGATCTAGGGCGCGAGTTTGATTTACATCTTGTTGTATTCGTCGATGATCGCTTGACCATCAGCTCCAACAGACTTCAACCAATCGGCTTGCATCATGGCACCGATTTCTTTGAGTTTTTTCAAGAAGCCAGGTTTTGCATCTTCAACCTTCATGCCATTTCCTTCAAGCTGCTCGAAGTACCAATTCGCAAGCTCAGCCGACTTGGCAGCGCAGGCTGCACCGGTTTCATCTGCGGCTTTTTGAATCGCAGCTTTGGTGCCACCATCGAGATTGTCCCACACACCTTTGTTCACCATCACATAGTTGCGAGGGTGCCAAGCGTTCACTTTGTAGTAGTGAGATAGATGTTCCCAGACTTTCCGGTCATAACCGGTGGATCCCGAAGAAATAAATGACTCGGCAACGCCGGTTGCGAGCGCTTGACTCAACTCAGCTGCTTCGACTTGAACTGGAATCATGCCCAGCTCTTTGGCAAAGGTCGCTGTTGCTGAATTGTATGAACGGAATTTGACGCCTTGTGTATCAGCTTCGGAAGCCACGGCTTTATTAAAATAGAAGCCCTGTCCAGGCCATGGACATGTGTAGAGTGTCACAAGATTCAAGTCTGCAAGCTGTGCATTGACTTTATCTTTTGCGATTTGCCACAACTTTTCATTACTTTCGTAAGTCGTCGCAAGGAACGGTAAGTTATCCCAACCAAGCAATGGCGCTTCGTTTGCGTGAGCCGACATAAAGCGCTCACCAATTGGTGCTTGACCTGTTTGAACTGCGCGCTTGATTTCACCGCCTTTAAATAGCGAACCACCTGGGTGGACGGTAATATCGATTTCACCTTTCGTGTAGTCACGAACTTTATCTGCGAATACAACACCCATCTCAGAGTGGAAGTTCGTTGCGGCATATGCCATCGGCATATCCCATTTTTCTGCCAAGGCAGTTGTTGAAATTGCTGTCGCAGTCAATGTTGCTGCCAGTGTGGTGAGTTTTCTCATTGGAGAAGTCCCCTTATCTTTGTTTATCGTTTTTATTGATGGAACCGATGTGGATCGAACGGTGACACGTCGATGTTTGGCGTCCTACCCTGAATCAATTCTGCAATGATTCGGCCCGTTTTTGCGCCACCTGTCAACCCCACATGTTGATGGCCAAACCCAAGCCAGCAATTCTCCACCATCGGCAATTGTCCGATTAGCGGCAACGAATCAGCGGGCGCCGGACGATGACCAAGCCATGAATCGATTCGGTCGTACGCCACGTCGGGTAGTAATTTTTGGACTTGGGTTTTGAGCAATTCGATAGGCTCATCATTTTCAGCGAGCTCGAGTCCTCCGAACTCAACAATGCCGGCGGCACGGATTCGGCCATTGAGTGGAGTGATTACAAATTTCCCAGAGGCAACCATCATGGAATTCAAAGGTTCTTTTGACGGGTTAACAAGTTCAATGTGGTATCCGCGTTCGGTTTCGAATGGGACTTTTAATCCCACAGTCCTCACTAAATCACGCGACCATGCGCCAGTAGAAATAATCATTGTTTCTGGATAAGTGATTTGCTCATCAAGCTGATATCCGAGTTTTCCATCGGTTCGAACCAAGCGCTGGACTTCGCCAATCTGAATCGTCCCGCCTTGAGCGACGAAGTTGTCTGCAAGCCTATTGATATATTCACCTGGATCACCGATTCGACCATGCTCATGACAAAGAACGACTTGGCTAAATGTATTAGAAAAGAGAGGGTCGATCGCTTCGTAATCAAATCCTTGAACAATGTCGAATTTTATTCCAAGTTCTGCTCGCAAGTCCCACCAAGGTTTATCTTTTGCAAACGCATCTGCAGTTGCATAACCGAATGCATAAGGATGATCAAAAATAAATTCCTCAGCGCCAGTGTTTTTTGCTAATTCGCGATGTTGATGCACTGTGTCGTTTAACAGTGGCACCATCGAGCGTGCATAGTGTTTGACATGCTGTGTCGTGCAATGTCGGAGATAGGTCGCTAAAAACGGGATCATTTTCGGAAGGTACGGCCAACGCAGAAATAACGGTGAGCTTTTGCGTAAGACCATTCCAATTGCGTTTTTAGGGAGTGCAGGTGTAGTAATCGGGATGATTGAGCCTGCGGCTAAAACTCCAGCATTGCCATAGCTCGCGCCGCCTGCAGGGCCAACCTTGTCAATCACTTTGACTTGGAATCCTGCGCGTTGTAACCAAATCGCCGAGGAAATGCCTACCATTCCTGCGCCTAAAACGTGAACTTCTCTCACATGGATCTCTTTTAATTATTTGACATCAAATGATGGTAGGTGGTTCTTTGGGCGCTGTGAAGATGTGAGATAAGTGAGAAAGATACTTGCGTGATCGTCGAGTAATGGTTGCTATGTTCCTCGGAGTTGTTGGATCGCTCGTGTGGGGTGCCCATTCGTCTGTTTCCTTGTCTGGCTTGCGAACCGGTTTAGATAGTTTTGACATCGCAGCGGCTCGCGTTATCGGAGCCGCGCTTGTGGTTATTCCGATTCTTATGTACCGAGGCATGTCAATGTTACCGTCGACCCGTCAAGTGATTTGGTTGACTCTTGGAGCCGGGGTTCCGTTTGGTCTTTTAAATGTTGCAGGGTTGCAATTCGCTCCGATTAGCCACACGGGGGCAATCTCGCTTGGTTGTGTTCCTTTGGTTACAGCATTTGCAGGGAACCGTTTTTTTGGTGACAAAATCTCTGTTAGTCATCTCATCGCTCTATTTATTCTGCTGCTTGCATTGGCGGTGATTTGGAGTGCGCATCCTTTCGAATGGATTCATCTGCTCGGTGATTTGTGTTTCTTCGTAAGTGCTTGTTTATGGGCAAGTTACGGTTTGAATTTGAGGCGTTGGAAATTGACCTCCCTGCAAGGTGTGGTCGCGATAACGCTTGGATCAATGCCTTATTTACTCTGGTATTTTACGGTTCGAGAGCAAACTTTTGTGAGCCAGTTAAATCAGGGGATCCTGCAGATGTTTTATCAAGGTGTCGTGATTGGGGTGATCGCTGTTTTGCTGTACGGCAAAGTCCTTGAGCTGATAGGCCCTATGATGGGAACTATGTTTTTGGCGATTTCACCATTTCTGATTCCATTTATGGCCTTTTTTATCCTGGGTGATGCAATTGATTTGGGAGATGTTGCCGGATTATTTCTGGTCGTTGTCTCAATGGCGATCGCTTTTTCAAAACCCTTCGATCGACGCGGAGAGGTCATCGATGGCAACAACTGATGTTATGGTTGGTGTTATACAGCTGAATACAAATTTTCCAAGGCCCCTTGGTGATATTGGAAACCCACAGACATTTACGTGTTGCTCAATTATTACGAAGCTCGATCTGGCAACGGTTGCTGATGTTGTCTCGTCTGAAATCATTGATGGAGAACGACTCAGAGAGATGGTGTCTGTGGCGCAAAACATGGAGGCACAAGGATGTAACCTAATTACGACCAGCTGTGGGTTTTTAGGACCAGTGCAATCTCATGTTCAACAACACCTTAAAATTCCATTTGTTAGCACATCTTTACTGGTACTACCTTTCCTGAGAACTGTTTATCCCAATCCGAGCGACATTGGTGTTCTTACCTTTGATTCACGCGCTCTTCGGCCGCACCATTTTGTCGGTCACGATATCGAAGGTATTCAGATAATAGGCCTCGAGACTGAGACTGAGCTCTATCGAGTGATTTCAACAGATGAAGCGAGCCTTGATTTAAAGAGAGCGGAGCGCGAGGTTATAAGCCTCGTACAAGACCTAATTGCTGAACATCAAGTGAAGTGTGTTGTATTTGAATGCACTAACCTCTCTCCCTACAAGGATGCAGTTCGTCGAGAAACAGGTGTCGCAGTATTCGATCTAGTGGATTTGGTTAATTTCCATATCAAGTCTTTGGAGGGTTAACTTATGTCGGGACAAAGAATTTTAGTCGCTGGTGGCTCACGTGGTATCGGCAAAGCTGTTGCACAGGCTTTGGCAGTGGAGGACTATCAGGTCACGGTTATCGCCCGTAATGAGAGTCAACTTACAGCGCTTCAAGATAAATTGAGCCACACAAATCATTCAATCAACATAGTCGTCTTGGACTTGACCGATCGGAAGGCAGTTGCTGATTTCTTCGATCAGCAAAATAGACCCTTTGATTCGATGATCGTAGCTGCCGGTATTGCACGCCATCGACCCGTGTACGACATTCTTGATCAAGATATTGATGACACGCTTGAGGTCAATATTTCGGTCCCGATCATTTGCACGCGTGCTTTTGCTAATCTTTCAATCAAGCACGGTGCAGCGGGATCGATAGTATTGTTCTCATCGCAGCTTGCGCACGTTGGAGCTCCGGAGCGTGGACTTTACTGCGCGAGTAAAGCGGCAGTCGATGGATTTGTTCGCGGAGCGGTTGCCGACCTCAGCCACTATGGTATTCGAATCAATAGTGTCTGTCCGACCTTTACCGAAACTGAAATGACACGAGACGCTTTATCCGATGATCAATTCCGAAAAGCAGTTGAAGCAAAAATTCCTCTTGGGAGACTCGGACAGCCAAACGACTGTGTTGGAATTTGTAAGTTTTTAGTCTCGAATGAGTCCGCCATGATCACGGGTACTTCGATTAAGGTTGACGGTGGTTGGACTGCTTTGTGACTTATGTCGATTCAATTCAATGGGTTTCTGAAGATGTCGCAGAAATTTGCTTAGGCGAGCCGCTAGCAGAGGACACTTTTCAGCAGATTCGAGGTATCTCGCAATGGATCGATGCAACCCGTCCTGATTGGCTAGTTGATTACTGTTATGGATTTGGCGTGCTTAGTGTCACTGTTGATCCTCGTTTGGCTTCGACAGCGATTCTAGTCGATATGCTTAAAATCGCCTCGAGTAGTCAACAATTTACTTCGACCGATATTTCTAATGAGATCGTAGAGATTCCAGTTTGCTATGACTTAGAGTTTGGACTAGATCTTGAATTCCTCAGTACCGTCAATCGATTGTCGGTTGACGAAATTATTTCATTGCATCGGGATCGCGACTATCGAGTATTGGCCACAGGTTTTGTTCCTGGATTTGCCTATCTTGGTGAAACCGATCAACGAATCCAACTGCCACGTCGAGATACGCCAAGGACACGGATCCCGGCAGGTTCTGTTGCTATAGCCGAAAATCAGACAGTGATTTATCCCAATGAGTCTCCTGGTGGTTGGCATATCGTCGGCCGTATGCCCGGATCGATTGTCAGACTCAGTGACACCGCGATCGAGGCAAAATTGGCGATGGGCGTGTTGGTACGGTTTAAAGAGATTTCGCGAACTGAGTTCGATCACATCGAGGCGACCCATGCTACGCATTCATCGAGCTAGTCCAATGCATACCATTCAAGATTTGGGTCGATTTGGGTTTGCAGGCCAGGGTGTTGCGCAAGCGGGACCAATGGATAGCATTGCTGCATGCTGGGCAAACTATGTACTCGGTAATCATACCAACCTGCCCTTGATTGAGATTGGTGGGGGCGGCTTTTCCGCCGAATTTACACAAGCCGTGAATTTTGGAATCAGTGGTGCTTGGGGCGCGGTGAGCTTGGATGGAAAGCCTTTGCCCGGCCCAGGTTCGTATCATGCGAAATCAGGCGATATTTTTTCAATTGGACGATTATCGAGCGGGATTTTTTCTTATCTGGCGGTAGAAGGCGGTTTTTTAGTTACTCCGGTTCTTGGGAGTACAGCAACGTGTCGCCGTGATTCGCTTGGAGGTTCGGATGGAGACGGCGCCTCCTTGAAGCAGGGGAGTGAGATTCGTTATCGGGTAAGTCAAAAACGAGACCCATTCCTAATTCCGAGGCAATATTTGGTGTCATATTCTGCACCACTGGTTTGCGATGTTCTGTTTCGAGACTCGATGAACTTTGATCAAGACGCGTATGAAATATTTCTGAATCAAGCTTACACAGTATCCAAAGAACAAAGTCGAATGGGGTATCGACTTGATGGGGAATGTGTCATTGAAGCGAGACGGCCACGTTATTCTGCGCCAATTCCACTTGGTGGAGTTCAAATACCACCTTCCGGTCAGCCAATCGTATTGATGAGAGATCATCAGTCATTGGGTGGTTATCCAATGATTGGCACTCTGACTCGCCGGTCGCTCAGTCACCTTGCACAAAGAGCACCTGGGAACCATGTTTCGTTTAGGACAATCGACCGCAACGATGCGTTTGATGAATTTGAAAAATATCAGCGGTTTTTTGGTGCTTTTCGGTAGCACTTGAGGCAGAGGGTAATAGTGATGAAATTGAATGCAGACGTTGGTGAAGGGTTTGGCGTTTGGTCAATGGGAGATGATGCGGCACTAATGCCGCATATTGATATGGCCAATGTTGCATGTGGCGGCCATGCTTCGGACCCATTAACCATGAGAGCAACGGTAAGACTCGCAAAGCAATACGGAGTGGTCGTCGGTGCGCACCCGAGTTACCCGGATGTATTGGGGTTTGGCCGCAGACCATTACCGATGCCTCATTCTGAAGCGGCTTTGCATATGCTTGCTCAAGTGGGTGCATTGCAAGCAATTGCATCTACAGAGGGAATTGATGTCGCATATGTAAAACCACATGGGGCTTTGTATAACTGCATGATGGTTGATCTTGATCTAATGGCCGAATTGATGAAGTCGTTGGCTGATTCGCAGCTCGATATCCCATTAATGATTCTCGGAACGGCAGATCATGAAGAGCACACGAGTATGGCCAAGAAGTTCGGTATCTCATTGCTGTTTGAAGCATTTGCAGATCGTAGATACACACCTGATGGTCGACTCCAATCTCGATCAGTAGAAGGCTCGGTTTATCACGAATCTGATCATATTTTAAATCAAGCAGAACGAATTATTCGAGAAGGTACAATTGTTTCGAGTGAGGGCTCGATTCTTGAAATTCCAGTTGATGCGTTGTGTGTTCATGGCGATAACGAGGAATCAATTAACACGGTGAAGGAATTCCGGAAATTCTTTTGACGTTGGTAAAGTATCCAGTTGGTATGAAGTTAAAGAGTTGAGCAACATGGGAAAAGAAATCGAGCGATTTGAAACAGGGCGACGAATGAGTAAAGCCGTTGTCCATGGGGATACGGTCTACTTGTGTGGCCAAGTGGGTATCCGAGGCGAGTCTATCGAGAAGCAGACCAAAGAAGCGCTAAGTCGGGTTGAATCTCTTCTTCAATCCGTTGGTAGTGACAAATCTCGGATGCTTCAGGTCATTATCTGGTTGAAGTCGATGGAGCATTTTGATGCGATGAACCAAATTTGGGAAGAATGGATACCCGATGGTGCAGCACCGGCGAGAGCTTGTGGGCAATCGACGCTGGCAAGTGACGACCTTTTGGTTGAATTCACGGTTACAGCAGCGTTGTAAGCTGAATTTGCGGACGGTGTCAGCAATGTCCGAGAGAGAACTGTCACCTATGTGTTTGGTATGGACCCTGAGTTTGCTGGTGGCCAGAGAGGGAATCGAACCCCCGACACGAGGATTTTCAATCCTCTGCTCTACCAACTGAGCTATCTGGCCTCTACAAGTAGGTCGCGTATTGAACAGAAATACTTGAACGCTGTCAACTTGAAGGTGGCACATACCCCTCAGGTTTCGCGTAATCCTCATTGTCAAAAAATCGATGCATCTCTTGAGTGAGGAACTTGCGCGCATCTGCATCCATTAGGCTTAAGCGGTGTTCGTTAATTAGCATGGTCTGGTTTGCTTGCCACTCTTTCCACGCTTTTTCAGAAATATTCTCAAAGATGTCTTGACCAGTAGCCCCAGGGAGCGGAGGAACTGGTAACCCGGGCAACTGTTCTTTGTACTTTTTGCAAAAAACCATGCGTGTCATATGAGAACCTTATTAAGCAGTAATTTGTGAATGGGGGCCGGTAAACCTTTTTGAAAGAGGCTCAATGAGTGCCACTCGCCTGAAGAAGGAATATCGTTCGAATGGATCTTTAACAGGTAATGTTCTAAATGCACCTTAAAGTGACTAAAGGCATGAATCAGTTCCCCTTGATAATCAGCATCTAATACATCTTTGATGTCGAACATCTTTCCAATTTCTGATAGAGACGAGCCAATAGGAGGCGTGTATAGCCCTCCCCATAATCCGCTCATGGGTCTTTGCATCAATAAAATCTCGTTCTCCTCATTGACGACTTGCAGGACAACCCATCTCTCGTCGGCTCGCTGTTTAACACGTTTTGGTTTAGGAAATTGAGATACTTCGCCGCGTTGGAATGCTTGGCAGTCATCGGAAAAAGGGCACTGCGCGCATGCTGGATTTGTTCTACGACAAATAAGTGACCCCAAGTCCATCATAGCCTGTGTGTGGATGCGAGCATCACTCCCAGCTTGAGGTGTTAATTCGTCGGCGAGTTTCCAGAGCGTTTTTTGTGCATCAGATTTCGAAAGGTCACCATCAATACAAAACAAGCGCGATAAAACGCGCCTCACATTCCCATCTTGAATAACCCCACGTACTCCAAATCCTAGTGAGAGAATCGCGCCTGCTGTTGAGCGGCCGATTCCCGGAAGTTGGATCAAGCTTTCGAGATCTTTTGGAATTTCACTGTTGAATTCACTGACGACGATGTTGGCCGCTTTGTGCAGATTCCGCGCTCTCGAGTAGTAACCGAGGCCAGCCCAATGCGATAAAACCGAGTCTAAAGAAGCGTCAGCGAGATGTTTAACGGTTGGAAAGTCTTGTATGAACTTTTCAAAATACGGAACGACCACCTGAACCTGGGTCTGCTGCAACATGATTTCAGAAATCCAGGTTGCGTAAGCCCCTTTATGTTGCCAAGGAAGCTCATGTCGACCGTGTTGCTTCTGCCAAGCCGCGAGGCGCTGTGCAAATTGATCAATCATCGACTCAACAGATTTTTGAGTAACTCAGCTCCCTGATTATTGAGCTTTTTCTTAAGTGTTTCTTCGACGGACGATTTCAATTTGGCTTCAGCTTCTTCAAGTTTTTGTTCTGCTCTCTTTCGGAGTTCCTTTTCAGCAGCCTTGGCGATCAACTGACGTAAAGCACCTTCATCGATTCCACATTTCAATGATCCGTTCCGCAGTTGTCCCCGACACGATAATGGAAGTGTCGCACCTCTCACGATTTCTGGTGCGCGACAGGTTCCAAGAGATCCGCTATCTGGGATTTTGATAGATCCTTGAATGTTTGATGCAGTCGAAATGAGACTCACCCGTCCTTTTCCCTGGATCGATAAGTTTGCGACTGTGGCGTCTAGTGCCTCAATCACGGCGATGCCTTCCTGAAACTCACCGCTTAACGTCAAGGTGTCAGCTGCTTCGGTTGCTGGTTCTGATTGAGCTTGAAGGCTTTGGCAGACAGCATCAGAGACATTCAGCGGCCCGAGAAACGCATCTTGAACTTTGAGACGCAGAGGGCCTGAGACTGATGCTAAAACCTCGTCGGGCGTCCGACCTGCCGCGCGCAAATCAAAGCTCGATTGTAGGGCGCCTGATAAGGTGTCGAGCGGTTCTGATAATTGAAACTGTGCGAGCTGTATTCCATTGATCGTTCCTGTGATGTTCGAAATCTGAGGCGCGATTAAATGAGTTCCAGCCGCGCGTACCTCGCCGCCGAACAACTTCGCATCGAGCCTGCCAAGAGTAATTTCATCGGCGCCGATTCCAAGATCAATACCAACATCTGTCATGCGATGTGAATTGATCGTGAGCGCTCCCAAGTCCAGTTTGTAGGTACCTGGTAATACCCCCACATTTTTCGACTTTGCTTCGTCATTGGTGCCGTCGCCAGTCAAATACCCATCTAAATTCAATTGGTCAGCTAGTAGTTCCAAATCAACATTCAGTGGGTCGAGATTGAGATCGATGCGACCGTCAATGGAGGTTTCATCGACCTGCAAAGAAAATGGTCGGAGGCTCAGTAGGTCGTTCGATAGTTTGATGCCTGATTCGAAAAATACCTCACCGAGTCGATCGAGATCTCTGGTGTCTGGAACCGGGAAGTTGCCGGCTCTCAACCACTGTCGTAGTTGGAATGGTGAGATTGCGATTTGACCTTCACCACTAAATTGACCTGACTGAGATGCGCTCAAATAACCAGTGTATTCAAGGTTCAGCTGACGTGATTTGAATCGAAAGTCGCGAATTGTTAGCCCGTCGAACGTCGCAGTGGGAATAATCTGTGCTTCGAGTTCGACAGGCACTTGGAAGGTTCCAAAAGTCGCGTAAGTCGATAGCTTTAACGGGCTCGCCGTCGCTGGTGATAGTGAATCCACTGAAAATTGAACTCGATCCAGAGCGAGACCAGGATAGATGCCATTGATTACACCGTCTTGGATCGCAAGCTGTCTTACCAAGATCGACTTTTTAGGCGCTTGTGTTTCTGTTATCGAATTGCTTGAGTCATTTTTGGTTGTGGCTTCGTTAACACGAACCTGTGGAGCTATTGCCGTTAATGAATCGATTACAACTGTGTCGGAAAATAAAGAAAGGATCGATAGTGACCCTTCAACTTCGTCTGCCTTGAAGGTCCAATTTTGAGCGCTGGCCTCCACGTTTTTGACAGAAATCCCAAACCAAGGCCAAAACGCCCACGAAATATTACCATTGAGTTGTAATGTGATTTGTTCTTTTTTGGCCGCATCGACAAGGGTTGGTTTGAGATCATTCGGATCAAGAACTTGTGTAATGTAAGCAGCGGTTGCGCCAAGCGTCACGACTGTGATCATCAAGACAAGTACAAACACTTTAAAAATTCGCATGACACCCTCTGTCGTCAGTGAGACCTAGTACCGGTATACTACGGTGTTTATGACGGCTTAAGGAACAGGCCAATGGCAGATCGTATTGCCTCAGTTGAACGAAACACACTTGAAACACAAATCCAAATCAACTTGAACCTTGATGGAACTGGTGTTGGTGAATTTAAAACCGGCATTCCATTTTTTGAGCATATGCTTGACCAAGTGTCTCGGCATGGCCTTGTTGATCTGTCGATAAACGCGACTGGAGATCTTGAGATTGACGATCACCACACGGTTGAAGATGTTGGTATTACTCTGGGTCAGGCGTTTGCTCAGGCGGTTGGGGACAAGAAAGGGATGACTCGATATGGGCATGCTTATGTCCCACTCGATGAAGCTTTGAGTCGTGTTGTGATTGATTTTTCTGGACGGCCTGGGCTCTTCTATAACATTCCGTTTACGCGCTCTGCGGTTGGCGGTTTTGACGTTGATTTGTTTCGCGAGTTCTTCCAAGGATTTGTGAATCACGCGCAAGTGACTTTGCATATCGATAACCTAAAAGGTGACAATTCACATCACCAGATCGAGACAGTATTTAAAGCGTTCGGTCGTGCATTGCGGATGGCTTTGAATCCAGATCCTCGCATGAGTGGAATCATTCCCTCGACGAAAGGCTCCCTGTAAATGTCTCAAACAGTTGCCGTAGTTGACTACGGCTCTGGGAATCTGCATAGCGTTGCCAAAGCAATCGAGCATGCGGGCTCGTGTCGAGTGCTTGTGACTTCAGATCCTAAGCAAATTATGGAATCTGATCGCGTTGTGTTACCCGGTGTCGGCGCGATGGGTGATTGCATGCAAGGCTTAAGGCAGCGGGGCCTCGACTCGTTGGTGTTAGCGCTGATCGAAGAGAAACCGCTCATGGGCGTATGTGTTGGAATGCAGATACTGACTCAGTTCGGCGAAGAAAGCGCAGGTGTCGAAGCGCTTGGCGTTTTTCCGGGACAGATCAAACAATTCTCGAAGACCATGAAAAATTCGGCAGGTGACGCATTAAAAGTTCCACACATGGGATGGAATGAAGTGATTCAGCGTTCACATCCAATGTGGCATGGAATTGCAGATCGAACTCGATTTTATTTTGTTCATAGTTACCGACATGCTGATGTCGAGGCTGACTATGTTGTCGGTACCTGCGAATACGGGTCACCGTTTTCCTCAGCATTATCAAAAACGAATGTTTTTGCTGTTCAGTTCCATCCTGAAAAATCTCATGATGCTGGCATTCATCTTTATCGAAATTTTCTGAGTTGGGACGGAACATGCTAATTATTCCTGCGATTGATTTAAAAAATGGTACTTGTGTGCGACTTCGCCAAGGTCGGATGGATGATGCAACGGTTTACTCCGATGACCCGGTCGCCACAGCATCACGATGGGTTGAAGCCGGTGCTGAGCGATTACATGTCGTTGATCTTGATGGTGCCTTCGCAGGCAAACCAGAAAATAAAGATGCTGTTGCAGGAATTCTTGCAAAGCATCCTGAGTTGCCAGTTCAGCTTGGAGGTGGAGTTCGCGACATTGCGACTGTTGAGACCTATCTGGAACTCGGACTTTCATGGGTAATTATTGGTACCCAGGCCGTGAAAGAGCCAGAATTTGTTGCTGAAGCATGTCGGCAATTCCCAGGACATATCATTGTCGGTGTCGACGCAAAAGACGGATGGGTTGCAACTGAAGGTTGGGCGGAAGCAAGTACGGTGTCTGCTGTCGAGGTTGTGAAACGGTTCGCCGATGTCGGGGTATCGTCTGTTGTTTATACAGATATTGGGCGCGATGGCATGCTGTCGGGAGTCAATATTGATGCAACAGCTTCACTTGCAAAGGAAACCGGCTGTCCCGTCATTGCGTCAGGCGGCCTTAAAGGCTTAAGTGACGTCACTGATTTATTGAAAGTTGAATCTGATGGCGTGATTGGAGCCATTACTGGTCGTGCTATTTACGAAGGCACGCTCGATCTGGCTGAAGCCATTCGGCAAACGGAGCGAGTGTAAATGGGACTCGCAAAGCGAATCATCCCATGTCTCGATGTCGATCAAGGGCGTGTGGTCAAAGGTGTTCAATTTGAGGACATTCGTGATGCTGGCGATCCAGTCGAGGTCAGTCGTCGTTACAATCAAGAAGGTGCAGATGAAATTACCTTTCTCGATATTACTGCAAGCCACGAAAACCGCGCCACGACCTATGAGACAGTCTCACGCATGGCCAGTGAAGTTTTTATTCCCCTGACGGTTGGTGGTGGGGTTCGTAATACCGAGAATATTCGTGATCTTTTGTTAGCCGGTGCTGACAAAGTCTCAATCAACACGGCCGCCGTCTTTGAGCCGGAATTTGTAAAGAAAGCAGCCGATAAATTCGGGTCGCAATGCATTGTGGTTGCCATCGATGCCAAACAGGTTGAAGACAACCGGTGGGAGATCTTCACT
Source organism: Litorivicinaceae bacterium (assembly GCA_965655875.1). GTDB lineage: Bacteria > Pseudomonadota > Gammaproteobacteria > Pseudomonadales > Litorivicinaceae > HIMB30. The sequence continues at coordinate 40,433 of CBFHIN010000002.1, read as the reverse complement.
CACGGCGGGCGCAAACCGACCGGGCTTGATGCGGTTGAGTGGGCTAGTCGGATGGTGTCTTACGGAGCTGGAGAAATTCTGCTCACATCAATGGATCGAGACGGTACACGTGATGGATTCGATTTGGGTGTGACACGCGCAGTGTCGGATGCCGTTTCGGTACCAGTCATTGCTTCTGGTGGGGTAGGTAACCTCAACCATCTTATTGATGGCGTAACCAAAGGTCATGCTGAAGCAGTTTTGGCCGCCAGTATCTTTCACTTCGCACAATACACAATTGGCGAAGCGAAGGCGGCCATGGCAAACGCAGGAATTGAAGTGCGTCTTTAACGCGCGAGTAATTGCGATCCGCGTAACAAATTGTAGGCGTGTAACAATTGGTTATCTTCGGTCAAACGATCAATCACACGCTCTCTTGAGGCGTCGTCCTCGCCTGCGTTTTCAAGATGTTTTGGCAAATCGGCTTCACGAACGCGAGTATCTGACTCAATCAGTGCTTCACCACCTGATACTTGGATCGTTGGTTGGATACCAGTCGCCTGGATCGAACGTCCATTCGGCGTGTAATACAACGCTGTAGTGAGCTTCAATGCATATGTGTTCTCGAGCGCTAAGATTGTTTGAACCGATCCCTTGCCAAAAGACGGCGTCCCGATGACAACAGCGCGCTCGTGGTCTTGAAGGGCACCCGCGACGATTTCGGCTGCAGATGCTGAGCCTCCATTGATTAAAATAACAATTGGCTCATCCTGTAAAATCGTAGCGTCAGATGCTTCGTATTTTGAATCAAGAAATTCGTCACGTCCCTTGGTGCTTACAATGAGCCCCTCATCAATGAACGCGTCAACAACTTCAATTGCAGCGGATAAGACGCCGCCTGGGTTATTTCTTAAATCAAGGATTAAGCCTTTTAGTTGATCTTGTGATTGCAAGTTACCGATCGCTTTAATGAGATCAGGTCCTGTACGATTTTGGAATTGCGAAATCCGTAAGTAGCCTATTCCGTGTGGGAGCATTTCATGACGCACACTGGTGACACGGATGATCGCTCGCTCAAGTGAGACGGATACTTCTTCAGGCTGACCATCGACTTGTCGCAGAAGGTCGAGCTTGACGGTCGATCCGAGAGGTCCCCTTAAAATCTCAATTGCTTCTTGAAGGCTGATGTCTCGAACAGGTTGATCGTCAACATGGGTGATTAAATCTTTAGCAAGAATCCCTGCTCGGGAGGCTGGCGAATCATCAATTGGCGCAATGACTTCGATGAGTCCATCAATAACATCCATCTCAATGCCAATACCGCCGAAAGATCCAGAAGTTGAATCCCGCAGACTCGATACATCGCGGGGCTTGAGGTAGCCAGAATGAGGATCGAGTTTGGTTAACATGCCGTTGATCGCGTAGTTCAGCAATGTCTGATCGTCGATTTCCTCGACGTATTCACCCTTGATGTGTTCATACACTTCAATAAATGCTCGTAATGCATCGAGTGAATCGACATCAGCAGGTACGCTCTGATCGTCAGCCGGCAACGATAGTGGCGCCAACAGACAGAGACCTAAAATAATTTTTATTGTTTTCATCATGTTCTCAGTTTAACCATGAACTCGGATTCACCGCCTTTCCATTGCGCGTGACACCAAAATATAAAGCAGTCACATCCAGACTACCTGTATTTCCAGCAATCGCAATCACTTGCCTCGCCACGACTGCTTGTCCTGTTTCGACTTTTAAGCTTTGATTGTGTCCGTAAATTGTCGCGTGCCCATCGTTGTGTGCGATGACGATGACCAATCCGTAACCTAGAAGATATCCCGCATAGGCAACTTTACCGGCTTGCACCGCTTTGACCTCACTATTGTCTGAGGTGCTAATCACTAATCCCTGCCAATCCCCAAAACCGTCTTGTCGACCTTGTCCAAATCGCCGGAGCACGCGGCCATCGACTGGCCATCGCATTTTCCCTTTCAGAGGCTTTAATGCTGTGTTTCCGGACTTTAATTGGAGTGCCTTAATTCGACGATCAAGTGATTGAAGGTCTGAATTCAGCGCATCTTCCCGTTGCTGTTTGGTTTGCAGTTTTCGGCTAATACTTGCGAGAAGCTGACGCTGATCACGTGTCTTTTGAGACAACAAATCACGAGTATCTGTCAGATCGAGGAGTGTTTTTTGAGCGGTTCTTGTGTTTTGTTCCTGCTCGATAAGCAGGGCGCGCAGATCCTCAGCTTTTGATTCGATTTCCTGTGCGTTGGATTGACGCGCTTTAAGCAAGAAGGGCAGATAGTCAGCCAGATGATCGTCATCGATATCATCAGAGCGTAGCGTGGATCCAGTGATGTAATAAGCGACTAATTCTGATCCGTATTGCTCAGTTAATTTTTTAAGCGTTTCGGATACTGATTCCGCCTCACGTTCAGTCGTCTGTTGTACTTGACTGAGTTCTTTAAGGTGCTGTTCTGACTTCTTGATTTTCCGTGTCAGTTGTTTTGATTCGTCACTCAGGCGTTTCAATTCCGACTCAATAACTTTCAGTTTTTTGGCATCGAGCTGCACATCACGTTTTAACGTCTGTAACTGTTTTTCAGCTTGGAGTCGCTGCGCCTCGGCATCGCGAATTTCGCTCGCTTGGCTTTGAACACTCAAGAGAGCCATCAAAAACCAAACGATGAGCCGCATTAGAATTTCAAAAGAGACCGGCCGGTCATTTCAGCAGGTTGGTCAAGTCCTAGTAGAGCCAGAATCGTTGGTGCGACATCGCGTAACGCCCCAGACTCAAGTGACACGGCACCCAACGGATTGGCTGCAAGCCAAATCGGGACAGGGCCGACGGTATGTGCAGTGAACGGTTGGCCGTTTTCTGGGTTAAGCATTTGTTCCGCATTACCGTGATCGGCGGTGATTAAACATGCACCATCGACTGAATCGCAGGCCTCTAAAACCCGCTCTACGGCTTGGTCGAGAGCTTCGACTGCTTTGATTGCCGCTTCAAATTGCCCTGTATGTCCGACCATATCGCCATTTGCATAGTTGCAAACAATCAAATCGAATGCTTTCGATGAGATTGCGTCAACCAGATAATTTGTCACTTCAGGAGCGCTCATCTCGGGTTTTAAATCATAGGTCGCGACTTTGGGAGATGGGATCAGCTCACGATGTTCACCTTCCACCAACGCCTCTTTACCGCCACTAAAGAAAAAAGTGACATGTGCATATTTTTCAGTCTCGGCAATCCGAAGTTGGCTGAGTTTTGCTTGAGAGACGACCTCACCGAGCGTATTGGATAAAGTCTCCGGAGGAAAAGCGATGCGAACATTTAAATCGTCGGCATATTGGGTCAGCGTTGATACGGTGACATCGTGTATCCAACTTGGACGACTTAATTCGGGAAGCGATTTTGCAGTGATCGCTTTTGTTATCTGCCGAGCACGGTCGGCTCTGAAATTCATAACGATGACCACGTCTTCAGGTCGCATTTCCCAGGACTCACCGAGGCGAGTTGCTTGAACGAACTCATCATTCTCGCCACGCTGATACGCTTGTTGTAGACCCTCAGCGGCGGTTCCGGCAGAAAATTCGGCCTGGCTCTTTGTTATCAAATCAAATGCGCTTTGAATACGATCCCAGTTGTTATCCCGGTCCATTGCATAGTAGCGGCCGCATAAGCTTGAAAGCTTATAATTAGTATGAACAGTCTCAAGGCGCTGAAATCTTACAAGAGAGGGCTCTGCAGATTGCGGTGGCGTATCGCGGCCGTCCAAGAATGCATGCAATCGCGTCATGGGTACACCGAGTGAGTCCGCGAGTCCGATCATCGCTTCAATATGATCCTCATGACTGTGAACACCGCCTGGACTCAATAAACCGAGGATATGGAGTGTACCGCCCTGGGATTTAGCCTGTCGGCAAGCGCTAACTAACACTTCGTTCGTTTCGAAGTCGCCTTCATCGATTGCTTTGCTGATGCGTGTGAAGTCTTGGTAAACAATGCGTCCTGTTCCAAGATTCATGTGCCCAACTTCTGAATTACCCATTTGTCCTTTGGGTAGTCCAACCGCCTCGCCGGAGGTTTCAAGCTGTGCGTAAGGCACGCTTTCCGAAAGACGATCGAATGTTGGTGTTTTCGCATGAAAGATTGCGTTATCGTCCGCCGCTTCGCGGAGTCCAAAGCCATCTAAAATCAGCAGTACAACGGGTTTCGGTCGCATTTAAGGGTCCAGAATTCAATGAATATTACGGATCTAGACGATGTTCTGACGAGGGATCCGTGACTTCGTCAGCGACATCATTATACTCGACGTCTTAATTTGGATCACGGTCTCTCATCATTTATGCAGGAATTTATCGGATTTGCCCAGGAAAATTGGGTACTTATGGTGCTGTGGGTATCAGCAGCAGGGACGTTGTATTACACAGAAACCAAAAAAGCGGGTAAATCAGTCAATACAACTGAAGCGACACGGATGATCAACCGTGAAGATGCGCTGATTCTCGACATTCGAGAACAGAAAGAGTTTTCAAAAGGCCATATCGCTGGCGCATACAACCTTCCCGCGAGTGTTTTTGATAAAAAATTATCGGAACTCGATCGCTACAAATCACATCCAGTCATTGTTGTTTGCAAGATGGGAACATCAGCCGGCTCGATTGCAAAAACATTGAAAAAGCGTGGATTTGAGCAAGTTGTCAGGTTAACCGGCGGTATGTCCGAATGGACTGCGGCTTCGTTACCAACTAAAAAAGGGAAGTCATCATGAGCAAGGTGGTGATGTATACCACTGGAATGTGCCCATTTTGCATTATGGCCAAAAAGATCTTTAACGATCTGAATGTGCCATATCAGGAAATTCGAGTGGATAAACATCCTGAAAAGCGTGAGGAAATGATGGCAATCGCTAAACGTCGCACCGTGCCACAGGTATTTATTGGTGACCGGCACGTGGGTGGTTGTGATGACACGCAGGATGCGCTCCGTTCGGGGCAACTAAACTTATGGTTAAAGGAAGCAGGTATTCATGTCTGAAGAAGTAGCACAAAATTTTTCAATCGCGCGGGTTTACACCAAAGATCTATCGCTTGAGTCGCCAAAAGCGCCTCAGATTTTTGAAAAGCAGTGGAATCCAAAGTTGGGTCTCGAAGTGGACGTGACCAACGAAAAACTCAATGACACCTTATATGAAGTTGTTTTGAAACTCGGTGTAACAGTGAAAACGGATGACGAGACCGCGTTTCTAATTGAGATTCAACAGGCGGGTGTCTTTGTCTTACAAGGATTTGATGAGGCAACAACCGAGCACGTTCTTGGATCAATGTGCCCTAACATTCTCTTTCCCTACGCGCGTGAAACTATTGACTCGCTCGCTGTGAAGGCAACATTCCCTGCACCTATGCTCGCACCAATTAACTTTGATGCGTTACTTGAGCAACGTAAACAGCAAACAACGAATTAATCGTCACTTGCATCTGTATCCGCAAACCCAAGTTCCTTGAGTTTGCGGGTGAGCGTGTTTCGTCCCCAGCCTAATTTCTCGGCGGCTTCTTTTTTCCGACCTGCAGTCTCGTTCAGTGCGACTTCGATCAGTGCTCGCTCAAAATCAGACGTGAGTTTGTCAATAACCTCTCCTTCATGAGACTTGAGAAGGCTTGCTGCGCGCTCACGAAGTAAGCCGGTCCATGTCAAAGCTGATCGTTGAGTCCCAGCTGTTGGCGAGCTCACTTCAGGCGGTAAATCTTGTGCTTGAATTTGTGGATTTGGCGCCATCACAGACAGCCAACGACACATATTTTCGAGCTGGCGAACATTACCAGGCCAATTGAATTCAGAGAGTTCGCGCTTTGCATCGTCGGCCAAGTGTTTAGGTTCTGTATTAATTTCACGCGCCGCAAGTGCCAGAAAGTGTTCGGCAAGTGCGGGTACGTCTTCTCGGCGGTCTCTGAGGGCGGGTAATTGGATGCGGATCACATTGATTCGATGGAACAGATCTTCTCGAAACAGACCTTCTCTTACACGTTCTTCTAAATCCTGGTGTGTGGCAGCGATAATGCGCACATTCACTTTGACCGGTGACGTGCCGCCGACTCGATAGAATTCGTTATCTGCTAAAACACGCAATAGTCGCGTCTGTGTGTCGAACGGCATATCCCCAATCTCATCGAGAAATAGCGTTCCTCCATTGGCTTGCTCAAATCGACCGCTGCGAGCGCCAGTTGCTCCTGTGAACGCGCCTTTTTCATGCCCAAAGAGTTCTGATTCGACTAAATCTTTTGGAATCGCCGCCATATTTAATGCGATGAATGGTTCGTTTTTTCTCGGCGAATTAGTGTGCACTGCTTTTGCCACCAATTCTTTACCGGTTCCCGATTCGCCGTTGATGAGAACCGTAATTTCTGCCTGGGAAAGGCGTCCAATCGCTCTAAAAACGTCCTGCATGGCTGGTGCTTCACCCAAAATTAGTGGGTGCGCTTCGTTTGCATCAGCTTCAGCAATAACCGTTGGTTCATGGTGGCGTTCAAGTGCACGTTGCACTAGAAGAATTGCATCATCGACATCAAAAGGCTTGGGTAAATACTCGAATGCGCCACGACTGTAAGAGGCCACAGCACTATCTAAGTCCGAGTGCGCGGTCATCACAATGACTGGGAGTTTGGGCGAGACAGTGTGTAGGTGTTCTAAAAGCGACAATCCATCTTCACCCGGCATACGGATATCAGTCATGACAACAGTCGGAGTCGTCGCTTCGAGGGCTTTTCGAGCCGCTTTAGCGGAGTCAAAGATTGCATGCGCGAGTCCTGCGCTTTGTAATGCCTTTTCTAAAACCCAACGAATCGAACGGTCATCATCAACGACCCAAACTGTAGGTGAACTCATGGCATATCTCCAAAAGGCAAGATCACGTCCATGGCTGTGTGTCCGGGCTCTGAGTTAAATTCGATCCAGCCGTGATGCCTTGAAATGATGGTTTGTGTGATCGACAGGCCAATACCAGACCCCTGAGCCCGACCGGACACCATGGGGAAAAATATTCGATCTCTTAATTCGTCTGGAATTCCGGGACCATTATCTTCAATGCGTATCTGAAGCATTGTATGAGCACCTTTTGAGCCCGGATGGGCCCGTCGTACAGCCCGTGTGCTGAATTTGACCCACGGGGTTTCTGTGTCTGATTCGGTGACTGCTTCTAAGGCATTTTTTGCAATATTGAGAATTGCTTGGAACAGTTGGTTGCGGTCCGCGTGTATCTCCGGAAGACTTGGATCGTAATCGCGGCGCATCTCGACAGTTCCACCGGATTCCGCGCTAAGCAGTGAACGTGCGCGTTCGAGAATCAGGTGGATATTAAATTCTTCGTTATCGTGAGCTTGGGGTGTGCCAAGTAATCGGTCGACCAATTCTTTCAGGCGGTCGGCTTCAGAAATAATGATTTGTAAATAGTCTTGGAAACTTTCCGCTCCAGCTTCTTTGGACAGTAACTGTGCCGCACCTTTAATTCCACCGAGTGGATTTTTAACTTCATGCGCGAGCCCTTGAGCCAACTTCCTGAAGCCAGCCTCATCACTCGACAACCGACTGTCACGTGAGATTTTTAGTAGTTGATCGACTTCTGACAGCTCAACCAGAACAAGCCCTTGACCAATTGGATCTTGCAGGCGACTGAACGAGGCATCGGTGGTTGTCGATAGGTCATCGCGGATCAAAATAAGTTCTCGGAACGTGAAGCTGTGCCCACTGCGAATACAGTGCGACACAGATTCTTTGAGTTCGGCTGCTTGGCCGTCAGCGACCCAGCTTTCGAAGGGTGCTGATGCCAGTTGCCGCATCCCCATGGACGTAATTCGTCGAGCTGCCTCGTTTGCCCAACACACCGTTCGTTCCTGATCGAGGAGGAGGATTCCGGTGTTAAGCGCATCAAGGAGCCGAGTGTCCATGGTTCAACAGGCCAGAGCGAACTCCGGCCATCGGACTTATACGCTGTAGTACATACCGAATTCGACCGGGTGAGTGGTCATATTCAGTGTTTCGACTTCACCACGCTTGAGTTCAAGGTAGCCGTCGATCATGCCGTCGGTGAAAACACCGCCTGCTGTCAGGAAGGCACGATCTGCGTCGAGTGCGTCCAGTGCCTGCTCAAAGCTTGATGCGACCGTTGGGATCGCTTTTGCTTCTTCTTCTGGAAGGTCATACAAGTCTTTGCTTGCAGCTTCACCTGGATGAATCTTGTTCTGGATACCGTCAAGGCCAGCCATCAACATGGCAGAGAACGCCAAGTATGGGTTCGCTGTTGGATCTGGGAAACGCACTTCGATACGGCGTCCTTTTGCACTTGAAACATAAGGAATACGGATCGATGCCGAGCGATTACGTGCTGAATAAGCAAGCATTACAGGTGCTTCGAAGCCTGGGACCAAACGCTTGTACGAGTTCGTTGATGCGTTTGTAAATGCGTTCAATGCACGTGCGTGCTTGATGATGCCGCCAATGTAGTAAAGCGCTTCGTCAGATAGCCCAGCATAGCCGTTACCTGCGAATAAGTTCTGACCATCCTTCCAGATTGACTGGTGGCAATGCATGCCTGATCCGTTATCACCAACGAGAGGCTTGGGCATAAATGTCGCTGTTTTTCCATAAGCGTGCGCAACGTTATGTGTCACATACTTTAAGATCTGAACTTCGTCGGCTTTCTTAACCAATGAGTTGAACTTTACGCCGATTTCGTTCTGACCAGCTGTTGCAACTTCGTGGTGATGCAATTCGACCTCGAGACCCATTGCTTCCATCGTTTCACACATTGCTGTACGCAAATCCATGTGAGAATCGATTGGAGGAACAGGGAAGTAACCGCCTTTGACTGATGGACGGTGGCCCATATTACCGCCTTCAATCTCAGCATGGCTTGACCAAGCAGCTTCTTCCGCGTCGATCTTGTACATCGCGCCTTGCATGTCAGCTTTCCACTGCACGTTATCAAATACGAAGAACTCTGGTTCTGGACCGAAGAAGCATGTGTCACCGATACCCGTTGATTTCAAATATTCTTCTGCGCGGCGCGCAACAGAACGTGGATCACGCTCGTATCCTTGCATCGTACTTGGTTCAACGATGTCGCAACGTACGTTGATCGTGACTTCTTCAGTAAACGGATCAACAACAGCTGTCGAATCATCTGGCATCAAAATCATGTCTGATTCGTTAATGCTCTTCCATCCAGCGATCGACGAACCATCGAACATCGCGCCTTCAGCGAAGAATTCGCTATCAACAGCGTGCGCTGGGAAAGTCACGTGCTGCTCTTTTCCACGTGGATCTGTAAAGCGAAGGTCTACCCAGCGAGCTTCGCTGTCTGCAATTAGTTTTAAAGTATTTTCGGACATGTTTGACTCCGTATGTCGAACTCACTATCTCAATCGATTCGGATTGAGTGCTCAGTTGCTGTTAGCAATCACTGTGCCGTTTCAATAAAAGCTTGGTTTTAAGCCAAAAGCAGGACCTATTGTGGTGCAAACAGTAAACAAATTGCACCTGTTTTGTGCATAAAGGTAACTTATTTGCACAATTTTGGTGCAATAATGTCTTTTAGAAAAAAACACACAGCTGTCATCGACTGTCCGTTATACTCCCGCGCGCTCGGAGGACATTATGATTGAACGGATACGTAACGTGGCGATTATCGCGCACGTTGACCATGGAAAAACGACGCTCGTCGATAAGCTGCTTGCAGCGTCAGGCACACTCGACAGGAAAGAAATCCAAAACGAACGTGTGATGGATTCAAACGACCAGGAAAAAGAACGTGGAATCACGATTCTCGCTAAAAACACTGGTCTGAATTGGAGCGATTATCGCATTAACGTGGTGGATACACCCGGTCACGCTGACTTTGGAGGCGAGGTTGAGCGTGTTCTCTCAATGGTCGATGCGGTACTTCTGGTGGTCGATGCAGCCGAAGGCCCAATGCCGCAAACACGATTTGTGACGCAGAAAGCGTTCAATCAAGGACTCAAGCCGATCGTTATCGTCAACAAGGTCGATAAGGTCGGTGCGGATCCACACGGTGCAATTGATAAAGTTTTCGATCTGTTTGATCAACTCGGTGCAACCGATGAACAACTCGATTTTCCAGTCGTTTACTGCTCGGCAATTAATGGATTGTCTGGTCCAGAACCGGATCAATTAAGTGAAAGCATGGAGCCAATTCTTCAGGCCATTGTTGATCATTGTCCAGCTCCAGAAGTTGATCTTGATGGTCCTTTGCAACTGCAAATCTCAGCATTGGATTACAACTCCTTCCAAGGCGTGATTGGAGTTGGGCGTATTCGCCGTGGCCAGTTGAAGCGCAATCAACAGGTCACCGTGGTTGATCGCGAAGGTGGCACACGAAACGGAAAAATTCTGCAAATTCTCGGTTATCTGGGCCTTGAACGAATTGAGCAGCAATCCGCAACAGCTGGCGATATTGTCTGTATCACGGGCCTCGATCCGTTATCGATTTCAGATACGATCTGTTCGACGGAATCCCCGGAAGGTTTGCCGCCTCTGACCGTTGATGAACCAACAGTCAGCATGACATTCCAGGTCAACGATAGTCCGTTTGCAGGCAAAGACGGCAAATATGTGACATCACGCAACATCAAAGACCGTTTAGATCGTGAACTGATTCACAACGTGGCGCTGCGCGTTGAGCAAGGAGATTCACCAGATAAATTCGTTGTATCGGGTCGTGGTGAACTGCATTTGTCAGTTTTGATTGAATCGATGCGTCGTGAAGGATTTGAGCTTGGTGTGTCTCGCCCAGAGGTAATTGTTCGAGAAGTCGACGGGGTTAAAGAAGAGCCCTTCGAATATGTTGTGATCGATATCGAAGATCAACATCAAGGCGCAGTAATGGAAGCCATGGGTCTTAGGAAAGGTGACATGAAAAACATGGAGCCAGATGGACAAGGTCGTCTACGTCTTGAATATATTATCGCTGCGCGTGGTTTGATTGGATTCCGGTCACAATTCCTGACGATGACATCCGGAACCGGCATCATGAGTCACGTATTTGATCATTATGGTCCTGTCAAAGCAGGTGATTTAGGGAATCGAATCAACGGCGTTTTGGTATCTATGACTGACGGTGCAACGACTGCCTACTCGCTATTCAACTTGCAGGATCGCGGGCGCTTGATGGTCGGTCCTGGAGTGGATGTGTATGAGGGGATGCTTTTAGGGATTCATGCACGGGACAATGATTTACCTGTGAACCCAGTGAAAGGAAAGCAGCTGACCAATATCCGTGCAGCAGGTACTGATGAGAACTTGATTCTTACGCCTGCTGTGAAGATGACGCTTGAGTCTGCTCTTGAATTCATCGATGATGATGAACTTGTAGAAGTCACACCGAATCATATTCGACTTCGTAAAAAATTACTCAAAGAGTCCGATCGCAAACGCGCGGGTCGGTCTAAGGCGGCAAGCTAGGAGTGCATGCCGCCCCTTTTAGGGGGCGTATGCATAGGTTATATCCTGAGACTCGGCCATATCGTGAGCTGATGTTGCCCACACATGATGGGCATCATCAACTGTGGACAGCACTGTATGGAAATCCCGACGGTTTGCCCGTGGTGTGTCTGCATGGCGGACCAGGGTCTGGCACATCGCCACTCATGCCTCGGTTCTTTGACCCGCAAATCTACAATATCCTATGTTTTGATCAACGAGGCTGTGGCCAATCTACGCCATCCGGTTCATTAGTTGCCAACAGCACTGAGCATCTTCTTTCTGATCTCGACATGCTCACTGACTATTTCGGATTGAAGCGTTTTGTTCTTTTCGGTGGATCTTGGGGCGCTACCCTCGCGATTCTCTACGCAATGCGGCAATCAGATCGGTGTCTGGGTCTCATTCTGCGCGGCGTTTTTCTAAATACAGCTGATAATTTACGTTGGCTTTACCAGGACGGTGCATCAAAACTGTATCCGGCGGCATGGGCGGATTTCATTGCGCCACTTGCGAAAAAGTCGGGCTCTCTCGAGATGGTTTTAGATAATTATCAGCGGCTCTTGCATGCCGACGATCAATTTACGCAACTACAAGCTGCTAGAGCATGGAATCTCTGGGAGCATCGTTTATCGACCTGCAACCCACAGGCTTATCAAACGGGTAAATCCCAGCCTTCACGTGAAATCGCAACTGCACAAATTGAGCACCATTTCTTAAGCAAATCCTGTTTTCTCGATCATGGCATTTTGGAGTCGATTGACGAAGAGCTTCGATCGATGAAAATGATTTTACTACACGGTAGCCAGGATCATGTGTGCCCGATTCAAAATGCGCATGATTTCAAACGCGCCTTTCCAAATGTGACACTGAAGATTCTGGAGAAGTCAGGACATTGTGCGTTCAGTCCACAAATGGCTGAGGGGTTATGTCAGGCAGCGAATGAAATGGCGACCCTTTACGGCCATTGATTATGAATCTTTGGGTGGTCGAGGAGGTCCGACATCGGCGTCTTGATCATCTAAAGGCTCAGGCTTGTCGAGCTCTTCGATAATTGGAGCGTCATCGCTATCTGCTTCGACTGGGGCATAGAGATCGAATTCATCGATTTCTTGCTCGTCTGCGTCATCGTCAGATGCTTCATTCTCAATCATTGCAACAGGTTGAGGTTCAGGCGGCTCGGGATCCGTTGGATCTTCACTATCCTCTTGGTCTTTGCCTTTCGGTGTACCGAGGAATCGTGCGCCGATTAGGCCCGCTTCAAATAACAACCACATCGGCACCGCAAGTAATGTCTGGCTGATCATGTCCGGGGGCGTGACCAACATACCGACAACGAAACATCCGATAAACACGTAAGGTCGCTTGTCTTTGAGGGTCTCGGGCGACGCGATTCCTGCTTTAATCAGAAGCATCGTTGCAACTGGAATTTCAAACGCGAGCCCAAACGCGAGGAATAATTTCAGAACAAATGACAGATAGGCGTCGATATCGGTCATCACGGTTACACCGGTTGGGCCGACCGTAGTGAAAAAGCCGAAGACCAGTGGGAAGACGACGAAATAAGCAAAGGCCATACCCGCGTAGAACAAGAAAATACTGGAGATGAGTAATGGGCCTGCAAGCTTTTTCTCATTGTCGTACAGACCAGGCGCAATAAAACCCCATAGTTGATACAAGATCATGGGCGCGCCGCAGTAAACGCTCAAATACAGTGCGAGTTTAAAAGGCGCTAAAAACGGTGAGGCCACCTGGGTCGCGATCATCGACGCGCCTTCCGGTAACAGTGATTGCAGCGGCTCTGCGAGGTACGCATATAGGTCGTTGGCGAATGCAATGAAACCTAAAAAGAAAATAAGAATGACAACGAGAATACGTATGAGTCGATCTCGAAGTTCAATCAGGTGTGCGATCAGAGGCTGATCATTCAGACTTGGATCGCTCATTCTTTTCCGTTGTTGTGTTCGTTGTTGATTGGTTGAGTCCCAGTGGATCATCGCCGGTGATGTCTTCCATCTTCAATCCACCACCGCGAGCTTCGAGCTGACGCTTCAGATCCTCGAGTTCCAGTTCTTTATTGATATCTTGTTGAATCGATGAAACCTGCCCACGTAACTTCTTGACCCACAAACCAACGGTTCGAGCCAAACGTGGAAGACGCTCAGGGCCAACAACGACAAGACCGATAATGGCGACGAGCAATAGCTCGGTCGCACCAATATCAAACACTTAGACTTTCTCTTTTTCTTCAGTCTGTTGTGTTTCTGTCGATTCGTTCTGTTGAACAGTACTCTCTTCAGCAGACTGAGCGGTTTCCTCAGTACCCTTGTCTTCCGTTTTGTCAGTGACTGACTGTCGGAACCCTTTGACTGCACTACCGAGATCGGTACCCAGAGACTTTAATTTTTTGGTACCAAAGATCATGATCACGATCGCCAAGATAATCAGTAACTGCCAAATGCTGATACCACCAATTCCCATAACGGGCTCCTATTGTTTTATATGTTGTTAATTAAAGCCTGTGAACGGGCCGCCCCCGAGGACATGATAGTGCATGTGATACACCTCCTGGTAACCTCCGGGTCCCGTATTCAACACCGTTCTGAATCCTGAATCCAGTCCTTGTTCCTTTGCAATTTGCGGAATCTTTAACTGGATTCGGCCTAACAAGCCTTCATCAGAGGGTGTCGTATCAAATAAATTTTCAATGTGGCGACGCGGTATCACCAAAAAATGCACTGGCGCTTTCGGATTAATATCACGAAAAGCCAAGCAATCGTCATCTTTATAGATAATATCCGCTGGAATCTCGCCATCGCGGATTTTACAAAACAAACAATCAGTCATCACGCGTCCCTCGATTTGCTTTTTCTACCAGACCACTGATCCCAAGACGTCGCTCTAACTCGGCTAGTACGGCGCTCGGCGGTTCCTCAAGGTGTGAAAGTAATACAAGCGTGTGGAACCACAGATCGGCGACTTCATGAATCACATCTTCGTTATTTTCCGAGCGAGCTGCATCTTTGGCAGCCATCACCACTTCGGTCGCTTCTTCCCCGACCTTTTTTAAAATGTGGTCAAGTCCCTTGTGATGCAACTTAGATACATACGATTTATCTGGATCGCCGTAACGCCGTTCAGCAAGCATATCTTCTAAGACATCAATCACAGTCATGTTTTGCCCCCGTACAATGTGTCTGGGTCCACTTCGACGGCTTCGACAGGATCCCATGTGCCTTGCTCAGTTGGAGACCAAGAAAAGCACGATCTTCTGCCGGTATGACAAGCGACTCCGGTCTGCAGGATACCTAAAAGAATTGCATCTTGGTCACAATCAATCCGAAGGTCGACTAATTGTTGGGTTTGACCTGATGATTCGCCTTTACGCCACAGCGCCTGCCTTGAGCGCGAATAGTAAACAACCTGACCTGTCGACAAGGTTTCTTCAAGCGCCTCTTGATTCATCCACGCAACCATCAGTATGTCTTTATTTTGATGATCCTGGGCAATAGCGCAAACGAGTCCGTCGGCATTGAATTTGACCGTATTGAGAAGTGTTTTGATGACGTCAGTTGTAAATTGCACAGTTACCTCCGGATTAGAAGCACGAGCGAGAGTATACCAACGGCGAGTGGCCAATGACTTGCCAACCAGTCATGTTCCGTAATCATTGAACCGCTTGCAACGATGAGTCCGAGTACACCGAATAACGTACTGATCTGTCGAGATGTTCTTTGTTTTTTCGATTCATCGGCAATGTGTTTCAGCGCCTTGACTTGTTCATTCTGGATCAATTCGAGGCGTTCCAGGCGATCTGGAGTGGTCAATATCGTATTTGTGATTGCAGGGAATTGAACAGCCCAACGGGATACATTGCGTTTGGCATAATCGGCAATGCCTTTCGGGCCTAAGCGCTCTTTAACCCATCGCTCTAAAAATGGTTTGCCGGTATTCCAAAGATCGAGTTCGGGATAAAGCTCTCGACCCAAACCCTCGATATTCAATAATGTTTTTTGCAACAACACGAGCTGTGGTTGGACTTCCATTTGGAATCGGCGGGCGACTTCGAATAAACGAACCAGAAGAACGCCAAAACTAATTTCGCCGAGAGGCTTTTGAAAAATCGGCTCGCAAACGGTCCGAATTGCGCTCTCGAATTCACCAATATTCGTATTTTTGGGCACCCAACCTGATTCGACGTGCAATTCAGCAACTGCGCGGTAATCTCGATCGAAAAATGCGATCAGGTTTTGAGCCAGATAAGCTTGGGACTCAGGATCGAGCGTACCCACAATTCCAAAGTCGATGGCTTTGTAGACTGGATTTTCCGGATCGGAGATATCAACAAAGACATTTCCCGGATGCATGTCAGCGTGGAAAAAACTATGGTCAAATACCTGAGTGAAAAAGATTTCGACACCGCGTTCGGCTAACGTCTCCATATTGACGTTCTTTTCTTTAAACACGTCGATTTGAGAGATTGGAATGCCGTAAATCCGTTCTTCGACTTTCACATTGCGTCGCGTGTAGTCCCAATAAATTTGTGGGACGTAACAAATATCAGAATGCTCAAAGTTACGACGAATTAGCGCTGTATTTGCGGCCTCACGCATCAAATCAAGCTCATCAAGGATGGTCATTCGATAATCAGAGACCACTTGCACCAACTTTAAACGCTTGCCGTCAACAAAGTTTTTCTCAACAAATCGAGCAATCGTCATCATCAGTTTTAAATCTTCTTCGATGACTTTTTCGATACCTGGGCGAATGACTTTAACAATGACTTCTTCGCCGGTTTTGAGTCTTGCTGCGTGAACCTGTGCGACCGACGCAGAGGCCATGACCTCGGACGAAAATTCTGCAAAAACGTCATCGATTGAGCATTCAAGGTCGGCCTCGATGATGGCTCTCGATCGATCACCCGGGAATGGTTTGACACGGTCTTGAAGTTCAGCCAGTGGTCCAGCAATATCTGGTGGCAGAAGGTCACGCCGCGTCGACAGCATTTGCCCGAATTTCACAAAAACTGGTCCCAAGGCTTGCAGCGCGTCGCGGAGGCGCTCACCGCGCGATCGTTTCATTCGAACAGATGGTATTAACCAGACAAAGGCGCGTAATGGGCCTTTTTTTGGTTGTGGTAGAAGTTCGTCAACTCGTTCTGAAAACAGAACACGAAGGATCTTTAACAGGCGAAATGAACTACTCATGTTGAGCCTCAATCCGTTTGATGCGTGCATCGAGTCGATCAATCTGTCGATTCAAGGCCGTCATTCTTGTTTCTGAGTGAGCAAACGTTGTGTGGGTAACGACAGTGTTTTGCTCCGATTGTAGGTACTCTTGAGTTTGTCGTTTCACCGATTCACGACTGGTGAGCCATTGTTCTCGAGCCGCTCGCAAGGTTTTGATTAAAAGCCCTGCAGGTACTGGACCAAGTGCTTTGGTTACGACGTCTTCCCAGTCCAAATCCATCGCTTGAAACACTTTTTGCATGGTTTGTAAGACGCCAACACTCCCTCGGATATCAAGTCCTTCAAAAATGAGCGGGGCGTTGGGTCTAGTCAGTGAGCGCGCTGTTTCTACAAGACTTCCGAGTGTTCCAGACAGTTCTACATCTGCATTTTCTTGTGATTCTGTGGCAAGCCACCAACGTTCTTCGCCACAGATGATCCACACATCGAGATCAAGATCTGTCACTCTCAGTTTGAGCACTTTTCCAACCATTGGCGCGAGTTGTTCGGGTTGGATGTCCGCAGCTTTCATGCCGGCGCTGATTGCTTTTTCTGAAGCGCCAACCAACCCTGCCAACATCAATCGAGGGATCATTTTTTGACTCCCGTGTGGATCGCAACGATGCCTCCGGTCAGATTTTGATACGACACGGACTCAAATCCAGCGGTGCGCATCATATCAGCGAGGGTTTCCTGATCTGGGTGCTTTCGGATCGATTCGGCAAGGTATTGATACGATTCTTTATCTTGTGCGACGAGCTGTCCCATTGCTGGTAATACCGAAAAACTATAAACATCATAAATCTGAGACAGAGAAGCTGATGTGGGCTGAGAAAACTCGAGAACTAATCCTTTGCCGCCAGGTTTTAAAATACGATACATCTCGCGAAGCGCTGCATCTTTGTCAGTCACATTTCGAAGCCCGAAACCGATAGTGACTCGATCAAACGAGTTACTTGGATAGGGAAGCGATTCAGCGTCACATTGGCACCAACTTAGCCCTTTTAGTTCACCCTCATCGATACAACGATCACGACCAACTCGGAGCATTTGATCGTTGATATCGCCCAAAATCACATGACCGGTTGACCCTGCACGACGCGACATAGCGCGAGCAAGATCTCCGGTACCTGAGGCGAGATCTAAAACATGCATACCTGGACGAATGGCAATAGACTCAATCGCAACTCGCTTCCAGAGGCGATGTAAGCCTGCGGACATCAGGTCGTTCATCAAATCATAACGACGTGCAACGCTATTAAAGACTTCTCTGACGCGATAGGTCTTCTCCTCTACGGGGACCTCTTTGAATCCAAAATGCGTTGTCTCTTTCATGTGCCCTCAGAGGATGTATTGCGACAAATCCTCGTCTTGGCTGAGTTCAGACAAACGAGATTCGACATAATTGCGGTCAATTGTGACGGGTTCAGAGGCGGTTTGGCCAGTCTGAAACAACAAATCCTCAAGGACGCGTTCGACGAGTGTATGTAGCCTTCGCGCTCCGATGTTTTCAGTTTTCTCATTGACGGATGCAGCGATTTCAGCAATCGCCTCGATGCCATTTTCAGCAAACTCAATCGAAATCCCATCGGTTTCTAGGAGCGCTTGGTACTGTGTGACCAAAGAATGATCTGGCTCAGTCAGAATTCGTGCAAAATCGGAGGGCTTTAGCGCGTCAAGTTCGACGCGAATCGGCAGCCGACCTTGGAGCTCTGGTACAAGATCTGAGGGTTTTGATAAGTGAAATGCACCGGATGCGATAAATAAAATATGATCCGTTTTGACAGAGCCGAATTTCGTTTGCACCGTCGTGCCTTCGATTAAAGGGAGTAAATCCCTTTGTACGCCCTCGCGACTGACATCAGCGCCTTGCGCGTTTTCACGGCGACATACTTTATCGATTTCATCAAGAAATACGATGCCGCGACTTTCAACATGGCCAATCGCAGTCAATTTCACATCATCATCCGAAATCAGTCTTGCGGCTTCTTCATCAATCAAGATTTTATAAGCATCCCGAATCGGTAGTTTTCGTTTCTTTTTCTTGTCTTGTCCGAATTTTGAGAACATGTCTTGGAGTTGGTTAGCCATATCCTCCATCCCTGGTGGCGTCATGATGTCGACGCCTAAACCTCCTGCACTGACATCGATCTCGATTTCTTTATCGTCGAGTTCGCCTTCTCTCAATTTCTTCCGGAAGACCTGACGTGCACCACTCGTGTCCGGTTGGACTGGTTGATCGTTCCGAGGCGGAGGCAGCAGAATATCGAGAATTCGGTCTTCGGCCCGATCCTCTGCCTGGTGGCGCACTTCCTGCATTCGACGTTCACGTTCATCTTTTATCGCAACACCAACCAGGTCTCTGATGATCGATTCCACGTCACGACCCACGTATCCGACTTCCGTGAATTTAGTTGCTTCAATCTTGATAAATGGTGCCTTTGCAAGTCGAGCAAGTCGTCGTGCGATTTCTGTTTTGCCGACGCCTGTTGGGCCGATCATTAAGATATTCTTAGGCGTCACTTCTTTAGCAAGATCGTCCACCAGCTGCATTCGACGCCAACGATTTCTTAGGGCGATAGCGACCGCACGTTTTGCATCAGCTTGCCCGATGATATGGCGGTCGAGTTGGGTAACAATATCTTGAGGTGAAAGATCAGTCATGGGTCGTGTTCAATTCGTCAATGGTGAAGTTTGTGTTCGTGTAAATACAGATCTCGCCGGCTGCTTTGAGCGCCTCTTCAACGATTGTGCGAGCACTTAGTTCTGTATTCCGAAGTAATGCAAGTGCTGCGGCTTGCGCAAATGGACCGCCAGAGCCGACAGCGATGATGCCATCTTCTGGCTCCATTACATCTCCATTTCCTGTGATGATTAGAGACGTTTCGGTATCGGCAACTGCGAGAATCGCTTCAAGTCGTCTGAGCATTCGATCTTGGCGCCAGTCTTTGGCTAGCTCCACTGCAGCGCGCGTGAGGTTGCCTTGATGTTTTTCGAGCTTCGCATCAAATCGCTCAAACAATGTGAACGCATCAGCTGTTCCGCCAGCGAAACCTGCGAGCACTTTGTTTTGATACAGTCGTCTGACTTTACGTGCATTCCCTTTCATGACCGTATTGCCGAGTGTGACTTGGCCGTCACCACCAATACAAACTTGGTCGCCTCGTCGCACTGAAACGATCGTTGTTCCGTGGAATTGTTCCATATCTACTCCCTGCGAATGAGCGCGTTATAACCATTCTTTTTCAGTACGTCCGCGGCGGCTTGCATATCACGAATGGTTTTAAACGGTCCAAGTACAACCCGATACCAACCTCCATTGGTTTGGCTCGGAGGCAAAACACGCGCTTTCAGATCCAAGAACAACAGTGCAACACGAGTATCTTCTGCGGCTTCGGCGGTTCGAAACGATGCAACCTGAACAATGGTGCTCTTTAGAGTTTCAGCGGCGGCTTCATCTCTGGATTTTCCCGCTTCAACGTCTATGGGGACTTCCCCTGAGATCAACAACTCATAAAACGTGTAAAAGTTCTCTGGCGCCTCAGGGATTTCTTGCTCGACAGTTGTTGTTTCTTTTGCATTTAGCTCTGTTGGTGTTGGCGCTTGAGGCTCTTCAATTCTTGCCTCAGGTTGACGCGGTTCTTCTTCGAGTGTTTCAGACGTACTTTGCGTTAACCAAATAAGTAATGCCGCAACCGCCCCAACTAAAACGATACTCAAGGTGATCCCGATCGCAGCGCTCGGTCCTTGTTTTTCCGTCCGCCGATGGCGTGCAGCCTGGGTCGAATAATCACGCATTACATTGACCGAGGGGCACTCACGCCAAGTAGATCGAGTCCATTGCGAATAACCGTTTGCACAGCTTTTGCGAGCGCAAGGCGGGCATCACGTACTTCAAGTTCGTCAACGAGCAGACGAGTTCCGTTGTACCAACGATGAAAATCGGCCGCGAGGTCCTGGAGGTAGTAACAAATGAGATGCGCCTCGAGGGAATCTGCAGCTTTGCCAACGATTTCCGGGAAACGCCCAATTGAAGTCGCCAGATCAAGTTCCTCTTGTGTCGTTAGCGCCGTCAAGTGATTCAATCCGCGCTCTTGATCGAACACTTCACCCTCGAGTCCTTCGAATACCCGACAAATACGCGCGTGTGCGTATTGAATGTAGTACACCGGATTGTCCTTGGACTGACTGGTCGCAAGTGATAGATCAAAGTCGAGATGCTGATCGGCTTTGCGCATCACATAAAAATACCGACATGCGTCTCGGCCGACGTCGTTGCGCAAGTCTCGAAGTGTGACAAATGAACCGGAGCGGGTCGACATTTGTAATCGTTCGCCATCTTTATAAAGAATTGCAAATTGTACGAGCCGGATTGTGAGTCTTTCAGGATCAAACCCAAGTGCTTGAGCGGCTGCCTTGATTCGGACGATATAACCGTGATGGTCTGCGCCCCATACGTAAATTATTCGGTCAAAGCCTCGAGAAAACTTATTGGCGATGTACGCAATATCGCTCGCGAAGTAGGTTGTTTCCCCGTTATCTCGACGGACCACTCGGTCTTTATCATCGCCAAAATCAGTCGAGCGAAACCAAAGCGCACCCCCCTTGTCATAGAGATGTCCACGCTCTTCAAGGCGTTGAATTGCGTCATCAATTTCGCCAGAGGTGACTAGCGACTTCTCACTGAACCATTCGTCAAAATCCGCACCGAATTCTGATAAATCATTTTTTATATCGCTCAGAATTGCGTCGAGTGCGAGATCGAAAGGCTTACTCCATTGCTCACCTAATTGAGATTTTGCGTTATGAATCAATCCATCAATATGCGCATCTTTTGTCTCGTCTGAATCTGGTGTGACCCCATGGGTCAAGTCGCTCCATAAGACCGAGAGCGAGTCACTGACTTCTTTTTGAAGAGTTTTTCCGAGGTCTACAATGTAATCGCCTTGATATCCGGCTGATGGGAATGCCACCGTTTCTCCGGTGGCCTCCAAATAACGGAGAAAGACGCTCACCGCCAAGATATTCATTTGGCGTCCGGCATCATTGACATAATACTCAGCGTCAACAGAGTGGCCGCGTGCTTTCAGCAGATTGACCAATGTCGCTCCGTAGGCGGCTCCGCGCCCGTGACCGACGTGCAAAGGCCCGGTTGGATTTGCAGAGACGTACTCGACCTGAACGCGTTCGTTCGTTGGGGTGTGTATACCGAAAATTGTATTGTCTTGAAGGCAGCGAATGACGGGTTCGAAAGCGGCATCTTTGGCTAGGCGAATATTGATAAAGCCGGGCCCCGCTATTTCAGTCGCATCGATATTTGGTGACGACGGGAGGTGCTCCAATAGCAATTCAGCGAGCGCGCGAGGCGCCATTTTGGCAGCTTTTGCATGCATCATCGCGGCATTGGTTGCCAGATCGCCGTGAGCTGGATCGCGTGTATTTTCGATTTGTATAGGCTTGCGATCGCTCGAATCAAGCATGCCTTTTTCTATGAGTTGATCGAGCGCTCGTTCAAATAGCGCAGCGACAGCGTCCTTCATTGTATCCCTCCAGTTAGGGGCGCGAGTGTAGCATTACCAAAGGTCCCAGGGATCGACATCTAACTGAAACATGACTTTTCCTTTCCTTCGATACGCCCAGGGGCCTGTTTCTTTCAAAACCCACTGAATCATCGTGCGTGACCCAGTGATAAGGAGCTGTCCATGGTATTGACGATTTCGTCGTTCCATTGGCGCTGGAGCCGGGCCAAGCACTCGGATGGGACTATTCAGGCCTCGAATCTGCTGTGCAATCTCTTCGAGTGCTTCGAACACCGGTTGTAGTGCTGTCGCGCGCGCGCTGATTAACGCAAGATGCGTGTCGGGCGGCCATTGAAATTGCTTTCGTTCAGCCATGATGGCCAACGCAAGATGATCGTAGTTCTGTTTTAAAATGCGATCCAACCACTCTGACTCTGGTCGATGCGTTTGAATCAGGACTTGTCCTGTTGCCCCCCCATGCCGGCCAGCACGACCTGAAACTTGCGTGAGCAATTGAGCGAAATGTTCGACTGAACGGAAATCAGCACCAGACAAACCCTGATCCGCATCGATGACAATGACAGTCGAGAGATTTTTAAAATCATGTCCCTTGGCCAACATCTGTGTGCCCACCAAAATACAGGGTTTGCCTTGAATGACTGGTTCAATGAGCGCCTCAAATGCACGTCGACGGGCAGTGGTATCACGATCTACGCGAATAATAGGTACGTCAGGATATGTGTCTGTTAATGCTTCTTCGAGGCGTTCAGTGCCTTGACCAACAGCTAATAAATTCGAAGATGAGCACTCTGGACAAATATGAACGGGAGCCTGCCGGTGATCACAGTGATGACACCAGAGGGAATTTGGCTGGCGATGCAGTGTTGGTTTGGCATCGCAGTGTCGACATGCCGGAATCCACCCACAATCGGTACACATAAGAACTGGGGAGTAGCCCCGTCGATTGAGGAAGACAAGTGCCTGCTGTCGGTTGTCGAGTGCGTTTTCAATGGCCCGCTTTGCTGTATTTGTTAGACCGTCTTTTGGTTTGTCGTGACGCGCATCGATTAAGCGAATCGTTGGCCGTGGTTGTTGCCCTGGGCGAGCGGATAAACGCAAACGTTTGTACTTTCCGAGCTCGGCCTGATGCCACGACTCCAAAGAGGGTGTTGCTGATGACAGCACAATAGGGATGTTGGCCTGTTTGGCACGAACGATCGCGAGATCTCTCGCGGAATAACGGCAACCTTCCTGATTTTTATAGGCACCGTCGTGTTCTTCATCCACCAAAATGAGTCCAAGCCTCGGTAATGGTGTGAAGAGTGCGGAGCGGGTGCCAATCAATACATCAGCAACACCTTGCGACGCAGCAACAAAAGCTTTTGCACGGGCACCATCAGCGATTCCAGAATGGGAAACACTCAAACGACCATCGAGTTGATCTTGAATTCGGTTAACCATTTGCCCGGTAAGTCCGATCTCAGGAACGAGCAATAAGACTTGTTGTCTACGCTTGATGGTCCGCGATATGAGCTCTGAAAAAACTTGTGTTTTTCCACTGCCAGTTACGCCCTGCAACAAAAAACTTTGAAACTGATTGGCGCTTTGATCGACTTCGATGACTGCTTGCTTTTGTTCACGTGTGAGCTCATAAGCAGGTTGGTTCTGATGTCCTGCTTCAGTTTTCGGGGCTGGTAACGGTTTCCCTTTGCGAATTGACGTTGGTAGGCTCGACAGCAATACATCGCCTGGAGGCGCTAAATAATACGCGGACGTGAAATCCACCAATGCTTGGTGTTTTGGACTGATAATCGGCTCTTGATCGATCACAGATACAATCGATTTGATTTGGTTTTCGGTGTCTGGATCAGTCGCTTGACCAGCGCTAATACCGATCACTTCACGCGTACCTAGCGGGACGACCACGCGGAGTCCTGTTCCGATCAACACCTCTGATTGATAGGTCAATGGCTCGAAAAACGGTCCGGGAACAAAAACTTTGATAAAAAAGCGTGGCATAGACTTCCGTGAGCACCCCAGTGTTTGATAGACTCCGCCGCCCAAACTTAGATGCGGTGCCTGACGCGTAATGTGGTTGGGGAAGCGGCATCGATTATACAGAGGATAGAACAGATGAGAGCGGATATTCATCCAGCATATTCGGACGTGAAGGTGACATGCTCATGCGGCGCAACCTACGCAACACGTTCAACAAAAGGCGAAGACTTCACGGTTGACGTCTGTCAAGAGTGCCACCCTTTCTACACGGGTAAGCAAAAAGTTGTCGATACTGGTGGACGGATTGATCGCTTTAACAAGCGTTTCGGTGGTCGCACCATTTCCAAGTAAGTTTCTAGCAAAAGCCGCTTTTCTAGCGGCTTTTGTCTATTCGGGAGTCGTTCACGCGACTTCTTGTCCAAGCCCGCGAACGTTGTCTCCACCGATCAAAGTTGATCGTGTTATCGACGGTGATACCGTCAAGCTAGCCGATGACACTCGGGTTCGACTGACCGGTTTCAATACGTTTGAGCTCAAAGACTCGGGTTGGAAAAAACAATATGCGCAACGAGCAAAAGGGCGTGTGCGTGACCTGCTTCCTCAAACTGTACAAATTACCCCCTGGCCAGCCAAGACAGATCGTTACGGGCGATTGCTCGGAAATTTATGGCTTGGCTCGTCTTACCTAGCTGAATCGTTGGTAGCAGAAGGATTGGCAATTACGGTGTCGATTCCTCCAGAGAATCGATTGGTCTCATGTTTATTTGATTATGAACGGGAAGCTCGGCTACAGAAACGCGGTGTGTGGTCGCTTGGGCAATTGCCAGAGCCAGCAAATGCACTCAGTCGAGGTGGATTTCAACTTCGACGCGGTACAGTTACGCATATTCTCGATAATCAGTCAGTGGTTCTTGATGGACGTTTGCGAGTCGTGCATTCGCGAGACGACGCAGCATTTCAATTGGGTGCGCGTTTTGAAGTCCGCGGTTGGGTCTCGCGATCGCCGAAAAGCATCAGACGAGACTGGCCTTGGACGCTGAAACTCAAAGATTCAAAAAATCGGATCAGAGCGTTTTAAAATAGTTGCTGCGGTGTCTGTATCGCTTGGCCACCATTGGATGGGATCACAGATTCCGGCGCCGGATCTTTGGGCGGGTTCTCTAACAGAAAAAATTCACGCAATGCATTGGTTTGGGAGGCACGCGCTTTGGCGCCTGTGCTTGGATCAATACGCGTTGCGACAACACCTGTCGGAAGCTTTGGATTGTCTTGTGGAACATCTTTTAACGCATGCTTCATGAATTCAATCCAAATTGGTAGTGCTGCACGTCCACCATACTCCGATCGTCCGAGTGTTTTTGGCTGGTCAAATCCAACCCAAACCGATGCTACAAGGTCTTTTTGATAGCCGTTAAACCACGCATCGACCTGATCGTTCGTGGTGCCTGTCTTACCAGCGAGATCCTTGCGTCCTAGTGACTTTGCCCGCTTCGCGGTACCTTGTTGAACAACATCTTTAAGCATGTCGTTGATCAGGAAATGAATTCGCTCATCAAGCACTCTTGGGGCGATTCGATCGCTGTAGTCGATGTCGAAGAAGTCTGATTGTGTTGGGCGGAGGCGGTTATCAAATTTCAGATCTACTGAGACTGAGCGTCCTTCGCAATCTGATTTGCACACACTTACAGGTCGTGTTTGATAGAGGACTGCACCATCAGCAGACTCAATACGATCGATCAAATGGTGTCTGACCCGGAATCCACCGTTCGCAAAAATCGCGTAGTTTTCAGCCATCTCTAGCGGAGTCAGTGAGGCCGTTCCGAGCGAGATAGAAAGATCTCTGGGCAATTTCGTGGTGTCGAGCCCAAAGCGATCGGCAATATCGATGATGCGACTGACTCCGAGCTCGCGGACTAAACGGACAGATACTAGGTTTCGGGATTTAAAAAGTGCAGTGCGCAGTCGTGTCGGTCCTAAAAACGTACCGCCAGAATTCTGTGGCCGCCAATCAGTTGCTCCTTCGGTTCGATCAAACACCACGGGTGCATCGTTAATTTGAGTCGCTGGAGTCATGCCTGATTCAAGGGCAGCTGTATAAATCAATGGTTTGATTCCAGAGCCCACAAGGCGACCACCTTGCGTGGCGCGATTAAACTTGGATTCGAAATAATTGAATCCGCCAATCATGGCTCGGATTGCGCCTGTATTTGGGTCAAGTGCGACGAAGCCGGATTCGACGTTTGGTTTTTGGGCAAGCCACCAACCGGCTTCATCTTGAATAATTCGGATGAGATCACCCGGTGCTACGAGCGTTCGCGCATCTTTCACACGCGGGCCAATACTATTGACACTGCGGTATTCCCGCGCCCATTCGAACCCTTTTTTCTCGATGACAATGGAGTCGTCGTTTTTTGTCACTGCACGAATACTGCTGTCAGTAACGGCGACTACGACTGCTGGTTCAAGCGGGCCGATGTTATCGATCGTTTTGAGTTGTTGCTTCCAATCATACAAGCTCGCGCCATCGAATGATTGCTCAATACCTCGCCATCCGTGACGTCGGTCGTATTCCATTAATCCACGAACAACAGCATTTTGCGCAAATTTTTGATGCTCTCCATTGATCGTCGTAAACACGCGAAGCCCGTCGGTGTAGGCGCGGTCATCGAATATCTCAAGTGCGATACGCCGCGCTTCTTCTGCGACATAGGGTGCTGTGAGATCAAGCTGCACGCCATGCAGTGACGCGGTCACTGGCTGACTGATTGCTTGCTCAAAGTCGTACTTTTCAATGAATCCAAGTTTCAGCATGCGACCTAAAATCCAATCGCGTCGCTCTTTTGCGCGATCTGGATTGGCAATCGGATTGTATTTAGATGGCGCTTTGGGAAGACCTGCAATCATCGCTGATTGTGCGAGATTGAGTTCATCAAGATTCTTACCGTAATAGATTTGAGAGGCGGCATTGACACCGTAAGCGCGATGACCGAGGAAGATCACGTTAAAGTAGAGCTCTAAGATCTCATCTTTACTCAGCGTCTTCTCAATCTCGAGCGCAAGTAAGATCTCTCGGAATTTGCGCGCGAAGGTTCTTTCGTGGCTCAAAAAGTAGTTCTTTGCCACCTGCATCGTGATGGTTGAGCCGCCAGATTGGATTTGACCGCTTGAAATCAATTGCCATGCAGCGCGCGCGAGGCCAAGCGGATCGATGCCGACGTGGTCACGAAAATTATCATCTTCAGCCGCGAGAAACGCACGAACCAGATCAAGAGGGACCTCATTGACGCTCACCGGATCGCGGCGTTTTTCACCAAACTGTGCGATGAGTTGCCCATCGGAAGTGAAAATTTGTAACGGAGTCTGCAGCTGCACGGTTCGCAATGATTCAACATCAGGCAAACCAGGCTTCAAGTAGACATAGCCACCGATTAAAACAGCGATTCCGAGTAACGCTGAAGTGAGTGCGAGACTGATCAAAAAACGTAGTGGGCGCGTCACAATTCTTCCATTTTCAGTGATCTATCGAAGTGTACCTAAAATCAAAGTCCAATATCGATTTGACAGACATTAATTTCGTGCTTGGCTCTCGGGGATTGGAGGAACTCATGTTAACCAACCCCCTGTATGAATCTCGAGTTTATCTGGGTTGTGATGCCCTGTATTGGATAAGTGATGGAGATTGTCATCATGCTTCATTCGATCAACTGCCGACTGAATTGCATGCGAAACATGTGATTGTTTCTGAATATTGGATTCGTCGAGACGTTTTACCGACTGATACACAACGACCTCGATTAGGTGCGGTTGGGTGTGATCATTTTGCGTTTTGTGAGCAGGGCGAACAGTTTCATATGTGTGCAACATTAAGCCCGCGAGCAATTGAAATGGTCTCGAGTTTATTTTCATTTGAGCAGGTTACGTCAATCAATCCGGAGTCTGATTGGATGTGCCGTCAGCAAGGGACCGGTGTGTTTGCTTGGAGTGTAGCGACTGCAGTGACAGCTTGTTTAGTTTCAGACAAGCAGGTGGTTCGTGTGGGGCATTGGTTGGGTCAAACCTCGGAAGCGCAAGTTGACTCATGGGCTCATCGTATCGATTCCGATCGACCACACATCAAATCACTCAACGCTGAGCAGATTTTAAGGGGCTTCGAGCCATGCTGAATCTTGCCGACTGGCGGGGTGCACTGATCCGTAAACGAATCACTTGGTGTCTTCGATGGTGCTTATTGTTGACTGTCAGCCTTGCGTCGGTTGCATTGTCAGCGTGGCTGATGCTCGGTTCGTTGGTTGAGGATCTGCCCAGTCAATCCGGTGAACTGATGTCATTACGAATTTCGAATGATCGATTGGCAGACGACATCACTCACATTCAGCGTCAACTCAAAGAATCCGAAAACTCGATCGACGCCAATCGATCTTTTCGTAATCAATTACAAAGACGATTGGATCGAATCAATTTGTTGGCCGACGTGGGTCCGGCCCGAATGCTGTCAATGGTTGATCGTGAAACCAAAACCTCAGTGCATTTACAACTTGGTCATTTGGCGCAGTTACATCGTTTGAATGGTCGCGTAAATCTTCATATTCGATCGGTTGAATCGAGCACGCATTGGGTCGTGACCGAAGTTGAATTTGCAGATGGATGACTATTCCATGTGGATCGTTCGCTACACCAATGCTGTTTTAATTGCCTGGTTCTTGACCGTTGCAATTGTTCTCGGATTTTGGATTGTGAAACCAGCATTTGAACACTACGTGGACCGTTTAGTTGAGGTTCGCCAGCTAGCGTTCGAGAGAAATCGAGCCGAGCAACTTTTCAGTGATCAAAAACGTTTAGTTAAGCAGCTGGAAACGTATGAGGGATCCATTCGGTCTCTTCATCCGTTAATGCTTGCTGAAAAACTGAAGCAGGTAGGTGACGTGCAGATGGTGACCACCTCGTCTGATCGTTGGGTGTTTCAGCTGAATATTTCTCCAAAGTTAAATCCGCTGAGCGTTTATGACATCTTGATGCATGTATCAGGCGTAACCGTCGAAACGATCGAAGTCCAGTCGTCGGATGAGGGCTTATTGCTACGTTTGTCAATTCGGCCAGAAAAGCAGCCGTACTGGCATGTTGATGACAACCTTGATGTGACGAGCGATGTATCGATACCACCTGTCGGTGGCATTGAAAACTGTCCATCGTTGTTGCTTCGCGCACGACTTGGCGATCAGGTATTAATTAATTGGGATGCATCAGAAACTCGTCTGCTCAGTGTCGGTGACTGGTTAACCCGAGATTGGCGATTTCTTGCGTATCGAAACAATCAATTTATTTTGAAAAATGCAGTAGGACGGACATGCGTGCAAAAAAACGGTTGATCCATTGCATGTGTTGCATGCTGTTTTTCGTGGGTGATGTGTTCGCTTCGTTGCCATTAGAGTTTGAAAAGGTGCCGTTGTCCGATGTGGTGACGATGTTTTCAGAGTTATCCGGGATCAGTGTGTCAATTCCGAGCGGCGTCGATCCAACTGTCACGATCAAAGGACAAGCCGCCGATTATGACGATGCGATTGCTCAGATTGCGTCTGCCGCGGGGCTCCGTTCGATTCAAACAGATGCGGGTTATCGACTCGAATCCGAAAAGCGGAGCATCGGAGTTGCAGTAATTGATTTAAAACATCGCGAAGCACAGCAGGTCCTCGATCTGATCCAAGAATCGAAGAGTCAGTTCGATCCGAGTTTATCTGTCATTGGCGACCCTGAAACGAATCGATTGATTTTACGTGGAGACTCGGCTGATCTCGCGTCCATCAAAGATCTGGTTTCGGTACTCGATGTTGAGGTGAAACAAATTTTGATCGAGGCAAAATTGGTGTCACAGGATATGGATAAGCGACGCGATTTGGGGATACGTTGGTCGTTTGCAACGGGAGACAGCGGGCGCTCGGGAGCTCAGGGTCAAACACAAGGCTTAGGAGATAATGCAGGAGGCTCAGCCTTGTCTTTGGCATTTGTTTCAGATCCCAAATTACTGGCTCTTGAATTGCAGGCGCTCGAATCCTCGGGTGTTGGTGAGGTGATTTCAGAGCCCAGAATCGTCACGACCAATCGGCGAGCCGCCACAATACGGCAGGGTCAGCAACTCCCATTTGTCACCGTGGATGAAGACGGCCGCTCATCAACCGAATTCAAGGATGCGGTATTGGAATTAAAAGTCACTCCCATATTGCGAGATGACGGTCGAATTGAGATGACTTTGGATATTCGACAGGACCAAGTCAGTCAGTTGGTGACAGCGCAAGGGCCCGTCATTGAGACCCGAGAATTGAATACACGAGTAACTGTTGACCCTGATGAGACTCTGGTCCTTGGCGGAATTTATGAGTCAAAAGAAGAAAACATCACGGTCAACGTGCCTGGGTTATCATCAATTCCCGTGTTGGGCCATGCGTTTCGATCAACACAGCGTCGAGCCTTTAAATCAGAACTGCTAATATTCATCACTCCCCGAGTTCTGTAATTGAGGTTCCATGACCAACATTGCCTATCCGCTCATTCTGATCGGACCAACCGGCGCAGGTAAAACGACCGTTGGTCGCTTGCTTTCAATGAAGCTTGCGCTTCCATTTTTTGATTTGGATGAAGAAATCGAAGCGCGTTGCGGAGCAGATATTCCATGGATCTTTGATGTCGAGGGAGAGACCGGCTTCCGTGACCGCGAGTCGCGTGTTTTTTCTGATTTGGCTGGGTTAGGTGGTGGAGTGATCTCGACCGGAGCGGGCGTGGTGTTACGTCAAGAAAACCGAGATCTGCTTAAACAGCACAAGTTCGGAGTGATCTGGTTGCAGGCTGATCTAAAAACCCAATTTAGTCGATTGAAGAATGATAAAAATAGACCGTTGCTGCAGGTGGCGGATCCACGCGCGAAATTGCAGGCAATGGCGACTGAGCGCGAGCCTTTTTATCGAGAATGTTCTCGGATTCGTGTCCAGACTGTTCGTACAAATCCTTCGGTGGTCGTGCGACAAATTATTGAACAATTAGAAGGAAATGATGATGAGAACGCTTAATGTTGAGCTCGGAGAGCGCGCTTACCCCATTCATATTGGCAGTGGACTGATTGATTCAGATCGATTGGCCTCATCGATTGGCGGACGCCAGGTTCTCGTTGTCACTAACGAAAGCATTGCACCGCTATACCTGGATCGAGTTTTGGCAACACTCGATGATTTTGATGTCGCGACTGTTGTTCTGCCGGATGGTGAGAGTCATAAGCATCTGGGTACGCTTGATTTGATTTTTACAGAAGCACTCACGCGTCGCTTTTCGAGAAATGCGACCATGATTGCGCTTGGCGGTGGTGTTGTGGGTGACATGGTTGGCTTTGCTGCTGCGTCCTATCAACGTGGAATCGATTTTATTCAAATTCCTACGACGCTGTTGTCACAGGTCGACTCGTCGGTTGGCGGGAAAACCGGTGTGAATCATCCGTTGGGCAAAAATATGATTGGCGCATTCCATCAACCGATTGCTGTGCTCATCGATACCGATGTGTTGTCGACCCTACCTGCAAAAGAAATGGCGGCGGGGATGGCCGAAGTCATTAAGTATGGATTGCTGGGTGATGAAGAATTCTTAGTTTGGATCGAGCAGCATATTCACGCCTTAATGGCAAACGAACAAGAAGCGATCGCGCAGGCAATTGAGCATTCATGCCGGATGAAAGCGGAGATCGTGGCCCGCGATGAGCGTGAGGGAAGTGTTCGGGCGCTTTTGAATTTAGGGCATACGTTCGGCCATGCAATCGAAGCGCATTTAGGATATGGCGGTTGGTTACACGGTGAAGCGGTTGGTGCTGGAATGGTGATTGCTGCCCGTGTATCGCACGCGATGGAACTGATCTCGGAAACCGATGTCGCGCGCGTAGTTGCAATTTGTCAGGCGGCTGGCCTTCCCGTTGAGCCACCAAAAGGGATGACGCCAGATGATTTTATGACGCACATGGCTGTTGATAAAAAGAATGTCGATGGGCGGCTTCGACTTGTTTTAATGCGTCGTCTTGGCGACGCTTACGTTGAAGATCAAGCACCCTCAAACTCACTGCAAGCCGTATTGACAGCGTGCTGCCACTAGTTCGTTCGCAACAGACATGTATTGAACGTATTCGCTCGGCAGTTCGTTGGGCGAAACGGCTTGTTGTCTTAGTTGGGGCTCCTGGGCAAGGCAAGAGCCTTCTTATTGAAGCGTTGATTCTTAAAAGTCCAGTGAATCCGCTCCATTTACACGGTGAGTTGATTTCTGATCGATCAGACGCAGTCCTTCGTTTGGTTGGTCTCGTGGGCTTACGGCCCGAGGGAACTGATGTTGAAATGCTGTCCCGATTGCAGACAAAAAAGCAAGCCGATACGGAGCATGGAGTCCCTGAAATCATCGTGGATGATGCACATTGTCTGCCGAACGAAGTATTGCAGTTATTTCATGAGCTCAGCTACGGCGCGTATGGACGACACTGGTCAGTATTATTGGTTGGCGAAGACAATTTGATCCCCCGTTTGCAAAGCTTGCGTCCGTTACCTGCGCTTGCAAGCACAGTGATGCTCCCGCATTGGGATCAATATGATCTGGAAGAGGCGTGTTCTCGGTTGTATCCAAATCTTGACCTGTCGATTCGCGGACCACAGGTTTTGCAGCACTTTGCAATGCAGCCAAAGCAACTGTTGCGTGCGATTGCTGAAGAGGACTCGTCCGTGGTGATAGACGTGGATGAGGATGCACCTGACGGGAAACAGCCAGCAATCCGAATTCCGTCAAGCTATTTGATCGCGGCAGGGATTGCTGTTGCGGCCATCGTGGCTGCTTTACTATTTGTTCAAATGAATAACGAAGATCCTGAGACAAGATCGCCAACTCCTATTCCATTAGCGCCTAACCAACGGTAGTCTTATTGGGTCACCTTTCATTTGCCCCGTAGTGTTTAGAGTCATATACTACGCGGCCCTTTTCTTTATGGATTCAGTCGCTTGCATACATTCGACTGACGCGAAAAATTCGCTTGAGCCCTCGTTGAGCTCGCAAAATTCGGTTTAGGCGGGTCGTACTACGTCCCGCATTTTATTTGAGGTTGCGGCGTTTGCCGTGGATTGTAGGAAAAAGCATATGACCAAAGGTCTTTACACACCCGGTGAGTTTCGAGACAACTGCGGCTTTGGATTGATTGCACATTGTGATGGTCAAGCCAGTCATGACCTGTTGATGAAGTCGATTCAAGCGCTCACGCGCATGACGCACCGAGGTGGTATTGCGGCTGACGGAAAAACCGGTGACGGTTGTGGACTATTGTTCCAGATGCCTGACGCATTTATGCGCCGTGCTGCGAAACAATCATGCGGTATCGAGCTTGGCGATCTGTTTGCCGTTGGTATGGTGTTTTTGTCGACCGACCCAGAGATCGAGTCGCAGGCAATTCAGGCGATCGAGGAGACACTCCGTTCCCGTAATTTGAGTGTTGTTGGCTGGCGTGATGTGCCGGTTGACCCTACCAACCTTGGGCCAATTGCGCGCGACAACATGCCGTCATTCAAGCAGGTTTTCGTTGAGCCAAACGGGCAAGATCAAGCGCAGTTTGATATTCAACTGTTCATGGCTTCTCGACTCATCGAGCGCGCCATAGCGTCGAGCTCTGAGAATTACTTGTGTTCGTTATCTCGCCGTGTCGTCAGCTATAAAGGCCTGATGATGCCGGTTGATCTGCCTCATTTTTATCCGGACCTCAATGATGAATTGCTGGCGACGGCAATCTGCGTATTCCATCAACGCTTCTCAACCAATACTTTGCCGCGGTGGCCGCTTGCGCAGCCTTTCCGGTTGCTTGCGCACAATGGTGAAATTAACACCATCGCCGGAAACAGAAACTGGTCGAACGCACGAGGACATCTATTCAAAACTGAGCGTCTACCGGATGTTGATCAGATTCTTCCTCTAGTTAATACAACAGGATCTGATTCATCGAGCTTGGATAACATGCTCGAAGTCATGGTTGCCGGTGGTATGGATCTTTTCCGTGCGATCCGCATGTTGGTTCCACCAGCATGGCAAAACGTCGACGATATGGATGCAGATCTACGCGCGTTTTATGAATACAACTCAATGCATATGGAGCCCTGGGATGGACCAGCCGGTATCGTCTTGACTGATGGCCGCTACGCTTGCTGTCTTCTTGATCGAAACGGGTTGCGACCAGCGCGTTGGGTCAAGACGAAAAACGGGTACCTGACGCTGGCCTCAGAAATCGGCACGTGGGACTACCAACCAGAAGACGTGGTCGCAAAGGGCCGCGTCGGACCTGGCGAAATTCTAGCTATCGATACTGAAACGGGAGTCGTTTTAACTGCTGATGACATTGATCAGCAATTGAAAGAGCGTCAGCCGTACAAGAGATGGTTGCGCGAGCAGACAATCCGCTTCGAAACCGAGATGAAAGATCCGTTTTCAGACCTTAAGAAGTTGTCTGAACATGGGCTCGCTCCCTACCTAAAGCTTTTCAACCTCACCAGTGAAGAGCGGCACCAAGTGATTAAGCCTCTTGCAGAGACTGGGCAAGAGGCGGTTGGCTCCATGGGAGACGACACGCCAATGGCAGTGCTCTCGACGGAGCAACGTCACACAGCAGATTATTTCCGGCAGCAATTTGCTCAGGTGACAAATCCGCCAATTGATCCACTGCGCGAGTCGATTGTGATGAGTTTAGAGACCTGTCTTGGAATGGAGTTGAATCCGTTTGAAGAGACAGCGGATCATGCAGAGCGTGTGATTTTACACTCACCGATTTTGTCAGCGCCAAAGATGGATCGACTGAAATCATTTGATCATCCAAAGTATGGTCGGGTTCAAATCGATTTGGCATTTGATCCATCGATTGGCTTAAAAGCAGCAGTTGAATCGGTGTGTCAGCAGGCAGTTGATGCCGCCCGCGCCGGCAATACATTATTGATTCTTTCCGATCGACAGGTCAGTGAAGACCAGTGGGTTGTATCTGCTACGATGGCGACTGGTGCTGTTCATCATCGCCTTATTAAAGAAGGGCTCCGGTGTTCTGCGAATATCATCGTTGATACAGCCGAGGCACGTGATTCTCATCACTTCGCTGTATTACTGGGTTTTGGTGCAACGGCCGTCTATCCATATCTGTCATATCGTGTGATCAACGACTTGGTTGATTCAGACGAGTTGGTTGGCGATCCGTTAGAACTGCACAGAAACTACCGCAAAGGCATTAATAAGGGCCTATTGAAAATTCTATCGAAGATGGGCATCTCGACCGTTGCAAGCTATCGAGGAGCTCAACTCTTCGAAGCGATTGGTCTCTCGCGCGAAATTGTTGATTTGTGTTTCAAGGGCGTACAGAGCCGGATTGCTGGTGCCGACTTCTCTGATTTCGAAAACGACCAAAAGGTTCGCCAGTCACTGGCATGGTCAACACGGAAACCTGTCCCGCAGGGTGGTTTCTTGAAATATATGCATGGTGGTGAGTATCACGCATATAACCCGGATGTGGTCCAGACGCTTCAGCAGGCTGTTCAGACTGGGTCGTATTCAACCTATCAGAAGTACGCAAAAATCGTGAATGAACGCCCTGTGGCGACATTGCGTGATTTGCTGAAGCTTGAGAAAGATGCTGGTCGGGCTATTTCGGTTGATGAAGTCGAGCCGATCGAGTCAATTTTTAAGCGTTTTGATTCTGCTGGTATGTCATTGGGTGCTCTAAGTCCTGAAGCACACGAAGCGCTAGCTCAAGCAATGAATGAGCTTGGCGCGCGATCCAATTCTGGCGAAGGTGGCGAAGATCCGAATCGTTTTGGAACCACACGCGTTTCTAAAATCAAGCAAATCGCGTCGGGTCGATTTGGAGTGACGCCGCACTATTTGGTGAACGCAGAGGTTCTTCAAATCAAAGTTGCGCAGGGTGCAAAACCTGGCGAAGGTGGCCAGTTACCTGGTGGTAAAGTCAATACGTTAATCGCGAAGTTGCGTTACTCGGTCCCTGGTGTGACGTTGATTTCTCCGCCACCACATCACGATATCTATTCGATTGAGGATCTAGCGCAACTTATCTTTGATTTGAAGCAGGTGAATCCAAAAGCATTGGTTTCTGTAAAGCTCGTGAGTGAACCTGGTGTCGGTACGATTGCTGCAGGTGTTGCGAAGGCGTATGCCGATCTGATCACGATTTCAGGGTATGACGGAGGGACGGCCGCGAGCCCGCTGACATCGATTAAGTATGCAGGTTCACCATGGGAGCTTGGTTTGTCTGAGGCGCATCAGGCGCTTCGTGCAAATGATTTGCGAGATAAAGTGCGGTTGCAAACAGATGGTGGTTTGAAAACGGGTCTTGATGTTGTAAAGGCTGCAATCTTAGGCGCTGAAAGTTTCGGTTTCGGTACCGCTCCGATGGTTGCTATGGGCTGTAAATACCTTCGGATCTGTCACCTGAATAACTGTGCAACCGGTGTTGCGACGCAAAACGAACTATTACGAGAGCAACACTTCCGCGGTACGGTCGAAATGATTAAACATTTCTTCACTTTTGTGGCGGAGGAAACGCGTGAGGTCATGGCAGAGCTTGGTGTAAAAACGATGGCGGAATTGGTCGGGCGCACTGACCTACTGTCGCAAGTGGGAGGGCGTTCTCAGCGTCAGGCGAAACTTGAATTTGCACCAATGCTATATCAAGGCCCAGAGCACGAAGGTAAGCCTCAGCTATGCGCGGTTGATAAAAATCCCCCGTATGATGAAGCACCATTGAACCAAGCAATTGTTGCAGCAACACAGGAAGCGGTTGCGACTGGATCAAGCGCTGAGTTTGATTTTGCAATTACAAACCAAGACCGTTCTGTAGGCGCCACCCTATCGGGTGAGATTTCACTGGCGCACGGCCGTGAAGGAATGTCGAATCCAATTCGATTGAATTTGACAGGAACAGCAGGCCAAAGCTTCGGTGTCTTTAATGCGCCTGGCTTGGAGATGAATCTGCGTGGTGATGCGAATGATTATGTGGGCAAAGGAATGGCCGGTGGTCGCTTGGTGATTGCTCCACCTGAAGGCTCGCAGTTTGCGTCACAGGATACGTCCATTATCGGGAATACCTGTTTGTATGGTGCGACCGGTGGAACGTTATATGCTGCTGGACGCGCGGGAGAGCGTTTTGCAGTTCGTAATTCAGGTGCCACCGCGATTGTTGAAGGTGCCGGTGATCACTGCTGTGAATACATGACTGGCGGGCTCGTCATCGTTCTTGGTCGAACTGGGCGAAACTTTGGAGCAGGCATGACAGGCGGGTTTGCATACGTTCTTGATGAATCGAGAACATTTGTTGATCGTTACAATCATGAGCTTGTCGAGATTGCACGAATCAGTACCGAGCATATGGAGCAGTATCGGGCTCATTTACGCTCACAAATTCGTGATTACGTCGAAGCGACCGATAGCGACTGGGGTCGTACGATCTTGGACGACTTTGAATCATATGTCGGTCAGTTCTGGCTCGTGAAGCCGAAAGCGGCGAGTTTAAGCGATCTACTTGTCTCGTCGAGATCAGACGCGCAATAGCGATTGAGAGGATTTATTAGGATGTCCACACAGAAAAGCAATGATTTTCAGTTTCTAGATGTTGGTAGGGTTGATCCGGCTAAAAAAGATCTTGATCAACGCAAAGACCAGTTCACGGAAATCTATCATCCGTTTTCGACGAAGGATGCCGGATCGCAAGCGCATCGCTGCTTGTCATGCGGTAATCCATATTGCTCATGGAAATGTCCAGTTCATAACCACATTCCGAATTGGCTCGAACTGATTAGTCAGGGCAACATCATGGCAGCTGTGGAGCTGTGTCATAAAACGAACTCGCTTCCTGAAGTGTGTGGTCGGGTGTGTCCGCAAGACCGTCTCTGTGAAGGTGCCTGTACGCTCAATGATGGCTTCGGTGCGGTGACTATTGGTTCAGTTGAAAAGTACGTTACCGATACAGCATTTGCTCTCGGTTGGCGTCCAGACATGTCGGATGTTGAGTGGACAGACAAGCGAGTTGCGATCATTGGTGCAGGTCCAGCAGGCCTTGCTTGTGCTGATATTCTCGCAAGGGGTGGTGTAAAACCCGTGGTTTTTGACCGTCATCCAGAGATTGGAGGACTGCTGACTTTTGGGATCCCAGAATTCAAGCTCGAAAAAACGGTGATGACACGCCGTCGAGAAATTTTTGAAAGTATGGGTATCGAGTTCAAATTGAATACAGAGGTCGGTAAGGACATATCTGTTGGCGAACTCATGGAGACATTTGATGCTGTGTTCCTCGGTATGGGTACATATACCAATATGGCCGGAGGCTTCCCTGGGGAAAATTTGAACGGTGTTTTTAAAGCGCTTCCGTTTTTGATCTCAAATGTGAACCGTTGCCTCGGTTTTGAAAAGGATCCGAGTGAGTTCATTAATATGAACGGCAAACGCGTCATTGTTCTTGGTGGCGGCGATACAGCGATGGACTGTAACCGAACTTCGATTCGTCAAGGCGCGAAATCTGTTACCTGTGTATACCGTCGTGATGAAGCCAATATGCCTGGATCTCGTCGTGAGGTGGCCAATGCGCGCGAAGAAGGTGTCAATTTCATGTTCAATCGTCAGCCGATTGAGATTGTAGGCGATGCGACGGGAGTGACCGGCGTTAAATTCGTTACCACCCAGCTTGGTGAACCCGATGCGAATGGACGCCGTAGTCCGGAAGTCGTTCCTGGGTCTGAAGAAGTTATACCTGCGGATTGTGTGTTGATCGCATTTGGATTCCGTCCGAGTCCTGCTGATTGGTTCAATGATCTCAATATCGATACCGCTGACTCAGGGCTTGTATTGGCAGCAGAAGAGCAAACACTCCCCTACCAGACAACTAATGCGAAAGTATTTGCTGGTGGCGATATGGTTCGTGGGTCAGATTTGGTTGTCACGGCAATTGCTGAGGGCCGAAACGCTGCACAATCGATTCTCGATTATTTAGATATTCGATAAAGATATTGGATTTTGCTGGGAACACTAATTAATAAGTACACCGCGAAAGAAACAAATAAAGAAGGTAAAAATGATGCGTGACGAAACCAAAGCAATTCATGCGGGTTATCAAACTGATCCAACGACAAAAGCAGTAGTCCCACCGATCTGTCAGAACGTGGCATTTGAGTTCGATGATGCGGCGCACGGTGCTGCACTCTTCAATCTTGAAGTACCTGGGAATATTTACACGCGAATCATGAACCCAACCTGCGATGTGCTGGAGCAGCGTGTCGCGGCCCTTGAGGGTGGTATTGCAGCACTGGCTGTTTCCTCGGGTATGGCAGCAATCAACTATGCATTGCAAACGCTCGCGAGCCAGGGTCACAACATTGTGACAACGCCCCAGCTCTATGGCGGGACCTACACATTGTTTGCCCACATGCTGCCCAGTCAAGGTGTTGAAGTGCGATTTGCGGAGACTGATCGTGCTGAAGATCTTGAGAAACTGGTTGATGAAAATACACGTGCAATTTACTGCGAAACCATTGGTAACCCTGCCGGCAATATCATCGATCTAAAAGCAATGGCTGCGATGGCGTCTCGTAATGGGTTGCCATTGGTTGTTGATAACACAGTTGCGACGCCAGCGTTGTGTAAGCCAATTGAATTAGGTGCCAATATCGTTGTGCACGCCCTGACAAAATTCATGGGTGGTCATGGTAACTCGCTCGGTGGCATCATTGTCGACGGTGGTAATTTTGATTGGACCGCGCAGGCAGATAAATTCCCTGGTATGACGGCACCAGAACCGGCCTATCACGATGTCGTGTATTCAGATGCGTTTGGACCGGCTGCTTTTATTGCCCGTGCGCGCACAGTACCTTTACGCAACACAGGTGCAGCTCTCGCACCAATGAATGCCTTCCTATTGCTTCAGGGTATTGAAACACTGAATCTTCGAATGGAACGTCATTGCGAGAATACGCAAAAAGTCGCGGAATTTTTGAAGGCGCATCCAAAAGTCGATTGGGTAAGCTACGCGGGTCTCGCCGATCATCCGCATCATGAATTAGCCAAAACCCAGCTTGGCGGAACACCTTCTGCTCTACTTACTTTTGGTGTCACTGGTGGTTTTGATGCAGGCGTTAAGTTCTACGATGCACTCGAGTTGTTCAAGCGTTTGGTAAATATTGG
>CBFHIN010000001.1:0-109719 GCA_965655875.1 Litorivicinaceae bacterium | reverse complement strand
ATGAAAGATCTTCCAAAGCTAACTGCGGCGGATCTTAAGTAATTAACCACTTTGGTTAACTACGCAGGGGCCGGCTCTTTCTGAGTCGGTCCTTTTTTCACTGGAGGAAAACAAATCGTGTCTATAACAAGTTTGGCGTTAATCGTACTGGTTATTGGCGCAGCCTATTTTTACCTAGGTCAACGAACGATCTTAGGTCAGCGTGCGTCGGGTTCAGTTAAGTTACATTCCTTGCCTCATTACTACGGTCTATGGGCTGGTCTCGTGTCGACTGTCCCAGCATTGCTTTTGTTAGTCGTGCTCTCGATCGGCGATGGCTTACTGTTTAAGCAGATGGTTAAGGATTTTTATCCACCTGAGGTGCTTGCTCAGGACTTTGCCGCACAAGCGATCGTTTTCACCAAAATCATGAACGTCGTTGACGGCATCCAATTTGGTACTCCAGAGCCTTTTATTCTCGCCGCAGGACAGGCGTGGATCGAATGGCAGTCAACAGCTGACGTTGTTATTGCAATTATTGTGTTAGCCGTCTCGTTGTTCTCAGGTTTTTTTGCTTATCGTCAAATCAATCCAACGTTTCGCTCCCGTAATGGTGTAGAGCGCATTATTCTTTGGACTTTGATGGTGAGTTCGACAGTCGCAATTCTGACGACTATCGGGATCGTTTTATCGGTTCTTTTTGAATCAATTCGGTTTTTCAATCTCATTCCCCCTCAAGACTTTTTGTTTGGGCTCGAATGGAATCCTCAGTTTGAAGGTGCAGAACGCGCGGGCTCAGGCGGCGGTACTGCGACATACGGAATGGTGCCGATGTTTGTCGGTACGCTATTGATTTCAACTGTTGCGTTGATCGTTGCGGTTCCTGTTGGCTTATTCAGTGCGATCTATTTGGCTGAGTACGCATCATCGCGCGCTCGTGCTGTTGTAAAGCCGCTACTGGAAATTCTTGCTGGAGTTCCGACGGTTGTGTACGGATTTTTCGCCGCACTGACAGTGGCTCCGTTGGTCAAAGCCGCAGGTGAATCGCTCGGGCTCGAAGTTGCATCCGAGTCTGCACTGGCTGCAGGTCTGGTTATGGGCGTCATGATTATTCCATTTATCTCATCACTTTCAGATGACGTGATCAATGCAGTTCCGCAGTCGCTTCGAGACGCAGCTTATGGTCTTGGTTCGACAAAGAGTGAAGCAGTGCGGCAAGTCGTTTTACCAGCTGCTCTTCCTGGGATTGTTGCGGCTATTATTCTTGCAGTCTCTCGCGCTGTTGGTGAAACAATGATCGTTGTAATGGCCGCTGGCCTTGCGGCGAACTTGTCGTTCAATCCGTTGGATGCGGTTACAACCGTGACTTCACAAATTGTAACGATTCTCGTTGGTGATCAGGAGTTCGAGTCTGCTAAGACGTTGTCTGCATTTGCCTTAGCTCTGATGCTCATCATCATCACTTTAGGATTGAACTTTTTTGCACTGCAAATCGTGAAGAAATACAGGGAACAGTATGACTGATACAACTCAAACCGGTCCTCTCTCACCAAAAGAGGCGGCAAGCCGTGTTGCGGCGACGCTAAAGACTCGCGGGCGTAGTGAAAGTCGATTCCAGTTTTGGGGATTGGCTGGTATTTCGACAGCGATTCTCTTCTTAATTTTATTGTTTGCTGGGATTCTCTCAAATGGAATTCCTGGTATGTTCCAGCACTACGTAACACTTGAAGTGATGCTGGATAAAGAGCGCATGGATCCACAAGGCGATATGTCAGTGGAATCGCTGTATTCAGGTGACGCTCGAGCACTCGTAAATGAAGCGTTGCTCAATGCGTTAGGCAATCCAACTGGACGTAAAGCCAAGCGTGCAGCACGAAGCATCATGTCTTCGGCTTCGGATTTACGATTGACAGAATTCGCTGTTGCGAATCCCGATCTGATTGGGCAAACCGTTCCCGTTAAGTTCGCGTTAGATGACGATATTGATTCGTTTATGCGTGGCTTTATCTCACGTGAAACGCCTGAAGCGGAACGACGGATCAATGATCAAGTCATTGCGTTTGTAGACAAGCTGAATGATGCAAATCTTATTACCTATGAAATCAGTGATTATTTGTTCTTCGGCTCCGCTTCAAGAAATGCTGAAATCGCGGGTATTAAAGGAGCGCTTGTTGGGTCGATTTTTACGCTCGCTGTGTGTCTGATTATCTCGTTTCCGCTTGGTGTTGCGACAGCTGTCTACCTTGAAGAAATTGCCCCTAAAAACCGCATTACCGAAATTATTGAGATCAATATCAATAATCTCGCGGCTGTTCCCTCTGTTGTGTTCGGCATCATGGGCTTAGCCATTTTTATTGTGACCTTTGGTTTGCCACGGTCGATCCCGTTGGTGGGTGGTATTGTTTTGGCCTTGATGACGTTACCAACGATTATTATTTCATCACGTGCGGCCATCCGAGCTGTCCCTCCAAGCATACGTGACGCAGCGCTCGGAGTCGGGGCGTCGAAGATGCAGACGATATTCCACCATGTGATTCCTCTAGCACTCCCAGGGATGCTGACAGGAACGATTATTGGGATGGCTCAAGCATTGGGTGAAACTGCGCCACTTCTGATGATCGGAATGGTCGCATTTATCGTTGACGTTCCTGGCGGAGTTGCAGAACCTGCGACGGCATTGCCCGTACAAATATTTATGTGGGCCGACTTTGCGGAACGGATGTTTATTCAGAAAACGAGTGCTGCAATCATTGTATTGTTGGCATTTTTGATCACTATGAACGCGGCTGCGATCATTCTTCGTAAGAAGCTTGAGCGCCGTTGGTAAGGAACTTTTAGGATGGAAACGACGATGACTGATACAGCAGTTAAAGCGACTGAGCAGAAAATGGAAGATCGCCAGGTCCCTGACCAAACCATCGGTGAGGTACATGTTGATAATGCACGAATGACTTCGCGCGGAGTTGACGTATTTTATGGTGATAAGCACGCGATCCAAGATGTGACTTTAGATATTGGCTCGAGTCAGGTGATTTCATTTATTGGACCATCTGGATGCGGTAAATCGACATTCCTTCGTTGTCTAAACCGTATGAATGACACCATCGATATTTGTCGAGTTGAGGGCGAAATTAAGATCGACGAAGACAATATTTACGATCCAAACATTGACGTGGTTTCGCTACGTGCGCGCGTCGGTATGGTGTTCCAGAAGCCAAATCCATTCCCTAAGTCGATTTATGACAACATCGCTTATGGTCCACGTATTCATGGACTTGCACGCAATAAAGTTGAACTCGACGAGATTGTAGAACGCTCATTGGAGCGCGCTGGTCTTTGGAACGAAGTCAAAGATCGCCTGGATCAACCAGGTACGGGATTATCAGGTGGCCAGCAGCAGCGTCTGTGTATCGCGCGCGCTGTTGCCGTGAGCCCTGAGGTCATTTTGATGGATGAGCCTTGTTCTGCATTGGATCCAATTGCTACCGCTAAGATTGAAGAATTGATCCATGAGTTGCGTGAGCAATACACAATTGTCATCGTGACTCACTCAATGCAACAGGCGGCTCGTGTTTCTGACCGTACAGCATATTTCCACCTTGGAAAGCTTGTTGAAGTAGGTGAAACGAAA
This sequence comes from Litorivicinaceae bacterium, assembly GCA_965655875.1. GTDB lineage: Bacteria > Pseudomonadota > Gammaproteobacteria > Pseudomonadales > Litorivicinaceae > HIMB30. The sequence goes on along the minus strand of CBFHIN010000001.1, from coordinate 106,109 downwards.
CAGATCTTCACAAACCCTGTGCACGAACTGACTCAAGATTACATTACAGGTCGATTCGGTTAATTCAATGTCAGACTTGAAGGTTGATTTTGCACGGCATATTTCGAGTGAGTTTAACGATGAGCTCGAAGAGCTGTGTGCAGACCTTTTAAAAATGGGCGGCCTCGCCGAACGTCAGGTTCGCTTGGCCGTTGAATGTCAGGAACAATTTGATTCATCCCTAGTTGAGCAAATTCACGATGCGGAAAATGCAGTCAATGCATGGGAGATTCGTATCGATGAGCTGGTTGCGACACTGATCGCACGGCGCCAGCCAACAGCGACAGATCTTCGGCTCGTGTTAGTAGTGTCGAAAGTTGTTCGCGATCTTGAGCGCATTGGTGATGAAGCCAACAAAGTGGCTCAAATGGCGCAGCAAGCCAACGAATCCGGTAAAACTTCTCCCGTAGGCCTCGTTGAAGTACGTGCGATTGGCGATCAGGTATTACGCATGCTTGGCGATGCACTGACATCATTTGCGCGTATGGATGCAGATATGGCACTTGATGTTGCCCGCCATGACAAAGAAGTCGACCGGACATATCAGACAGCGCTTCGCTCACTCGCGACTCACATGATTGAGGATCCAAGGGAGATTGGTCCTGTTCTCAATGTGATGTGGGTTCTTCGCGCGCTTGAGCGAGTTGGCGACCATGCAACCAATATCGCAGAGCACGTCATTTATCTCGTGAAGGGCACAGATATCCGCCATTTGTCAGTTTCAAACGTCGAAGAGACGCTTAAAAAAGCTGAAAATCTGGCAAGTTAGTTCGCGATACGATCGGCTGGAAATACCATCCGAAATTCAGAACCCTGTGCGACCTTCGAATTGACTTCAAGAGTCCCCCCGTGTCGGTAAAGGATGTGCTTAACGATCGCAAGCCCAAGCCCTGTTCCGCCGGTCTCTCGAGAATGACTATTGTCAACTCGATAAAATCGCTCGGTGATTCGGGGTAAATGCTCTGGCGGAATACCCGGGCCGTCGTCTTTAATAGTCAGTACGCCCTCGTCACCTCGCATTTTAAATCCAATCTCAATGTTGGCACCGTCGTGGGCATAGCGCACAGCATTCCCAGTAAGATTGGTGAGAGCCGATGAGAGTTCGTTCCAATCGCCTAACACAGTTTGTGAAGATATTGGAGAAGCGCTGACGGAGGTTTCTGGTTTGTTGACTGCCCGTTGGACTTCCATGGCGTCTTGAATTGCATGATCAATGAGATTTTGAATACGAATACGCTGCGGATCGTGATCGGGTTCAGTTGTTTCAAGTTGCGACAGCATCAGCAAATCTTTAATCAGTGAGTTCATCCGATCTGCCTGTTTAAAGGCTTGCTCGACTGCACGCACGCCACCTGCATTGATGAGTTCGTTGTCAAGAATCGTTTCCAAGTAGCCCGTAATAACGGTTAGAGGTGTTTTCAGTTCATGCGACACATTGGCGATGAAATCGGAACGCATTCGTTCAAGTCTTGTAAACCGAGTGACATCCCGAATAACCAACAAATATCCGGTTTGATCAATTGAGCAAACCGTATACTCGAGCATCGTTGCCGATGCAATTGGCGATGGAAGAGTGATGGGTAAATTAAAATCATGCACGTCCACATATTCAACAAGTTCAGGCGTTCGAACCAGATTGAAAAGTGATGCGTCTTTATCAAACGCCTCCCGTAGTCCCAGTAATTGAGTTGCTGGTTTATTCCACCAATTAATTCGCCATTCATCGTTCAAATGCACCAAGCCGGCATCAAGGCTTGCAAGCGATTGATGCAGATTCGCTAACAAGCGATGTGTCGCGTCCCGCTCTGACATTAATTCTGCTTCACGCTTTTGAATACGACGTGTCATGTCCAGCCAGAGCCCAGGCACTTCGGTCATTGGTTGGCCAGGCCGTTTCTCGAGCCAGCGATATAATTGATTCCGGCGCCAAACAGAAATCACTAAGGCAAGGGAAATAAAGGCCAAGGCAGATTCAATCCAAGCGCCCGTGAGCTCTCCTGCTATACCAATTGCCCCAATTAGCAGCAATCCTTGGATAATCGTTGTCCCGAAATAGCCGTACATAGTGCGTATTTATGATTGAATAATCGTTGTGTTCACAGTCCACATGGTTGAACATACCCTGATAGGAAACTTGTTACATTGAAGGATCAAAATTGCCGTCCTATCCGTTCATTGAAAAAGAATTAAGTTGGCTATCATTTAACCACCGCGTTCTCCAAGAGGCGATGGATAAAACCAATCCACCCATTGAGCGAGCTCGATTTCTCGGTATTTACTCGAGTAACTTAGATGAATACTACAGGGTTCGAGTTGCAGATGTGCGACGGCGTATCCTTTTGCACCAAGAAGTTGGTGGTGACCCGCAGGCGAGAGCACTATTAACCGCAATTCAGCGGCGCACACTTGAACTTAACGCCGAATTTGAACTGGCTCATCTTGAGGTGATCCGAACGCTCGCGCGACACAATATTTTCTTAGAAAACGATGAGCAACTCAGTGACAGCCATCGAGAATGGTTGCGTCGTTATTTTCATTCCAAGATTCGAAAATTTATTTGCCCGATTATCGTAAGCCCTCAGGTCGATCTCGGTGACGTATTAGCCGATGACGCGACTTATTTGGTTGCTGAACTTAGGAAAGGCGATCATTTTTCATATGCATTGGTTGAAGTTCCAACCGATCATCATCCGCGATTTATTGAGTTACCAGCAGAAACGACTCGGCGGAAAAAACCGTTGGTACTGTTGGATAATGCAATTCGCGTAGGTCTACCTGAAATCTTCGAAGGCTATTTTGACTTTGATGACGTTAAAGCCTGGTCGATGAAAATGACGCGGGACGCGGAATACGATCTTTCTGATGAGATTGATGAGAGTCTCATGGATCGGTTGTCTTCGGGTTTGAAGCAACGTCTCACCGCTGAACCAACCCGATTAGTTCACGATCGTGATATGCCGGATCGGGTGGTTGATATGTTAAAGCGAGAGCTTGGGATCACAAGAATTGATGCGATCATTGCTGGTGGTCGTTATCACAACATGAAAGATTTTCTTGGCTTCCCATCGATCGGTCGAGCCAGCCTTCAAAATTCTGATTTGTCACCGATCGCGTCGAAAGCGCTCGATAATCAACGAAATTATTTCGATGTGATCCGAAATAAAGATGTACTTCTCCATTATCCGTATCACGACTTCTATCATTTTACGGAGTGGTTACGGCAGGCAGCACACGATCCGTCCGTCGAGTCGATTCGAATTAGCCTCTATCGCGTTGCAAGTTCTTCGTTGGTGATTAAGTCGTTACTAGACGCAGCGGCGAACGGCAAGGAGGTATCCGTTATTGTCGAACTGCAAGCACGTTTTGATGAGGAAAATAATATCCGTTGGTCAAAGGTTTTGACCGATGCTGGGGTCCACGTCACATTCGGTATTGCGAATTTAAAAGTCCACTCGAAGCTGTGTTTGATTACACGAAAAGAAGGCGATGACCGCGTTCGATATGCACATATTGGAACCGGAAATTTCAACGAAAAAACAGCACGCATTTACACCGACTTTAGCCTGCTCACCGCGCGTCCTGAAATTACCAATGAAGTGCGGGAAGTTTTTGCGTTTATTCAGGCACCTTATCGCAGGGTAAAATTCAAGCATTTATGGGTGAGTCCAACCACGCAACGTAATGAAATTTATAAGCGAATCGATCGTGAGATCGAGCTAGCTGAAACTGGCCGTCGTGGGCGTATTCTCATTAAAGTCAATAATCTGGCCGATACGGATCTGATCGCCAAACTCTATGATGCGAACCGCGCTGGAGTGCATATCGATGCCTGCGTTCGCGGCATGTGTACATTGGTTCCAGGCGTTCCGGGAATGAGTGATCGGATTCGTATCATCAGTATCATCGATCGCTTTTTGGAGCATCCGCGGGTCGCGATTTTTTACAATGATGGTGATCCAGAGGTATTCATTAGCTCCGCCGATTGGATGACGCGTAATTTGGATAATCGCGTTGAAGTTGCCACTCCAATTTATGATCCCGACCACAAGCGGACAATCATTGATTTGATGGAACTGCAGTTTAAAGATACGACCAAGGCCCGAATTATTGATGAAGACCAAAAAAATCCATATGTTCATCGAGGCAATCGCCGCAAACTTCGCGCGCAAATCAGTACCTACAACTACATTAAGCAGCTAGAAAGTGACTAACCAACAGCCTGTCGAGGACGAACGTTTAGTCGGTGCTGTTGATCTCGGCTCGAACAGTTTTCATGTCACGATCGCGAAATTAACAGCATCTGGGCTGCAAATTGTTATGCGTGATCGGGAGCGTGTTCGCTTGGCTTCCGGTTTAAGTCAATCGAATGAATTGGATGAGGATGCAATTCAACGCGGCCTTGACGCGCTTAAGCGATTTAATGCGCGTCTTTCGACGATCGCTGCCACTGATATACGCGTTGTCGGTACGCACACGCTGCGCGAGGCGACTAACGCGAATACGTTTATTGATCGAGCGGCGGATTGTTTTCGGGCGCCCATTGAGGTGATTTCAGGGCCTGAAGAAGCGCGTTTAATTTTTCATGCAGTGGCCCATACCCAGCCCGTCGATGGCCCCTTTATGGTCTTTGATATTGGTGGGGGCTCAACTGAGTTTGCGATTGGACAGAACTACGATCCACTATTTTTATCTTCACGAACATTAGGTTGTGTTACGTATACCAACCAATACATGAAATCAGTGAACAAGGCTTCGTTTGCTGAAGTTGAGTTGGCTACACAACGCGCCATCGAGCCGATTGTAAACCGTATTAAGGCCTTCCCATTTGAAACGTGTTTTGCGACCTCTGGCACTGCCAAAGGTGTGAGTGCTTTAGGAGATCATCTTGGATTTGGACCGCGTATAACGGCGGATTCAATAAACGCCTGTAAAAAATTCTTGGCAAAAGACAGTAACCGAAAGATTACAACGATTCCGAATGTCAGTGTCGAGCGGATGCAGGTATTGCCTGCAGGTGTTGGTATTCTATCGGCAATTCTGTCTGAATTAGATTTAACAGAGATCATTTTTGCAGATGCAGCCCTCCGTGAAGGAGTGCTTTACACCATGGATGATCGACTGAAAGCTGATGACATTCGTGAGCGCACGGCTTTCAATTTGGTCAATCAATATGGGATTGATCGGGATCAGGCTGAACGCATACGAATTACCAGTGAAGGTCTGTTTGATGCGCTTGAATCACCTTGGAATTTGAGTGAAGAAGATCGTCACATGTTGATATGGGGTGCCATGTTGCATGAAATCGGTTTGCAAATTAATTATTCAGGATTCCATCGCCACGGCGCATACATTCTCGGAAATACTCCACTGCCTGGATTTAATCGGGAGCAGCAAGACGTTTTAGCCACGTTGGTTCGTCTACATCGAAAGCGCTTGGATTTAGCTGCGATCCCACAGCTTCGACATTGGTCAAAGGACCGTATTGTTAAGCTCATTCGAATCTTACGGATCGCGACCGTGATGCGGATCGGGCGCCACGACAAGCCGCGTCCTGAGTATCAAGTAAAGTCTGATGGTGAGGTTTTGCAATTACGATTCGACGCCAATGCGCTCAAGCATCACCCGGTGATGACATTAGATTTGCAAGATGAGGTCAAGCGTCAAGCGGACGCAGGACTAAGACTTGAATTAGTGAGCTGACCTCAGATTTTCGTCAGCTAAAGGAGCAAAGCGGTATCCTGTGCCGCGAACGGTCTCGATCAAGTTTTCGTGTCGGCCGCCTAATGCTTTTCTAAGACGGCGGATATGCACATCAACTGTCCGCTCTTCAACATAGACATCCCCACCCCATACACGGTCGAGTAACTGCGTTCTTGAGAATGCGCGCTCTGGGTGGGTCATGAATAATTGCAATAATCGATATTCAATTGGGCTCAGAGTTAACAACTGCCCACATGAAGTGACCCGTTGTCCAACCGGGTCGAGGCGAAGCTCGTCAAATTCGACAGGCTCTTCGACGCCCTTTGGTGTCGTACGCCTTAAAATGGCCTTCAGTCTGGCGACCAGTTCACGCGGAGAGAATGGTTTAGTGATGTAGTCATCCGCGACTTCAAGACCGGTAATCTTGGCATCCTCTTCGCCTCGCGCTGTGAGCAAAATGAGGGGAATATCCGATGTATCTTGGTTTCGTCTGAGTCGGCGACATAATTCGAGCCCTGAAACATTGGGCATCATCCAATCGATCAGCATGAGATCAGGAATTCGAGCGGTCACTTCGGATAAAGCAGTCTGAGCACTATCGGCTTCGCGGACTTCGAAGCCGGCCATTTCCAACGCAACAGCCAGCATTTCACGAACCGCGGGCTCGTCGTCAACGATCAGAACGCGCCGAAGAGGCTGACTACTCATATTGTTACCTGATTGGGACCTACGTCTGAGGATAAAACCACAGAGTTATTACAGAAAGGTTACGGTTGAAATAAAAATGTCATAAAACTCCCAAGACCGCTCCAAGGAATAGAGCGGCACCGAACCGGTGATTTTCTAAAAATGCGCGAAAGCATGCATCGCGAGAGCGTGATCGTGCAATCCATTGCTGCTGGATGGCAAAACCTGCTGCAGTAATGACACCGAAAAAAGAAACAGGATTGAGTCCAGTGAGCCAAAATGCATATGTGAACGCCGAAAGTGCAATGGTTTGGCATGTTCCGATTGCAATCAAATCGAAACGCCCAAATGCGATTGCTGTCGATTTGACCCCGATGCGCAAATCATCATCACGATCGACCATCGCATAAAACGTGTCATAAGCGAGAGTCCATGCAACATTTCCAACAAATAGAAGCCACACAATCAGATCAAGATTCTGTCCATAGGCTGTGAACGCCATCGGGATGGCCATTGAAAACGCGAGTCCCAAACCAATCTGTGGCCAAAACGTAATTCGTTTTAACCATGGATAAAGAATGGCAAGGCCGAGCGCAACGAATGATAGATAGACCGTGTCTCGATTTGTTTGAAGAACGAGTCCGAGGGCAACGAGTAGAAGCATAATCGCCAAAACCACGGCATCTCGAACAGGTAAATTGCCTGTTGTAATTGGACGTGTTTGTGTCCTCTTGACATGTTTATCGAATTTTCGATCTGTGATGTCGTTGATTACGCAGCCAGCGCTTCGTGTAACGATGACGCCTAAGGTGAATATGATCCAGGTATCGACTTGGAATTCGCGAGCTTTGAACCCCGCAAGCGTTAATGCAATCAAGGTTGGCCACAGAAGGACAATCCAGCCCACGGGACGATCGAGACGTGTGACTTGGATCCAAAATGGAATCTGCGAGGCAAGCGTGCGAATACTAGACATGCGCAAAGTGTTCCTCATGACCGATCCATCTTTCAATTAATAAGTCACGAACGGGTGTGTTATTGATACGGATTACTTCGGCAAGCGCTGCAATTTCATCAAGTAAGTCGGCATGTTGACTTAAGTCAGCAACCCGAAAAGATAGCTCACCTGTTTGTCGTGTTCCTGTGACGTCACCCGGCCCCCGCAGTTGCAGATCTGCTTCTGCTAGGACAAATCCATCATTGGTATCTTTAAGCAAGTTGAGGCGATCGCGTGATTGTTGACTAATGGCATCGCCAGCCAAGAGCATACAAAAACTGACGCGTGCGCCGCGCCCGACTCGACCGCGAAGCTGATGTAATTGAGCGAGACCTAGTCGCTCTGCATTTTCGATCACCATGATATTGGCATTTGGAACATTCACACCGACTTCAATCACTGTGGTGGCCACTAATAAATCCAGATCTCCATTGGCAAATGATTGCATAACGGCTGATTTGTCATCTGCCTTCATCCGCCCATGTACAAGACCAATACGTCGATGCGGAAGTTGTTGTTTGAGTTTTTCCGCCCGACTCTCGGCCGCTTCAGCGACGCTTTGTTCGTTTTCTTCAATGAGTGTGCAGACCCAATATGCCTGACCGCCTGCGTCAAATTGCGTATCTAAGCGACTCGTGATCGCCGACGCTTTTGCCTGACTGAGTACACGCGTATCAACTGGAGTTCGTCCTGGCGGTAGTTCATCGATGACTGATACGTCCAGATCGGCGAAATGCGTCATTGCCAGGGTTCTAGGTATCGGTGTTGCCGTCATGATCAACTGATGTGGAGTCAATCCATTGCCTTTTTCTCTCAGCAATAATCGTTGCGCAACACCGAATCGGTGCTGTTCATCAATGATCGCAAGCCCGAGTTTGTGAAAAACAATATCGGTTTGAAACAATGCATGTGTTCCAATCACGATCTGACAGCATCCATTTGCCAGTTGTTCAAGGATGATCCGTCTCGGTTTGACTTTGAGTGAACCTGTCAGCCAGCCAACAGAAATGCCGAGGGGTCGAAACCAATCAGCAAATTGCGCTGCATGCTGCTCAGATAACAATTCAGTCGGCGCCATCAAAGCCACCTGAAATCCCGCCTGAATGATTGGGAGTGCAGCAAGAGCTGCAACAAGGGTTTTACCCGATCCAACATCACCTTGTAGTAAGCGAAGCATTGGATGTCCGCGTTGTAGATCTTGATCAATTTCAAGAAGGACGCGTTCTTGAGCCTGAGTGAGATCAAAGGGTAACTCTTGAAGAAGACGATTCCTTATCTCGACGGCCAAAGATGTTAATTTCGGTGCTTGATACTGAATGTAGTCATCGCGACGAGTCAGTAGTAACAATCGATGAGCCAACAGCTCTTCAAATGCTAACCGTTCAACATAATGGCTGGCAGGAAGGCCTTTGGCCGGTTGATGGAGCGCGATCAGTGCATCCCAAAGTGCCGGGCGGTTTTTTGTGTGCTCAGTATCTAAGAGTTCGTCTAGAGCAAAGAAATCAGGTCCTTTAGCGAGTGACTGACGAATGATGTCGCGTAACTTGGGTTGTGATAATCCATCTGTCGTTGGATAAATAGGTGTCAATGTGTCATCCAGTGGAGGTGGTTCGCCTTGGAAGACAGAGATTTCTGGATGAATAAACTCAGTGACACCTTGATTAACGCGCGGCTCACCAAAAATCCGAACTGAATCAGATGCTTTCAGTGTCGCGAGATAGGCGCGTGAAAAGTGAAAAAGCCGAATCCGAGCCGCTCCGCTCAAATCTTCAAATGTCAGCACAGCTTGCATTCGACGGCCAGGTACCACTGACTGCGATGTGATTTCACCCTGCAAAAGCTGAGGTTGTCCGGGCGCTAGATCAGCAATTTCAACCACGCTTGTTCGATCGTCATAGCGCGCAGGCAGGTGAAATAGAAGATCTCGTAGGGAATAGATGCCGAGCCGGTTGAGTGCTTCCTCAACTTTTGGGCCAACGCCGGTCAGACTTTGTAATTCGCTAGACTGCCTGGTGTTTGGCATTGAGCTGTGGACCGACTTGTTTCCTGATGACTTCTATCAGTAGATCAATCGCCTCAGTTCTCGGGAACTGCTTTCTCCAAGCGATGGCGACGGTACGCGATGGTTCCGGTTTTGCAAATGGCTTTGTCATCAGGTAACCGGGCGCATAGTTTTCAAGCCCAGCGGCAGAAGCGGGAAGTACCGTTACTCCAAGACCGGACGCGACCATATGCCTTAGTGTCTCAAGTGAGCTCCCTTCGGCAACGACATTATTTCTATCATGGCTTGAGCGAGACAGCGCCGGACATGCATCAATGACCTGATCACGGAAGCAATGACCTTCACCTAATAACAATACGTTTTCCGTATGTAATTGCTTGGGCGGAATATGTGGTTCATTCGTCCAAGGATGATTGGTTGGTAACAAGACCTCGAATGGCTCTGTATACAGTTCTTGCACCTCCACATCGGGTTCTGTAAACGGGAGCGCCACAATAATCGCATCAAGCGTTCCTTTTTTGAGCATTTGTCGAAGCGTGCCGGTGAAGCTTTCTTCGATGTAGAGTTTTAAACGGGGTTCGGCAGTTTTTAATGCCGGAAGTAATGTTGGAAATAGGTATGGCCCGATTGTATAGATGGCACCTAACCGTAAAGGCGCTAAAAAAGGGTCTTTGACGTGGTCAGATAATTCTTTAAACGAATCCACTTCACGCAAAATGTTACGTGCTTTGTCGACCAAGGTTTCCGCAACCGATGTAAGGTGAACCCCGGTTTTGCTTCGCTCGAAAAGTGTGACTCCAAGCTCATCTTCTAGTCGCTTCACGCCAATGGACAAGGTAGGCTGACTCACGAAGCATTTGGCTGCAGCACGGCCAAAATGTTTCTCGTCAGCGACGGCGATAATGTATCGAAGCTCTGTGAGGGTCATTGTTTTGTCTAATCCTTGGGATATCGTCATCCTAGGCTGTGGCCAGTTAGGTGGCAACCTGAAAACCGAACTTGAAGCAGAAAAATTTCGAGTACTTGGCGTTCGGAGATCTTCGGTGACACATGATAGTCACTTCTTAAGTCTTGATCTCGATAACGCCGATAGTTGGGCGGAGATTGCCCAACTATCCTTATCTGATCGAGCCGTCATTATCGCGATCGTAACGCCGGATGCACGTAATGAGTCAGCCTACCGGCATCGCTATGTCGGCGTATCTGAGCGTTTGCGTGAATTTATTTCTCGCTCAAATCGTGAACTACCAGTGATTTGGGTGAGTTCAACAGCGGTGTTTGGTACTGACCAAGAGGGTCATTTGGCCGAAGCAGTATCTCCAGAGCCCAATCATTGGCGTGGGGATATTGTTAGAGAAGCTGAGCATCATATTGAGCAAATTCAATCGCCGACGACCATTATTCGCTTTGCAGGTCTGTACTCAACGCAAAGTTTCACGCGAATGACTGATCAAGATTTCCGTACGCAGCTCAATCCGGAAACGGTATCGAATCGCATGCATCGAGCGGATGCAGTGCGTTGGCTACGATTTTTAATTCTGGCCCACCAGCGCAAGATGAGCGTACCGGCGTTGGTGCATGGCGTGGATGAAGGATCGGCGACTTATCAGGCTATTTTTGACGTGATTGATGGCCGTACGCGTGAGCTCGTGACTGCTCACACAGGTCGGGTTATCGCAACACAGTATCGAGACTTGATGCCTCCATTGAGCTATCCGACCTGCCTTGCAGCCATTAGGTGATCATAATCCCGTCGACTTCGACACGCGCACCTTTCGGGAGTTCAGCAACGCCAATCGCCGCCCGGGCTGGATACGGAGATTCAAAGAGTTCCTCCATCACCTGGTTCACGACCGGAAAGTGCGTTAAATCGGTTAAAAACACATTGACTTTGGCGAGGTGGTTTAAGCTGCCACCGGCGGCTTCACACACTGCTTTGAGGTTTGTAAATGCTTGTCTTGTTTCGGCCTCAATGTCACCCTCAACTAATGTCATGCTTTCTGGGATCAAGGGGATCTGACCGGAAAGATAGGTGGTTTGGCCAACTTTGACCGCCTGAGAATAGGTTCCAATTGCAGCAGGTGCGTTTGCTGTCGCAATAAAGCTTTTGTTCATGATTAGGCTCTTATACGTGAAATTTTTGTAACCGGCTTGATGCGACGAATGTGACGGACAACGTTTGCAAGGTGCTGTCTATCACGAACTCCAACTTCAAGAACGATCACGCTTGTTTTCGCATCACGTTCTTCACGATTGATACGATCAATTGCTGCATCTGCTTCAGAAACCGCCGATGCGATATTCGCAATAATGCCTGTTTCCGCTTCAACCAATATCTTCAAAGCAGTGTAAAACTCACCATTAAGATCATCATCCCAAGTCAGAAAGACGCATTTTTCTGGATTATCGCGGATGTCAGATACGTTGTGACAGCTTTCATGGTGGATCACCATCCCACGACCTTTTGAAATATGACCGACAATAGGATCCCCCGGAATTGGTCGACAACACTTGGCGTAACTCGTGAGTAGGCCTTCAGATCCTTTAATCGCAAGAGGTCGCGTTTCACCACTTTGTGATAGTTTGGCTGGCTCCGCATCAGCATCTGGAGTTAATCGTCTGGCGATCGAGTAAGCCACACGGTTTCCCAGTCCGATATCTTCTAAGATATCGTCGAAATCAACGGCCTCTGCTTCGCTAACGAGAGTTAATTTCTGCTCTTCTGTGACTTGTTCGAAACTTGAGCCGAGATTTGCCAGTGCGCGACTGAGAAGACGGAGCCCTAGGCTGACAGATTCTGATCGTTGCTGATTTTTTAAGAAGTGGCGGATCGCTGATCGCGCTTTGCCGGTGACTACAAATGATAACCAGGCAAGATTCGGTTTTGCATGTTTAGCCGTCACGATTTCTAAGGTTTGACCCGATTGCAACACAGTTGACAGCGGTGCGAGTGCTTTGTCGATTCGGCATGCGACACAGCGATTACCGACATCTGTATGCACTGCGTAGGCAAAATCGACAGCTGTTGCTCCGGTTGGCAATTCCATGATTTTGCCTTTCGGCGTGAAGATGTAGATATCATCGGGGAATAAATCAATTTTAACGTTCTCGATGAACTCAAGCGAGTTGCCGGCGCGCTGTTGTATCTCTAACAGTCCTTTAACCCATCGGTTGGTCCGTTGTACGGCTGCTGTTTCATTTGAGCCTGCTTTATAAAGCCAGTGCGCGGCGATGCCACCTGAGGCCATTGCATCCATTTCTGATGTGCGGATTTGGATCTCAATCGGGACGCCATGCATCCCGAATAATGTCGTATGTAGACTCTGGTATCCGTTCGCTTTTGGAATCGCAATGTAATCTTTGAATCGGCCAGGACGCGGCTTATACAAGTTATGAACGATTCCCAACGTGCGATAACAGTCATCTACTGAGTCTGTAATGATCCGGAAGGCATAGACATCCATAATGTCGGAAAACGACTTTCTTTGATCGCGCATCTTGCGATAAATGCTGTTGGCAGCTTTTTCACGACCTTCAACGCGTGCTTTGATGTCGCTCTTCTCTAAAGCACCCTCTAACGACTCGAGAATTTCAGCAACAATTTTTTTCCGATTACCAGCAACGGTTTGTACAGCTCGCTCAATTCGCTCAATACGCATCGGATAGGTCGCACGGTAAGCGAGTTCATGCAGTTCGCTACGCAATTCATACATTCCAAGCCGGTTAGCGATTGGGCTGTAGATATCAAGTGTCTCTTTTGCAATCCGGCGACGCTTTTCTGGATTCAATGAGCCAATGGTGCGCATGTTATGCAAGCGATCAGCCAGCTTCACAATGATGACTCGAATATCACGCGCCATCGCGAGCGTCATTTTCTGAAAATTTTCTGCCTGTGCTTCGGCACGCGTTTCAAAACTGATGTGAGTCAGTTTTGAAACGCCATCAACAAGTTCGGCCACCGCCTCACCGAATTGAGCATTGAGTGCATCTTTGGCAATCCCTGTATCTTCAATCACGTCATGAAGCATGGCAGCCATGAGGCTCTGGTGGTCCATGCGCATGTCGGCAAGAATTTCAGCAACCTGCAGTGGATGGATAATATATGGATCGCCGGAACGGCGTTTTTGGCCGTCATGAGCTTGTTCGGAATAGAGATATGCGCGCCTGACCTGACGGATTTCATCATCCTCGAGGTATCTGGTCAGACGGCTACATAAGCCGTCAATTGTTTCGACGGCAGCATTCATCGGTTAGAAATCGTTATCGAATACAGGCTGACGTGGTTCGAAGCGAGCACGTGCCATTTCAAGTTCAGCTTCGGTCTTTGCGTCTTCCGCGTCTAAAGCGTCACGATTAATCAAACCTTCAGCAATCTCACGGAGTGCGATCACAGTCGGCTTATCGTTTTCTTCCGCGACTAATGGATCTTTCCCACCAGTAGACAACTGACGTGCGCGGCGCGTACCGAGCATTACGAGTTCGAAACGATTCTCGACATTTTCGAGACAGTCTTCGACAGTCACTCGAGCCATGGTTATTCCTCAGTAAAAAATCAGAGAGCCCGATAGTATAAGCAATTTATTGTTGGCCGAGAAGTTTTTCTAGAAAATTCGGATATTTAGATTGGATTTGAGCTCGGCGTTGACGTTGGCTCATGATGATCGACTTCAATTGATCGAGTGCAATTTCAAAATCGTCATTAATGACCCAATAATCAAAATATGGCGCTTGCGCGATGGTTTCGTCTGCTTCTGCCATTCTTGCATCGATGATTGCAGCATCATCTTGTTTACGCCCAATTAAGCGTTCACGAAGCGCGTTGCGTGTTGGCGGAAGAATAAAGATTGAAATCGCATGTGCTGCCATTTCACGCACTTGCTGTGCGCCCTGCCAATCGATTTCTAGGATCACATCAGTTCCTGATGCAAGTTGCTCTTCAACGGCTTGTTTCGACGTGCCGTAAAACTTACCAAATACGCGGGCATATTCGAACAGAGCTCCTTCCTCGATTAAACCCTCAAATTTGGTCTGTTCGACAAAATGATAATCACGACCGTCGATTTCACCAGGCCGTGGTGATCGTGTTGTATGCGAAACGCTGACTGCCAAGTCAGCGACACGCGCAATCGTCGCAGCAACGAGACTGGTTTTGCCAGCTCCAGATGGTGCTGATATGACAAAAAGCTGGCCTTGCGGCATGAAAGATCCGTTTGAGACGTTCATACTATGGTTAATTACCTAAAGCTTAGTTCAATTAGAGAGGTTCTGCCATGCGACCAAGCGGCCGCGCATCTAACGTATTGCGTCCAATTTCTTTCACTCGTCGATTTACGCGTCATGCGGCCGGTTCTGTTCTGGTTGAATTTGGAGACACTCGCGTGCTCTGCACAGCTTCTGTGACCGAGCAAGTGCCTCGGTGGTTGAAAGGAAAAGGCAGGGGTTGGGTGACTGCAGAGTACGGGATGTTACCAGGATCGACGCACACTCGATCTGACAGAGAAGCTGCGCGTGGCAAACAATCCGGACGAACTCAAGAAATCCAGCGTTTGATTGGTCGCTCTTTGCGTGCGGCTGTTGATTTGAAAAAGTTGGGAGAGCGTCAAATTACGATCGACTGTGACGTACTCCAAGCGGATGGCGGAACACGGACGGCCTCGATCACAGGCGGTATGGTTGCATTGGTTGATGCTTTAAATGGGCTTCAGAGAGAAGGATTGCTGGCTGAGGATCCGCTGGTCAATTTTATCGCTGCGGTGTCTGTGGGTATTTATCAGGGCGAACCAGTGCTTGATTTAGATTACCCAGAGGATTCGAGTGCTGATTCTGATTTGAATCTTGTGATGGCAGAAGGACCGCAACTTATTGAAATTCAGGGGACTGCTGAAGAGGCGCCATTCAGCCGAGCTGAGTTGAATGCTCTTTTGGATTTAGGTGAGCAGGGAATTGGTGAACTAATCGCAGCCCAAAAAGCTGCATTAGCAGAAGGTTAATCCTCCGCTTCGCCTCCGACAGAGATATCGTAATCGACGATCAGCGGAACGCGGTCGTCGAAGGGTCGTTTGGCAACGTAGCCCGCAGACAGAACGCGCCTAGAGATTTCTTGAGAGACTAATTGTAAGTCGGTTCGCCAAGCGCCCGGATTTGGCATGTCGAACACATCAGAACTTGGATACCAGCTGTACGCAGGCTCATTCGTAAATACCTCGCGAAAAGCATCTGCATAGCCCACTTCGTTTAACAGTGTATCAATCCACTGTCGGTCGTCTTTGGTGAAACCAGGGGAGTCGTTGTGTTGATGCCACTCTTCTAGATCGATTGTTCGAGCTGCAACGCCAAAATCACCACAAAATATGAAGTGACGACGTTTTTTTCGAATCTTACGCATCCATGTTTCGAGAGATTCTAGGAACGCGTTGCGTAGATTGTTTGGATCGTCTGTTGGTGTGGGTGGCAATATCGACACGATACTCACGTGCTCAAAATCAGCTTGGATGTAGCGGCCGTCACGATCGAAATCGTAAGAACCAAGCCCGCGCATCACTGCCTTGGGGGTATGTCGAGTAAAGATAGCGACGCCACCGGCAGATTCATCTTCACCTTCAAAATAGAATGGCTCAAAGCCATCGGGACAAAACCGTGGGTCGTCTGCAACTTTGTATTCGCGCACGCGTACGTCTTGCAGGCAAATTACGTCCGCATCCTTGCTCGCTAACCACTCAGTAAGACCTTGCTTAACAGCCGATACAAGGCCGTTACAGCGAAGGCTAATTACGCGTATCAAAAGTTGCACTATCCCTGGAGTGAGCCACCAGACGAACTGGTGTACTATTTTTAACCTAATTCATTAATGTTAGACCTGTCTTATGTCCTCATACAAGCGTTCCTTTTTGGAACTGGCTCTCGAAGCCGATGCTCTCCAGTTCGGCGAGTTCACTTTAAAGTCTGGTCGAGTCAGTCCGTACTTTTTCAACGCATCAGCATTTTCAAGCGGTCGGCAGCTTCGAATCCTGGGTCAGTGTTATCGCGATGCGATTCGTGAACACACGGTTGAATTTGATGGGTTATTTGGGCCGGCGTATAAGGGAATTCCATTGGCGAGCTCAGTTGCTGTCGCTTTTGCGGATCAAAACGACGATTTTCCCGTTTCGTTTAATCGAAAAGAAGCCAAGGATCATGGCGAGGGTGGAACACTGCTTGGTGCACCGCTGCATGGAAATATTTTGGCAATTGACGATGTTGTGACTGCCGGTACGGCTGTTCGTGAGTCTGTTGAATTTATTGCGAATCAAGGCGCAACGCTTTGCGCTTTTTGTGTTGCTGTGGACCGTCAAGAGCGCGGTCGCGAGGGGGAGCGTTCGGCCTTAGCTGAACTTGCTGACGCTTTTCAGCTTCAGGCGATTTCGATTGTCACCCTCGATGACATCTTGGCGTTTGCCGCCGAGGATCCGAGAGTTGGGTCTGAAATTGCGCCACGTATTGAGGCATATCGCTCGCAATACGGAGCGCTCAATTAACCGCGTTTCCTGAGAATTTGAGTGCCGACTCCTTGATCGGTAAAAATTTCTAAAAGGACCGAATGCGGAACGCGTCCGTCGACGATGTGAGCACTATTCACTCCCGCGTTGACCGCAGATAGCGCGCAGCCAACCTTTGGAAGCATGCCGCCCGAAATTGTGCCATCAGTGATGAGGTCGTTGACTTCGTCTGCGACGAGACCTGTGACCACCTGCTCCTGTTTGTCCAAAACCCCGGCGGTGTTTGTCAGAAGCATCAGTTTTTCAGCTTTAAGTACTTCCGCCAATTTGCCTGCGACCAAGTCCGCATTAATATTATAAGACTCGCCACTCGATCCTACGCCAATTGGTGCAACAACCGGGATCACATCGCTTTCCGTCAGCATGGTAAGAACGCGTGTATCGATTGATTCAACCTGTCCAACATGACCGATATCAATGATTTCAGGCGCTTCAAGTTCGGGGCTTTTGCGCTCGATTTTCAGTTGTTTCGCGCGAATGAATTGACCGTCTTTGCCGGTTAAGCCCATGGCGCGACCGCCTGCCAAATTGAGTAAGCTAACAATTTCTTTATTCACGAGGCCGCCAAGCACCATTTCCACGACGTCCATGGTCTCTTCGGTCGTTACTCGCATGCCATCGATGAATTTACTTTCAATATTCAGACGCTCGAGTAATTCGCCAATTTGTGGTCCTCCACCGTGAACAACAATGGGCCGCATACCGACTGCTTGCATGAGCACAATATCGCGCGCAAACGAGGCTTTTAAATTCTCGTCAGTCATTGCGTTACCGCCGTATTTTACAACGATCGTACGGCCGGCGAATTTCTGTATGTAGGGAAGCGCTTCGGAGAGGACTTCGGCAACTTCTGTGGCGCGAGCTAGGCTTAGCATAGTGATTCAAGCTCCAATGTAGGTTCTGCCTTTTTTAACGCAGCAAGCATTGTACTCTGGATCTGTTCGAGTGCTTCGTTGGATTCAGCTTCGAAGCGCAAGACGAGGTTCGGAGTTGTATTGGAACAGCGGATTAATCCCCAGCCGGACTCAAGGTCAACCCGAACTCCGTCGATTGTCGATAACGGCAGGCCTTGATCTTCGATAATCGCTGCCACTCGGTCCACAATCGCAAATTTTTCAGTGTCTGGGACTTCGATATTAAGCTCCGGTGTTGATACATCATCTGGTATCGCATCGAACAGGGCGGACGCGGGATGTGTGGATTTTGCGAAAATTTCCAATAAGCGTGCTGCGGTATAGAGTCCATCATCGAAACCGAGCCAGCGTTCTTTGAAAAAGATATGGCCGCTCATTTCGCCTGCGAGAAGAGCGCCGGTTTCTTTCATTTTGGCCTTCACGAGGCTATGGCCAGTTTTCCACATTAGCGGTTTACCACCTGAATGTTCGATGACCGGGCCGAGGTGACGGCTGCATTTCACGTCGTAAATGATCGTGGCGCCTGGATTTCGACTTAGAACGTCCTCTGAGAGAAGCATCATGAGTCGGTCGGCAAAAATTGATTCTCCTTTTTCAGTGATGACGCCAACGCGATCACCATCACCGTCAAAGGCGAGCCCCAAGTCACAATGTTGCGATTTTACGGCTTCAATGACATCAACAAGGTTTTTTGGTTTTGACGGGTCTGGGTGGTGGTTCGGGAAGGTGCCATCGACATCTGTAAACAGGGGTACCACGTCACAGCCAAGCT
The DNA here is from genome assembly GCA_965655875.1 of Litorivicinaceae bacterium. Classification (GTDB taxonomy): domain Bacteria; phylum Pseudomonadota; class Gammaproteobacteria; order Pseudomonadales; family Litorivicinaceae; genus HIMB30. The sequence continues at coordinate 87,463 of CBFHIN010000001.1, read as the reverse complement.
TTTGAAAGAGAGCCTCGGCACAAATGCCTGCAACACCATTTCCGCAGTCGACAGCAATTTTTAAAGGCCTCGCTAAGTGCACGTCGCCGATAATATGTCCGAGGTAAGGCGTTAAAGCATCGGCGTTCGCAAGTGTTCCAGTGCCCTCAGTTAGAGCCTCTTGTTCGATCGCTTGGTAGAGCCCTGTAATATCATCGCCATAGAGCGTATGGCCACCGATCATCATTTTGAAGCCGTTGTAATCAGGGGGGTTATGGCTGCCAGTGACCATGACGCCAGAGCCCGTTCCGATTGTCAAAGCAGCGAAATACAATACGGGTGTCGGGACCATTCCGACATCGATCACGTCAATGCCTGCATTGATCAAACCTTGGTTAAGCGCTTTTTGCAGTTCCGGGCCTGAAAGACGACCATCGCGGGCTGTTACGACAACAGATTGGCCATTGTTTCGTGCATAAGTGCCGATCGCTTGGCCAAGTTTTTCAACCACATCAACATTTAATTGATCGGGATAAGTGCCGCGCACATCATATGCGCGGAAAATTGTCGGACTCACTGTATTCATCAACGTTTTCCTGTGTGTCCGAAGCCGCCTTCGCCGCGTTCAGAGCTATTAAACTCAGCAACTTCAACGAATGTTGGCTGAATAACAGGAGTAATGATCATCTGCGCGATTCGATCGCCCGGTTCGATAGTTTGTGGCTCGTTACCCCGATTCCACGTCGATATCTTCAGTTCTCCTTGATAGTCAGAGTCGATCAATCCGATTAAGTTTCCAAGAACTAAGCCTCGATGACCGAGGCCGCTCCGCGGAAGAATCATCGCACATAGAGTGGGATCCTCGAGATGAATGGCAATGCCAGTTCCAATCAATGTGGTTTCACCCGGGGCTAATGTCACAGCTGTATCAAGACATGCTCGTAAATCGACGCCGGCCGATCCTGGTGTGCCAACCTCAGGAATCGGCCAATCAGTGCCCACACGAGGGTCGAGGCGTTTGAATCTTAGGTTCATTTCAGATCCTTTCTGGTAAGAGTTTAGAAATTTCGATCAAAATCTGTGTTGCGACATCGTCCTTGGGACCGGACAAAAGTTGTCTCGTTGTATTTGCGTCGATCAGTGTGGCTTCAGTGCTGTCTTGGCCGAAGATTTTGCCATTGGCGACTGAATTAGCGATGATCAGATCCAACGACTTCGAAACAAGTTTCTGTTGGGCATGCTCCATCATGTCGTCCGTTTCTGCAGCAAAACCGACGACGAGTGCTGGGCGGTTAGAATGCGTTGCCACCGCTTTGATGATGTCTGGATTTTCGATGAGATCAATGCGAGACAGGTCGCTGTTCGATTTTTTCAATTTTTGAGAGGCGATGGTCACAGGTCTCATATCACAGACTGCAGCTGCTCCGATAAAAAGAGTGGCGTCACTGATTGCATGCTCGACTGCTTCGAACATCTCGGAGGCCGTGTTGATATCGATGCGCTTCACACCATTTGGCGTATCCAAATGAACGGGGCCACTGATGAGTGTGACCCTTGCTCCGAGGCGATTGGCTGATTCGGCTAACGCAAATCCCATTTTTCCTGAAGAGCGATTAGCAATATAGCGAACTGGGTCAATGGGCTCGTGTGTCGGTCCGGCAGTAATGACAAGGTGTTGACGAGCCAGAGGGCCTTTAGAAAGCTTTGACTCAAGTTCATCAAGAATGGCCATAGGCTCTGTCATTCGGCCCGATCCAACATCGCCGCATGCTTGAATGCCTGAGTCTGGGCCAACGATGTGGACAGATGTATCGCTCAACTGCTGTGTATTGTTTTGCGTCTGCGTTTGGCCCCACATATGTTGATTCATCGCTGGGGCTATCGCTTTTTCGCAATCAGCTGCAGTCCAGAGAGTCGTTATCAGATCAGGTGCTTGGCCACTCGCCAGCTGCGCGAGCGTATTGGCTGTGCAAGGCGCAATTAAAATAAGGTCGGCCCATCGTGCGAGTTCAATGTGCCCCATGCCTGCCTCTGCACTTGGGTCGAGAAGCGAAACTCGTACTTCGCGTCCAGTGAGCGCCTGAAACGTAAGAGCGCTCACAAAGGCAGTGGCTGCCTCGGTCATGACCACTTGTACAATAGCTCCACGGCGACCTAACTCGCGTGCGATTTCGCACGCCTTGTAGCAAGCGATGCCTCCGGTCACTCCGAGAACAATGTGTTTGTTTTGAAACCAGGATTGTTGTGTCACTGACGTTCCCTTGTCATCAATGTTAGAACCATATCACGAGTGACTGAATCGGCCGATGATCAAATCGATCTTAAACTTTGGGTTGTATGTTTTATCCTGCGACGGTATCATTCGCGTCCATTTTTTCACGGTCTGTGTAACAGAGGCGGATCCAATTATGTCAAAGGTGTGCCAAGTAACAGGAAAGGGTCCTGCAACCGGCAACAATGTGTCGCATTCGAATATTAAGACGAAGCGCCGTTTTCTTCCGAACCTGCATTGGCATCGGTTCTGGGTTGAATCAGAGAAGCGTTTTGTGCGTCTTCGTGTGTCAACGAAAGGAATGCGCATTATCGATAAACTCGGGATTGAAGCAGTACTTGCTGACATCCGCTCACGTGGTCAAAAGGTGTAAGCCATGCGCGATAAAATCAAACTTGTATCTTCTGCTGGCACAGGTCATTACTACACGACCGACAAAAACAAGCGGAATACACCCGATAAGCTCGAATTCAAAAAGTACGATCCCGTTGTTCGCAAGCACGTGATGTACAAGGAAGCCAAGATTAAGTAAAGGCGAATGCCTGAGCTTCCAGAAGTCGAGACAACGGCGCGAGGAATCGCGCCGTTTCTTGTTGGACAGAAACTAACGTCGATTCGCGTTCACCAGCCATCGCTCCGTTGGCCAATACCTGCAGACTTTTCACAACGCCTTGCCGACGAAGTCTGTGTTTCCGTATCTCGTCGCGCCAAATATCTCCTCATTGAAACGACCAATACCTGTGTTTTGTCGCACCTAGGGATGAGTGGATCCTTTCGTCTTGTTGATCCAGTCGCACCATTAAAGCCTCACGATCATGTACAGATTAAAGTGGGTGATTTGGAGTTGCGATATCATGATCCCAGACGATTTGGATGTTTGTTATGGGCTGAATCGGAGCGTGCCCGTCAACTGCTAAAAACCTTAGGGCCTGAGCCACTCTCCGATCTGTTTAATGGAGATTGGCTGTACAAGCAATCGAGGCGTCGTAGTCTTCCGGTCAAATCATTCATCATGACGAACGCAGTTGTTGTTGGCGTTGGCAATATTTACGCATCTGAGTCGTTATTCTTGTCAGGTATTCATCCGTCGCGTGCCGCGAATCGTGTTTCAAAAGCGCGATATGAGCGGTTGGCTGATCAGATCAAAGTCGTTTTAGCGCGAGCGATTGAATCAGGCGGTACAACGTTACGTGATTTCGTCAATGGCCAGGGCGAGCCGGGCTATTTTCAGCAGACGCTATCGGTGTACGGACGCGGTGGTGAATTGTGTCATGTGTGCGAGCAACCAATTCAAAGCCGAGTGATCGGTGGCAGAAATAGCTTTTTTTGCAGTCAGTGTCAGCGTTAGACGTTGAAGTGATTTTTTAAAGCCTTGGCAACAGGTTGAGTGACGAACGCCTCAACTTGTCCGTCTAATCGAGCGACTTCTTTGACTAACGTGGATGAAATGAAACTGTAGTGCTCAACCGGGGTCAAAAATAGACTTTCGAGCTCAGGTGCAAGTTGTTTATTGAGATTGGCAAGTTGCAATTCGTATTCATAATCAGCGACTGCGCGAAGTCCACGCAATAAAACACGTGCTCCAACTGCTTGAGCAAAATTCGCGAGAAGTGTATGGAAACCCCGAATCTCGACATTATCCAGATGGCCCAAAGATTGTTCTGCCAAGCTCACACGTGTTTCGAGATCGAACATTGGCGTTTTGTGCGTTGAGCCAGCGACTCCGACAACAACTCGGTCAAAAATTCGAGCCGCACGTTCGACGACGTGCACATGTCCATTTGTAATTGGATCAAATGTTCCTGGGTAAACTGCAATAGTCATGATAACGGTCTCAACAAACGCAGCCAGTCGATGCCTGCTTTCAATTCCCTGATCACCTCAAATCCCTCGAGATCGAGATCTTCGTCCTTTTCGCACTCAATGACGAGACGAGAGTCTGGCCGAACTTTATCGCGAATCCAAGTCATAAACTGTTGGCTCATCCCATGGTGGAATGGTGGGTCTGCAAAAATCAAATCAGCCTGGTATAGCGTTTCATCCGGTACCTCGAATACGTCAGTGATGATCACTGACGCGCGATCTGTCAGATGAAATCGCTCAATATGAGACGTGATTTGCCCCGCGACTACTGCGTTGTTTTCAAAAAACGTGCACGTCTCGGCCCCACGAGACAGTGCTTCGAGACCTAAAACACCGCTTCCGGCAAAACAATCCACGACGACTGCCCCCGGAATTGCAGGCATTAACCAATTAAATACCGTTTCGCGCACGCGATCGGGAGTTGGCCTTAAACCTTCGCGTTCGATGACTGCAATTTTAGAGCGTTTCAATGAACCGCCGATGATACGAACACCAGTTTGTGCTTTGCGTTTGTTCATCTCTCTTTTCATTTGCAAATGCTATCATCTCGCTTCGAGTTTTTAAGGATTTCCAATTGCCATGATATTCGATCCACTATTGCTTATTGGTGTCGCCGTATTTGCTGCGTTTGTCGCGTGGTTTGTGTTCGGCCGAAAAAAAGCGACACCTGAATCATCTGATCAGCCGCAGGACAGTGCGCGTGAACCCACTGACCTGCCTGTGGTTGATGAAGTTGTTGAGCCCGTCAGTTTTTTCAAAGCGCTATCGCGTTCACGTTCTCAGTTATCGACCAGTCTGAAGGGTTTATTTAGTGGTGGTTTTGATGAAGAGATTCGTGAAGATCTCGAAGCCATCTTGCTGTCGTCTGATGTTGGTGTTGAAACGACAGATTGGGTTCTTGAGACACTTGAAGAGCGTTCCAAGCAGGAGGGGATATCTGACTCCGAAGGTTTACTAAACCTGTTAAAAGAAATCTTGGCATCAACCTTGAGTTCATCCGAAATTGTTGTGGATGAGGAGTCAAATAAGCCACACGTGATTCTCATGATCGGTGTAAATGGGGTTGGTAAGACGACCACGATTGGAAAACTTGCACATCGGTATCAAGCGGATGGTCGGTCTGTGCTGCTTGCAGCCGGTGATACATTCCGTGCCGCTGCTGTTGAGCAATTGAAAACATGGGGTGAGCGCAATGGCGTTCCGGTCATTGCTCAAGATACGGGTGCTGATTCTGCATCCGTACTTTTTGATGCTTGTGAGTCAGCGAAAGCGCGAGGAACCGATATTGTGTTGGCTGACACCGCAGGACGCCTTCAAAACAAAGCGAATTTGATGAATGAGCTCGAAAAGATCGGTCGTGTCCTCGGCAAACTTGAAATCGGTGCACCGCATGAAGTGTTGTTGGTTCTGGATGCAGGCACTGGTCAAAACGCGATCAGTCAGGCGCGTGAGTTTGCAAAAGCAATACAGCCCACAGGTTTGGTGCTGACAAAGCTGGACGGGACTGCAAAAGGTGGAATCGTATTTGCATTAGCGCGTGAATTTGGACTGCCGATCCGCTATGTCGGCCTCGGCGAAAAAGCAGAAGACCTGCGTGCATTCGATGCCAATGCATTTGTGGATGCAATATTTGCTGAGGCGTCTGAGTGATTGAATTCGATAGCGTAGCCAAAGTTTACGAGGGGCAACGCAGAGCGCTTTCAGATGTTGATTTTCGACTCGCTCCAGGAGAAATGGCCTTCCTTACTGGACATTCGGGGGCGGGCAAATCGACGCTGTTACGATTAATTCTTGGCCTAGAAACAGCCTCCTCCGGTTCAGTTCGGGTGGCGGGAACGGATCTCGCGACGCTGTCTGGCGAAAAATTGGCTCGATATCGTCGTCGTGTTGGCGTTGTCTTCCAAGATCCGAATTTAGAAGATGATTTGTCGGTGTATGACAACGTTGCCCTGCCACTTCGAATTTCTGGTTTTAGTGAGTCAGATATACCCAAACGAGTAAAAGCGGCGCTGTCTCGCGTTGATCTATCTGATCAAGCTAATGCCAGCCCTCGAGTATTGTCAGGGGGGCAACAGCAACGCGTGGGAATCGCGCGCGCCATTGTGCATCGTCCTGCATTATTGGTTGCTGATGAGCCAACAGGGAACTTAGATCCTGAGCTCTCAGCTCGGGTAATGCGTATGTTTACCCAATTTCAGCAGTTGGGCGTGACGATTTTGGTGGCCACTCACGAGCGATCAGTCGTTGAGTCGTTACCCTTCCGTCATTTGGTGATTGAGGAGGGGCGTTTAGTGTCTGATGGCATGGGAGGCACTCGATGAATCGTTGGTTCCTCGATCATCAGCGAGCGGCTCATGACGCGTGGAAGCGAACGTCTGATCGTCTTTTACAGTTCATTGTCTTGGTTTGTCTCCTCGGTATTTTGTTGGCAATTCCTGGATGGCTCGCTCAGATATGGATTGGAATGGCCTCTTTAGTACCTGAAGACGCTGTACAGAGTGAAGCGATTGTCTTTCTTGAAAAAGAGTTGGACGTTGAGGCTCGAATTGATTTGGAGCGAACACTTGAGGACATGTCAGAGCTTGATCGAATCCAATTCATTCCCCGAAGCGAGGCGCTTGAACGATTAAGTGCCCAAGATGGTTTGGCACCGATGGCCGAGTTAAAAGCCAACAATCCGCTACCGGATGCATTACGAATCAAATTTTCGTTTCAGGGTGTTGAGTTAAGAGAGAGACAAATTATCGACACGCTGTCGTCGGATAAGCGAGTGCTCTCACTTAGATACTATCCTTCGACTCGCATTCAGTATGCTTCATTAGTTGAAACGCTTGGGTTTCTTGGAATTGGTTTGTCAGCGTTGACTGTCATTGGCGTCTTGATGGCTGTTTTTTTGGTTGCCGCTGCTGATGTTGTTGATGATCGAAAGCGGATCGAGCTGTACACCCTGCTTGGCGCGTCTCGGCGCTTTATTCGACGTCCTTATTTATACCGGGCAACGCTATTGGGTATTTTGGCTGGTGCAATTGCATGCCTTGTGATCACACTACTAAATGAGGTATTGTCGACGACCCTCGCGTCGAACCTACAAGCGCTCGATTCGAGACTCGAACATCTTCCCATGGACGGTAGAATACTGATCGGTGTCGCATCGATTGCAGTATTGGCCAGTTGGATTGGTGCAGAGCGCGCTGTGAGTCGCCGATTAAACGCCCTTCATTGATGAAAAAACGGCGTGAATCGCGCTTCATTTTTGGCGCATTGGAACTAAAATAGAGTAACAGTGTCTATATACTACATACTACGAAAGGCTAAACAGGGAGGTCGGCAAGGTCACATATGCAGGAGCTAGCTGAAACGAGGTGTTTTATGCCGAATAAATCGAATTTACCCGTAGAGGTTCTCCTTCCCGGCGGTAAGATTGAGGCCTATGTATCGGCAGTCAGTCAAATACCAATTTTGACCGCAGAGGAAGAAAAAGAACTCGCTGATAAGTTGTATTACGACGATGATCTCGACGCCGCTCGGTCATTGGTCATGTCACATTTACGGTTCGTCGTGCACATTGCGCGAAGCTATTCAGGTTACGGCCTACCACAGGCGGATCTGATTCAGGAAGGGAACGTGGGTCTCATGAAGGCTGTGAAGCGCTTCAATCCTGAAATGGGCGTGCGACTGGTGTCTTTCGCTGTGCATTGGATCAAGGCAGAAATGCATGAGTACATTCTGCGGAACTGGCGCATCGTTAAAGTTGCGACGACCAAAGCGCAGCGCAAAATGTTCTTCAATCTGCGAAGTGCAAAGAAGAAACTAGCGTGGTTCACTGCTGAAGAAGTCAAAAGTGTCGCCAATGATCTTGGCGTTAACGAGGATGTTGTCCGTCAGATGGAGGGCCGATTGGCGGCTCAAGATATGGCATTTGATGGATACTCTGATGATGACGATGATCTATCAATGGCACCTGCGCATTATCTCGAGGCATCGGATGCGGACCCAGCGCAGATTCTTGAAAAACGCGATTGGACGCAGGATTCCACAGATCGCTTGTACTCTGCGCTGTCCGATTTAGATGATCGCAGTAAAGATATTTTAGCGAGCCGTTGGCTTTCAGATCAAAAAGCGACTCTGCATGAGCTTGCAGGCAAGTATAATGTCTCTGCGGAGCGCATTCGGCAGCTTGAGAAGAATGCGATGAAAAAGGTGAAGACTGCGCTTGTTGCTTAGTTAGGCAAGTTCGTGATCTTCAAAAGGCCGCTTTAGCGGCCTTTTTTATGAAAGGAATTTGCATGCAAATATCGGTGAACGGTGAGACAGAACAGATTGAGCCTCAAAGTCTTGAGGCCTATTTGACTGATAAATCGCTGTTAGGCCGTCGGATTGCAGTTGAACGAAACGGCGATATTGTCCCTAAATCGCAGTTTTCCAAAGTCATGCTAGAGGATGGCGATGTGCTTGAGATTGTGCACGCCATTGGAGGAGGTTAAGTGACCAACACAATTCAAGTCGGTTCATTCACATTGAAATCACGACTACTCGTCGGCACTGGGAAATATAAGGACCTCGAGGAAACTGGTCTGGCAATTGAGGCGAGCGGTGCTGATGTCGTGACGATGGCCGTGCGTCGCACGAACTTAGGGCAAAATCCAAATGAGCCGAATCTGTTGGATGTTATTTCGCCAGACCGTTACACGCTGTTACCAAACACAGCAGGTTGTCATACCGCGGACGATGCTGTCAGAACTTGCCGCTTGGCGCGCGAACTGTTGGATGGACATCGATTGGTTAAGCTTGAGGTGATTTCAAAGTCACGGACGTTGTACCCCGATGTTGTCGAGACGTTGAGCGCGGCTCGGACGTTGGTTGATGATGGATTTGAGGTCATGGTGTATACCTCGGATGATCCATTGATTGCGTTAGAGCTGGAGGCCATTGGTTGTGTAGCTGTGATGCCTCTTGGTGCCCCCATTGGGTCAGGGCTTGGTCTTCAAAATCCTTACAACATCCGTGAGATTCTCGATAACCTCAAAGTGCCAGTCATTGTGGATGCAGGCGTTGGTACAGCATCGGATGCGACCGTTGCAATGGAATTGGGCTGTGAGGGCGTATTGATGAATACTGCAATTGCTGAAGCGAAAGACCCAATCAAAATGGCGCATGCGATGAGGCTTGCGATCGACAGTGGGCGTCTGGCCTTTGAGGCTGGTCGAATGCCCCGTAAGCGTTATGCGGACGCATCAAGTCCAGAATCCGGGTTGATCGAATGATCGCTGATGAGAAAAAGCGCACTATCCGGAGCTTCGTCTTACGCGCAGGACGGATGACAGATGCTCAAGATAAAGCCTATCAAACTCTTTGGAACGAGTACGGCTTGGTGTGTAACCACCATCGGCTCGATTTGGAGGGCGCATTCGGTCGCACTGCACCGGTTGTCTTTGAGATTGGCTTTGGGATGGGCGATTCGCTACTGCATCAAGCATTGAATGAGCCCGACCGGGATTTTATCGGGGTCGAGGTGCATAAGCCGGGCGTTGGGCGACTGATGAATGAGGCCAAGAAAGCAGGCGTAAAAAATCTTCGAGTCATTTGTGAAGATGCAGTTGAAGTTCTGGCCGATGGTCTCGGAGCGCAATCGTTAGAAGGGGTTCAAATTTACTTTCCTGATCCCTGGCATAAAAAGCGCCATCATAAGCGACGGTTGATTCAGCCAAACTTTATTAACTTATTGGCACATCGAGTCAAATTAGGTGGATTTTGCCATTTGGCGACAGATTGGGCCCCGTATGCAGAGTGGATGCTCGAGCTATTCAGTCAAAGTGCGGCATGGCATAACACGTCAGATGATGGGAGTTTTGTACCGAGACCTGAGCGCCGTCCCGTGACAAAATTTGAGACGCGAGGGGAGCGTTTAGGTCATGAGGTGTTTGATTTGGTCTATGAACGGAAGGCTTCAGATCAGCATCTCTAATACGCGATTTAAGTGACGCCATCCTAATTCAGATGCCTGAAAACGATCAGGTTCGAGAAGCTCTAAAGCGTCTGCTGGTCCAAGAAATGCTGCTCGAAAATCGTTTGCAGACAGCCCTGTTCGCTCTTCAAAGCAGGGGTATGACATCCCTGATTTTAAGCGCAACCCATTCATCAAGCATTCTGCTCCGATAATCGTCTCACCGAGAGGCTGCTCGGTGGCATGAAACGTATTGCGGGCAAGATAATTAGTTGGTTGACGCGTGCGCTGAGTGCGGACAACGCCTCGCTCTGTTGAAATTTTTCCATGTGCCCCAGCACCAATTCCAAGATAATCGCCAAATTCCCAATAATTTAGGTTATGACGCGCTTCCTGTCCGGGCGTCGCAAACGCAGAGACTTCGTAGTGCTCCAGTCCCATCTCTTCGATCAATCGACTGCCAAGATCTTCAGTCTCCTCGAGCACTTCTTCGGCAGGGAGCACCGGCGGTTTTGAATAAAACGCTGTATTTGGCTCTATGGTGAGCTGGTACCAGGAAAGATGTGTAATGCCTAAGTCACGGACAACCATCAAATCCTGTTTTGCAATGGCTTCAGTTTGACATGGCGTTCCATGCATGAGGTCAATGTTTAATCGGTTGAACCCAATTTGTTGAGCGTGTTCAATCATTGCGATGGCTTGCGCTGGATCATGGATTCGACCGAGCGCCTTGAGTACTCCCTCGTCAAAGCTCTGTACGCCAATTGATAATCGATTGATCCCTAACTCAAAGTAACCACGAAGATGATCTAAATCTAATGTTCCCGGGTTCGCCTCGAGTGTGATTTCAGTCTGCTGTGAAATTAGTTGTCGTTCTGTTAAACGGGAAAATAGTGGTTCCAAATATTTCGGCGGAATCAGGCTCGGGGTTCCGCCGCCAAAAAATAGAGAAACAAAAGGGACTTCTCCATACCGTTCTAGGTCAGCATCTAGGTCGCGCACTAGATGTTGGCCATAACTTTTGAAGTCAGGATTCGCCTGTTCGTGGCTATTGAAATCGCAATATGGGCATTTCCTGATACACCACGGAATATGGATATAGAGTGCGCGAGAAATGTGACTCAAGTGAGGAGTGATCGCAATTCAATGACCGCGAGACCGCGATGACTGAGTCTATTTTTTGTCTCAGAGTCTAATTCCGCTGCGGTTTGCTCGAGTCCATCGGGGAGAAAAATTGGGTCATAGCCAAACCCTCCTGCTCCTTGCGGCACATTGAGGATCGTTCCATGCCAACGGCCAATGACGACAAGAGGATCTGGATCTGTTGAATGTCTGACCAATGCAAGTGCACAGATATAGTGCCCACGACGTTCGGACCCAGACAGATCCTGCATCGTCTCCAATAGAAAACTAAGATTATCTTGATCCGTTGCATCGGCGCCGGCATAACGTGCGGAATATAAACCGGGTGCCCCATTGAGCGCAGGAATCACCAGGCCCGAGTCATCCGCCAATGCCGGATATTGTGATGCTGCAGATGCGTGCCGTGCTTTGAGTAATGCGTTTTCGATGAAGCTGAGCCCTGTTTCTTCGGCTGAATCGATTCCGAACTCAGACTGTGGAATGACCTGGGTTCCAAAATCATCAAATAGCTTGGAAAACTCCCGCAGCTTTCCTTGGTTGCCGCTTGCGAGCACCAGTCGTCGATCAGTCCACATACACACGATGCTTAAAGTTGACGTCAATAGCGCGTGCGTTCTGTGGAACGACTTCCAAATTCACTTGGATTTCTTCTTCGCTGGTCACTCGGACAGGTGCAAGATAGTAGATCGCACCTTCCCCTTCATCGATCTCTTTGAACGTTAAGGTTTGGGTTTGCCCAAGTAGATTTTTCGAGAATCCACTGACGGTCGCCGGAATTGCTCCGCGCGCTTGACCATCGGTCTGTATCTTTAAAACCACAACATTTAACAATGCCTGTCGACGACTCCGCTCAAAACCATATGTGCTAGCCACGTCTTGGGTTAAAAACGTTGATGGGAACGGTTGGACTTGAACTTCAAATCCTTGATCTCGAACGATCTCAGTTGCTTGAGTGCTATAGGTCCAAAAAACGAATAGGGCAAAGATAATGTGTCGCATCAAGACTCCTTGGTGAGGCGATAAACAGCAACTTCCCCAAAGAGATTGGGCCAAACCCTCCCAAGCCAAGTCCGTTTTCCTGAAAGATTGGATGTGTCTTTATCTAATATCCGTATCGAAAGGCTTTGACATAGCTCTTCAAAATCTCGAAACGTCGAAAGGTGGATATTTGGGGTGTCGTACCAAGGATTTGGTAGCTGAGGATTGACCGGCATATGCCCTGCGAGACCCAACTGAAAGCGGTTTCTGATGTATGCGAAGTTCGGAAAAGTGACAATGGCTTCACGGCCAACGCGTAACATTTCAGAGAGTGCTCTGTCTGGTCTCCGAATGGCCTGCAGTGTTTGGGTCATGATCACTGTATCGAATTGGTGATCATTAAAATTAGATAAGCCTTGGTTCAAATCCTGTTGAACTACGCTCAATCCTTGATCAAGACAGAGTGCAATTTTTTCAGGATCAAGTTCCAGACCGAGTGCATCAACGGCATGTGTTTTTACCAGCTGTGCTAAGAGTCGGCCATCGCCACAACCAAGATCTAAGACGCGCGAGCGATGGGTAATCCAGTCTGGAATCTGGTGGGAATGTGAGATCATCGATCACCCTCCAGTTCTTCATGTACTCGATCCATAAATGCTTTGAATATTCGCTCATAAGTTTGATCGGGAATAAGGAACGCATCATGTCCGTGCTGAGATTCTAGCCGAGCGTAACTGACAGGCTTACCTGCTTGAATCAATGCATCAACAATCTCTTCAGATCGAGAAGGGGAGAAACGCCAATCGGTTGTGAACGATAGAACAAGGAATTTACAAAGTGTGCTTTGTAACACGTTCGCAAGAGGAATGGACTCATTCTGAGTTGGATCAAAATAGTCGAGAGCGCGTGTCATTAATATGTAGGTATTGGCATCAAACCGTCCGCTGAATTGCTCCCCCTGGTATCGCAAGTATTGTTCAACTGCGAAGTTCACGCCTTCAGCGTCACGATCTGCTCTGGGTAAACTACGACCAAATTTTTCGCCCATGGCCACATCAGACAGGTAAGTGATGTGTCCGACCATTCGTGCTAACCCAACACCAGATGCCGGAATTACGTCGTGATCGGCGTAGTTTCCATCGAAGAAATTGGGGTCGCGCATAATCGCTTGGCGGGCCACTTCGTTGAAGGCGATGTTTTGTGCCGTCAGTCTTGGTGCGGCCGCGATAATTGCAGCTGCTCCAAGACGGTTTGGGTAGGTGATTGCCCATTGCAATGCCTGCATGCCGCCGAGCGAACCACCGACAACAGCCGCAAACTGATTGATGCCGAAATAATCAGCAAGTCTCGCTTGAGAATGCACCCAATCGAGCACCGTCACTTCTGGAAAGTCAGGGCCGTAGGCTTCTCCAGTCTCTGGATTCATCGATAGCGGACCTGTCGAGCCAGCGCATCCGCCTAAATTATTCAGACTGACAACGAAAAATCGATTGGTGTCGATTGGTTTGTCAGGACCAATATAGTGATTCCACCAACCTGGTTTATTCGACGTTGACTCATAATATCCAGCAGCATGGTGATCACCACTGAGTGCATGACACACAAGGACGGCATTGGATTTATTTGCATTAAGCGCGCCGTAGGTCTCGACCATGAGGTCGTACCGCGGTAGATGCTCACCGCGTTCGAGTTCAAGTGGCGTTTCAAATGGTATGAGTTCGGGAGTAACAATCCCGACCGATGAGGACATCAGCTAATTCCGACGAAGAATTGAGCAACGGTCGACGACATTCCCATTGAACGTGCGGGACCTCGAATCACGATTGCCTCGAGCAAATTGATCACGATAAATAAAATGATGGGTGACAGATCAAGTCCCCCGAGGTCAGGCATAAATCTCCGAAACGGCGCGAGGAAAGGCTCTGATAATTGATTCAAAAGCTCTGCCCCGGGGTGCGATGCATTGGGAGCTAACCAGGATAGGATAATCATGCCAAGTAAGGCGTAGAAAACGAGATTAAGAATTACACCGAATACAGATAGGAATGACCAAATAATAATCTGCAAAACTCCAGGCATCCCACCCAGCAGTATCATGCAAACACTTGCGCCGATCGCTTGGATGGCAATGGCTGCGACTAATACTCCTGTGTTTACCGCACCAACCGTTGGTAGCCCCGAAAAAATACGTGTAAGGGGTGCTGTAAACCGATTCACTCCTTGTGAAATTGGGTTGTAAAAATTGGCCTGAGCCAATTGCAATAAAAAGCGAAGACTGACCAACGCAACAATGACTGAGATTGCGGTATTGAGAACGTAAAAAATCAGATTTGCTTCCATAGGATTCCCTTTCTTGAATCGTAAGCCTATCGCACTTTTTAGGAGGCGTCTTTGGATAGCTCACCGGCACGATCGCGAGCTGCAATTAAGGCGCGGTCGAGAAGATCTGCAAAATCGCCTTCTTGAAATACCTCGAGGGCTGCTTGAGTTGTTCCTCCCGGCGACGTCACCCGCTGGCGCAATACGTCAGGTCCAACATCAGATAGTTCAACCATGCCAGCGGCGCCTTTGGCAGTCTGAATAACAAGTTCGCGTGCAACATCCGGAGTGAGACCCAATCGAATTCCGGAGTTGATGAGATTTTCGATCATCAAAAAGAAATACGCGGGCCCAGACCCTGAGACTGCGGTGACAGCGTCGATCGCCTCTTCTGATGGGACCCAGAGAGCACGACCACAGGATTCGAAAATTGATTGCACCGCATCTTTAATTGAATCGTTTAATATCGAATCAGATGTCATCGCTGACATGCCTTGACCAATGAGTGCTGGAGTATTCGGCATCACCCGTACAATCGGATTCTGCGCTTCGTTGAGTTGATGCCGAATCCCGTTAATCGTAATTCCTGCAGCAATCGAGATAATGACCTGTGAATCGCGGAGTAACCCAGTGAGCGTGGTGAGAACTGTGCCCATCATCTGAGGTTTTACAGCCAGCACAATAAAATCCGCCTTTGCCATGACAGACTCGCTTTCTTGGAACGCTTGAATTCCCATGTGTTGAAGTGCAGTTCGGCAATCAGGATTTGGGTCGGATACTAAGATTTCGTGTGCTGCACGGCCACTTTTGAGAAGTCCGGCAATAACGGCTTGAGCCATATTACCACCACCAATAAATCCAATAATGTGCTTCATTGCGTATCCTTTTTAGCGCGTGCTCCAAAAAGTGCCGTGCCTATCCTGACCATCGTACTTCCTTCGGCAATGGCGAGGTCTAAATCATTGGTCATTCCCATCGACAGCGTATCAAAAATAGCAGGTGAAGGATGGGCACTTTTCACTTCATCGAACAGGAGCTTCAGCGTTCGATGAGCAGATCGAAGATCGCTCTCGCTGACCGGATCTGGTATCGACATGAGCCCTCGGAGACGAAGGTTAGGAAGCGCCCAAATGGCCTCAGCGAGCGCTTTTAGCTCGTTCGGCGCAATACCTGACTTACTCTCTGCATCGTCAACATTCACCTGAATCAGGATATTCAGGGGCTGACCTGTTCTCGACGCATTGAGGCGAGTTGCAATTTTGGCCCGATCGACTGTGTGCACCCAGTCAAATTCTGTTGCGATAAGCTTTGTCTTGTTACTTTGGATATGACCAATATAGTGCCAGTCAATATCGAGCTCGCTGAGTGAATGAATTTTTTCGACAGCTTCTTGGACATAATTTTCACCAAACGAGCGCTGGCCTCTGTCATAGAGGTATTTGATATCCGAAGCGGGTTTGGTTTTTGAAACTGCAAGTAGTTTGACCGATGTTTGGTCGCGACCGGATAACGATTCAGCCTGTCTAATTGAAGCTTCGATTACTGATAGGTTGTTTTTGAGTTCGGCAGCTCGGTCCATTGTTGGCTTAAACTGGTGTTCCGCTGATCCAAGCGCTGACGACCTGTCCTTTTAAAGACTGGCCGTAGATTGGGCTATTGGTACCCATGCTAAGCCACGTATCCTGATCATAATAGGTGGTGGCTGATGGATCCAAGAGGAAGCAATCTGCGGGATGGCCGTATTGGATAGTGCCGAGATCACTGCGGTTGATGAGTTTGGCAGGTTGAGTGGTCATCGCTGCCAATGCGGTCTCAAAAGCTAATTCATTTTTCTGATCGAGGGTCAGCAACAGTTGAACTGTTGCTTCGATTAGACTCATCCCTTGTTCTGTTTCCGGAAATGGAGCGAGCTTGGCCCCTGTTTCATGTGGTGCGTGATCTGAAACAATGAGATCAATCGTGCCATCTTTAATCCCGGCGAGAAGCGCAAGTCGATCTTCCTCGGTCCGCAGCGGTCGTTCTAAGTGAAAGTTCGGATCGAGATTAATGATTGCGTTGTCCGAATAGAGAAGATGTGCAAGTGTTACGTCGCAACTGATGTCCAAGCCATTTGCTTTTGCCCTTCGTATTCGATCAACCGATTTTTTGGTGGTGATACGAGAAAAATGGACAGAGGCTCCAGTTGCCTCAACAAGATCAAGATCAGCACCCAGTCCAAGTGTTTCAGAGAGCGGTGAATTCAGCGGAAGCCCAAGTCCAGTCCCGATTTGTCCCGCGTGCGCACAACCGCCGGAGAAGTCTCGTGATTCAGAGTCTAAGATTACGCGAATGCCGAGACTTTGGGCATATTTCAGCGCATTAAACTGAATTTTTCGTGAACCAAAGGGGCGATTACCTTGGGCTAAGGCAACACATCCTGCATCGACGAGTGCTGCCATTTCAGATAGGTGATTGCCTTGGCCACCTTGGGTCAGCATTGCGGTTGGAAAAACTCGACAGTGCCCTGACGCTTTCGCACGCTCCAAAACAAGCCGCACATCAGCTGGCGAATCGACGACTGGGTCAGTAGTTGGCGTTGCGACAACTGACGTGATTCCGCCAGCAATTGCTGCGCGTGTTTCTGATGCAATAGTGCCTTTGTGCTCGAGCCCCGGTTCGCGCAGATTGACTCTAAAATCAATCAGTCCTGGCGCCAGCAAAGCGGATTGACCATCGGTCTCTGTCGCACCGGTCAGCGTTTTTGGGTCAACGAATACACCTTGATCAATACCGACCGATGTCGAACCGTGTAACGGGCTGCCCGGTGAGATAATTTGCACGTTACTAATGATCACACTCATGAGTGACCGCCCTGCTGTGTTGATAGTGTCATTGCCATCACCGCCATACGAACAGCGATGCCATTGGTCACTTGGTCGAGGATCACTGCTTGAGGTCCGTCGGCGACCTCGTTGGCAATTTCAACGCCTCGGTTGATTGGCCCCGGGTGCATTACAATTGCATCATCTTTGGCAAGTTTTAAGCGTGATTCAGTCATCCCATACAGGTTAAAGAACTCGCGTTCACTGGGTAACAATGCGCTTGTCATCCGCTCTTTTTGAAGTCGGAGTAAAACCACAACATCAACGCCGCTCAAGCCGTCTTCGATGTTGTGGAAGGTGTTTACACCCAGGTGACCTAGATCCGATGGAAGTAGTGTTCCAGGTCCGATGGCTCGAATATCGGCACAGCCCATGCCGCGCAGTCCATGGATGAGCGAGCGTGCGACCCGCGAATGCTTTAGATCGCCAACGATTGCGACAGAGAGGTTGGCCGGATCACCTCGGTGCTTTCGAATCGTCATTAAATCGAGCAGTGCTTGCGTTGGATGCGCGTGGGTTCCATCGCCTGCATTGATCACTGCGATGTCTGGCGTGACGCGATTGGCGATAAAAAACGGCGCCCCACCGGCACTGTGCCGAACGACAAACAAATCAGCCTGCATTGCTTCCAAGTTTTTAAGCGTGTCGAACAGCGTCTCGCCTTTAGAAGCTGAGCTTGTTCTGATATCAAGATTCACAACATCAGCGCTGAGTCGATGTGCAGCGATATCGAAGGTTGTGCGCGTTCTTGTGGAATTCTCAAAGAACAAGTTAACGACAGTCTTTCCGCGAAGAAGCGGTACTTTTTTAACTGGTTGCCCCTGTGATGAGAGGAACGTTTCGGCGGTATCGAGAAGTTCAGTAATGAGGGATTTTGGAAGGCCTTCGGTCGTCAGGAGATGTTTCAATCGTCCGTCTGGTGTGAGCTGGAGCGCAGCTGGACCGTGCATGGCGTTCCTTATTCCGAGTCCGGGGTCATGAGCACTAATGGCTCAGGTCCGGATAGTTTACACCGTCCAACCCCTTCTTCGCCAAGAGATTCTCCAAGGAAAGTTGGTTCGATGGGTAATTCGCGGCCACCGCGATCGAATAAAATTCCCAAATGTATTGCTCCAGGGCGCCCATAGTCGAATAGCACATTGATTGCAGCGCGGATCGTTCTGCCTGTGTACAGCACATCATCAATTAACAAAATCTGCTCACCGTTTAATTGAGACGGCATGCCGTCGGTGGTTCCGGAGCGCTTGAGTCCGCTGGTCTCGAAGTCATCACGGTAAAGGGAAATATCGAGTGTTGCTGGAGGACCCCAGTTTAATTCCTCGCACAAACGCGAGGCGACCCAAGCGCCACCTGTATGGATACCAATGACGAGGGGGGCGCCATTGGGATACGCGGAGCGTACTTTGGTGATCAAACTTTGAAGCGCATTGTCTGTCGCTTTTTGAGATCGAATCTCACGCATGCTGTTCTCCAAGCCAACGTTCGAGGATGACGCTGGCAGCTGTCGCATCTAGCTTACCATCTTGGTCGCTGGCTTTGCCTTTGAACTTCAAATGTTCGCGTGCTTCGCGTGTGCTGAGGTATTCGTCGACAAATTGGACTTGGATACCGAATCGTCCATGGATGCGTTGCCCAAATTTCTTTGCGCGATTTGCCATATCGCTCATCGATCCATCGTCATGCAGTGGTATGCCAACCACCACGACGTCTGGTTTCCATTCTTTGAGTAGTCGTTCGATCTGCTCCCATTGCGGGATGCCGTCTTTGGCTAAAATAGCTGTCAGCGGGCTCGCAGTTTGTGTCAGGGTTTGACCGGTTGCGACACCGATACGCGTGAGCCCATAGTCAAATCCAAGTGCCAGAGGCATTAGGCGTGGCCTGCACCCTGTGACAGCTGGATTGGATCGATGCCGAGCTGTGCAAGTGCAGCTCGCTGCCTGTCGGCGGTGGGAATTTGGAAGATAACATCGGCATCCCAAGGCACGTTAATCCAAGTATTGGCTGCCATTTCAGATTCAAGCTGGCCTTCAGACCATCCGGAATATCCCAAAATGAAAATTGCATCACCTTGGTTGAGAGCATTGACTGCGAGAGGAAGAACATCTGGGCTTGATGCAAGGTACAGTCCATCAAGGACCTCGACCACATCGTCAGTAATTGGATGATTTGACAATAAAAATCCACGCTGCGGTTCAACCGGTCCACCCGTCATGACAGGCACATCGGCATCGAGAGTGTCGGCTGCCTCGAGGCCCAATTGTTCAAAAATTTCTTGAACGGAAAATTCAGTTGGTTTGTTTACGATAAAGCCCATCGCACCGCTTTCTCCATGCTCACACATCAGAACTAGCGATGAGTCGAATACTCCATCTTTCAAGTCGGGCATTGATACCAAAAATTGACCGTTAAACAGCGTTTGTTCGGAATCTTTTTTCATGGATTAGATCTCTTTAATGCCTCGGCCTATTAGTGTATCTCACTCATTAAAAAGTGCTTGGAAAAAGTCTTGTCCGATCGTGGTTCCCGCTTGCGCATCAATTTCTCGAACACAGGTTGGGCTTGTCACATTGATTTCTGTCAGATGACCACCGATGACGTCGAGTCCAACAAATAAAAGACCTCGCTCTGAAAGAGTTGGGCCGACAGTCTCGGCGATCTCTCGTTCTCGTTCTGATATCGGCATCGCTACGCCACGTCCACCGGCTGCTAAATTCCCGCGCGTTTCTCCCTGAGATGGGATTCTTGCCAGAACATGCGAGATCGGTTTTCCGTGAAGTACCAGGACGCGTCGGTCGCCGTCGACGATTTCTGGGCGGTATTCTTGCGCCATGACGAGGCGAGATTCTTGTGGTGAAAGAGTCTCTAACACAGCCCCTAAATTTAAACCGTCGGCTGTGATTCTAAAGATTCCAGAACCACCCATTCCGTCGAGGGGTTTGAGAATGACATCGCCCTGAGTCTTTTGGAATGCGCGAATATCGTCGTGTTTTGATGAGACGATCGTCTTCGGCATCAGCGCACTGAATTCTGTGGCAAATAACTTCTCGTTACAGTCGCGAATTGCTTGCGGGTCATTTACTACGTTAACGCCCTGCTTTTTCGCTCGTTCCAGAATGTGAGTACCGTATAAATATTCGCTGTCAAACGGTGGGTCCACGCGGATTAAGATGGCATCCAAGCTGGTTAGCGGCTCCTGAGCGGGATCGCCCAGGGTGGCAAAATTATCCTTCACTCCATCGGTGACCTGGATCACTTGCATGATGGCCTTTGCCTCGCCGTGATGTAGCGATAGGCCATTCTTGGGGAGATACACAATCTCATGCCCAAGCTCTTGTGCCGCAAGCATCAAAGCGAAGCTCGTGTCTTTGTATGGCTTAATGTTCTCGATTGGATCCATCCAAAATCCAATGCGCTTTGTCTGTGTTCCCACGAGTCCTTCCTAGTATTGACCGTACTGCTGTCCAAGTAAGGTGAGGCCAACAATCGCTGCGGTCTCTGTTCTCAGTATTCTGGGGCCAAGTGACATCGGTTTCACCTGCTTTTTTTGGAGAGAATCGACTTCTGCCTCACTGAAGCCGCCTTCTGGGCCGATCAAAAGGAGTGTCTTTTGCAAGGGATCGATTTGAGTCGTTTCGCTGGACGGGTGTGCAAATACCGATTGTTCGTCCAGCGAGAGTTCATGAAGCGATATTGGTTTATTGAGAATAGGGAGCCAGTTATTTTCAGATTGCTCGCATGCACTTACCAGAATCTCGTGCCAGTGATTCCATTTTTTCTCGAGTCGATCAGCTTTCGGTGGCGAATCCGTGAATTGAGTGATGATCGGCTGAATTGCAGTCACACCGAGCTCAGTTGCTTTCTGTAGTGCCCAGTCAAAACGGTCTGATTTAATCAGTGCAATGGCGAGCGTCACTGGCAGGCGGCGATCTGGAGTGTCTGAAATAGTCAGAATCTGGGCAGTCGTTTCGCGTTTGCTGATGTCTTTGATGGTTGCTTGGCACGTACGCCCATTACCGTCAAACAGCTCAATCGTTTGTTCTGTTTTTGCACGCAAAACGCGCGAGAGGTAGTGATGATTGCGTTCAGATAGAACGACCTCGTCTGTTACTTGACCAACAGTCTCCGTATACAGACGAGGTATTCGCATTGTTAGTACTTGTAGGTCTCTGGCTTGAATGGGCCGTCGACTGAGACGCCAATATACTTCGCCTGATCTTCTGTTAGCTTGGTGATGACACCACCGAACCCTTCAACCATGCAACGCGCGACTTCTTCATCAAGACGCTTTGGCAATACTTCAATCTGAATATTGTTTACCTTTTCTGCTTCAGGAAGGTTTGCGAAACCACGCTGATACATTTCGATCTGAGCGAGGACTTGGTTTGCAAATGAACCGTCCATGATGCGTGAAGGGTGACCAGTCGCGTTGCCAAGATTGACGAGACGGCCTTCGGCAAGAAGCAACAAGTAATCGTCGTTCGCATTCGAACGGAAGACTTGATGCACTTGTGGCTTTACTTCTTCCCAGCGCCAGTTTTTACGCATATACGCAGTATCGATTTCGTTATCAAAGTGGCCAATGTTACACACAATGGTTCCCTTCTTAAGACACTGAAGCATTGCACTGTCACAGACATCGATATTGCCGGTCGTTGTCACGAGAAGATCGGTGTCTTCAAGAAGACGTGTATTGATGTCTTCGACTTTGTTCGTTTTGAGGCCATTTGTGTATGCGCTGACAACCTCAAATCCATCCATACATGCTTGCATGGCACAGATTGGATCAGATTCAGTGACACGAACAATCATGCCTTCTTGGCGCAGACTTTGAGCAGAGCCTTTGCCAACATCACCGTAACCGATGACCAATGCACGCTTACCTGACATCAACATGTCTGTACCGCGCTTAATCGCATCATTGAGCGAGTGGCGACAGCCGTATTTATTGTCATTCTTCGATTTGGTTACTGCATCATTAACATTGATCGCTGGAATTTTGAGCTCACCGTTGTTCAACATCTCAACCAGGCGGTGGACACCCGTTGTTGTTTCTTCAGTGACACCGTGAATGTGAGCGAGCATTTCTGGATACTTTTCGTGAACCATTGCAGTCAAATCGCCGCCATCGTCGAGAAGCATGTTGGCGTCCCATGGCTTGCCATCTTTCAAAATGGTCTGCTCAACACACCATTCACCTTCTTCGTTGGTTTGGCCTTTCCATGCATAGACAGGAATTCCGGCAGCAACCATGGCGGCAGCAGCTTCGTCTTGTGTTGAGAAGATGTTGCATGAGCTCCAGCGCACCTCTGCTCCAAGAGCAACGAGCGTTTCAATCAAGACGGCGGTTTGCACAGTCATGTGGATACAGCCAATGATCTTTGCATTTTTCAGCGGCTGTTCAGCTGCATACTTCTCGCGAAGTTGCATCAGTGCAGGCATTTCGCTTTCAGCCAAGCGAATTTCTTTACGGCCCCAATCCGCCAATGACAGATCTTTAATTTTGTAGTCGCCGTTTAATACGTCAGTCGGTAATGCGCTCATGATGGTGCCTCGTTTCGATTACAGTTTTGCGGCTGCTTGAGTTAATGCGTCTGCGCGATCAGTGCGCTCCCAGGTTAAATCCAAATCATTTCGTCCAAAGTGCCCATAGGCGGCCGTTGGGCGGTAAATCGGACGATTGAGATCAAGCATTGTTGAGATTGCTCTCGGGCGCAGATCAAAGTGTGCGCGAACCAGCTGATCCAATTGTGCGTTGGTATAGTTTGATGTGCCAAATGTTTCGACTCGGATTGATGTTGGTTCTGCAACACCAATCGCATAGGAGACTTGGACTTCACAGCGCTCAGCAAGGCCGGCGGCAACAAGGTTTTTTGCGACATACCGCGCAGCGTAAGCAGCTGAACGGTCAACTTTTGACGGATCTTTTCCAGAGAAAGCGCCGCCACCGTGACGTGCCATACCGCCGTATGTGTCGACAATAATTTTGCGACCGGTAAGTCCTGCATCGCCGACTGGACCACCGATAACGAAGCGCCCCGTTGGATTGATGTGGTATTTCGTTTGATCAGTTAGCCATGCTTCCGGTAATACCGGTGCGATGATGTGTTCTTTCACTTCGTGCTGAAGCTGTTCTAATGAGACGTCTTCATCGTGCTGTGTTGAGAGAACAACAGCATCAATCCCAACGATAGTGTCGCCATCGTAAGCAAATGTAACCTGACTTTTTGCATCGGGACGAAGATATGGGAGATCGCCATTTTTACGAACTTCGGCTTGGCGACGAACCAAGTTGTGCGAGTAATGGATTGGAGCGGGCATCAGACTGTCTGTTTCATTTGTAGCGTAGCCGAACATCAACCCTTGGTCGCCAGCACCCTGTTCGTGAGATTCTGTTTCATCCACACCTTGCGCGATATCTTGTGATTGCTTCCCTATACCGTTCAAAACGGCACAGGTGTTTCCATCAAATCCTAGTGAGGAGTGGTCGTACCCGATATCAAGGACCACTTGGCGGATGATGTCTTCAATATCCACCCAGGTGTTGGTGCGGACTTCACCCGATACGATAACCAAGCCTGTTTTGACCATTGTCTCGATGCCAGCGCGCGTGTGCTTGTCGTCTGTAATGAGTGCATCGAGGATCGCATCTGAGATTTGGTCAGCCATTTTATCCGGGTGGCCTTCAGATACAGATTCTGAGGTGAAATAGGTCAAATCGGTCATTGCAAGCGTCCTGAGTCGGTAAAAGCAAACATAATTGTATAAAGATATCTTTATATGTCAATGTATTGGTGAAATCCTGTCTTGTGGTTCTTCTCAGGTTTCATAACAATGCATGCTCTGGATTTTTCTCGGTGATTTTGAAAGGACGTCACATGACTGACCGCAGGACGCTCGCCAACGCGATTCGATTTCTAAGTATTGATGCTGTGCAAGCAGCCAATTCTGGGCACCCAGGTGCTCCAATGGGCATGGCTGATATCGCTGAGGTGCTCTGGCGAGGCGTGCTTCGTCATAACCCGGCGAATCCACAATGGGCCAACCGTGATCGCTTCATTTTGTCGAATGGGCACGGCTCGATGTTGATCTATTCATTGCTTCATTTAACCGGGTACGACGTCACGATCGATGATTTGAAGTCGTTCCGACAATTGCATTCTCGAACTCCCGGGCATCCAGAGTACGGCTATACCGAAGGCGTCGAGACAACAACAGGGCCTTTGGGTCAAGGCTTGGCTAACGCAGTTGGGATGGCGCTTGCTGAGCGAACCCTTGCAGCTCAATTTAATCGCGATCAGTTCCCCATCGTTGATCACCACACCTACTGTTTTGTGGGTGATGGCTGCTTAATGGAAGGAGTTAGCCATGAAGCATGTTCGCTCGCAGGGACATTAGGCCTTGGCAAGTTGATCGTTTTCTACGATGACAATGGCATCTCAATTGATGGCGATGTCCGTGGCTGGTTCAGTGATGATACGCCGGGACGTTTTGAGTCTTACGGCTGGCAGGTGATTCGTGGTGTTGACGGACATGATGCGACAGAGATAGAGATCGCGTTAAAAACAGCACGACAGGAAACTGCGCGTCCAACGCTGATTTGCTGTCGGACCGTTATCGGGTTTGGATCGCCCAATCTCGCGGGAAGTGAAAAAACGCACGGAGCACCACTCGGGGATGCGGAAATTCAGGCAACGCGCGATGCCATGGATTGGAGCTATGGCCCGTTTGAGATCCCTAGCGATATTCAAGCAGCATGGAATGCAAAAGAGCAGGGCGCTAAGGCGCAGGCTGAATGGGACCAGTTATTTGCTGGCTACCAGAAGGAGTATCCAGATTTAGCGTCTGAGTTCGAACGTCGCAATCAAGGTGATCTCCCGCACAATGCGCTGTCGACATTCGATCAAGCGATTGCACAAACGCAAGCAGAATCTCCAAAACTTGCGACCCGCAAAGCCTCGCAGAATGCAATTGAAGTGGTCGCTAAGGTCTTCCCAGAAACATTGGGCGGCTCTGCCGATTTGGGGCATTCAAACCTGACTGTGTGGCCAGAATGTCAGGCAAACAGTCAAGACAACCCAGGTGGAAACTACATGCACTACGGTGTGCGTGAGTTCGGCATGTGCGCACTCATGAACGGTGTCGCTTTACATGGCGGGTTCCTTCCTTTTGGCGGAACCTTCCTTATTTTCATGGAGTACGCCCGTAATGCGGTACGGATGGCCGCTTTGATGAAGCAACGTGTGATCTATGTCTTCACTCACGATTCGATTGGTCTCGGTGAAGATGGGCCAACACACCAACCGATTGAGCAGCTTGCAAGCTTGCGATCGACTCCAGGTTTGGAGACGTGGCGTCCATGCGATACCACGGAAACCTTTGTGGCATGGAAAGAGGCTGTCAGCTATCAGGGGCCGACCGCACTTGCACTGTCGCGTCAGGGGCTCGCAAACCAGCCGCGTGATGAACAACAAGTCGCAGACATTGCACGTGGTGGTTATGTGCTGAAAAAAGAAGTCTCAGCTCTCGAGATGATATTAATTGCCACAGGCTCTGAAGTTGAGTTGGCGGTTGCGGCAGCCGAGGCTCTTGGTGGTGGAGTGCGTGTCGTATCGATGCCATCGACGAGTCGATTTGATCAGCAAGATCAAGCCTTCCGGGAGTCAGTGCTTCCTGCAGCATGTACGAGGCGTTTGGCGATTGAAGCAGGCCATCCTGATGGTTGGTACAAATATGTCGGGCTCCAGGGCGATGTCATTGGGATGCAAACCTTCGGTGAATCTGGACCTGGTGGTGATGTGATGAAGCACTTTGGGTTCACGGTCGATCATGTTGTGAGCAAGGCTAAGGCGCTCTAATTGGCTTGGCGACTCGGAATCAATGGTTATGGTCGAATCGGTCGGTGCGTTGTTCGAGCGCTGGCTGAGCGAGGTCTTTTTGATCGTATTCAACCGGTTCTGATCAATGACCCGGCAGATGCCGAGAGCTTGATTCACCTGACACATTACGATTCCACTCATGGGCGCTCGGAGCGTTTGTTCCAAACGGATCCGACAGGTGGGTACTTGCTGAATGGCCGTTCGATCGCGCTTACGCAATCAATGACGCCTGCGGCAATCGACTATCATCAGACGCCGGTCGATGTTGTATTAGAAAGTTCGGGCCGATTCGCCAACCGCGAATCAGCAGATGCGCATCTCGGCGCTGGTGCTCCACGGGTCCTCATCGGCGCTCCTGGAGGCCCTGATGTTGATTTGACGGTTGTTGTTGGCTTGAATCATCTTGAGCTCAACGACTCTCATCGAGTGATTTCGGCAGCGAGTTGTACGACCAACTGTCTTGCATTGGGAGTGTCTGGTCTGACGCGTTCAGTTGAAATCGAGCGCGGTTTTTACACAACAATTCATGCTGTCACTAACGATCAAGTGTTAATCGATAGTGCCCACCGCGATCCGCGTCGTGGTCGCTCAGCACATAGCTCAATGATCCCAACAAGTACAAATGCAATTAAAGCGCTTGAGTGGGTTATGCCTGAACTATCGGGCCGAATCCAGGGGTTTTCGATGCGGGTGCCAACGCAGAATGTGTCGTGTGTCGACCTCACCGTAGAATTCAATCGCGAGGTGACCGAGACTGAAATTATGGACGCGATGCATCAATGGTCACAGATTCAAGGCGGACGATTCGCCGTTAATGAAGACCCTCTCGTCTCAATTGATTTCAACCATCATCCGGCGTCCTCGATTTTTGATGCGACGCAGTTAATGGTGAATGGGCGACTTGTAAAATTACTTTTTTGGTATGACAACGAATGGGGATACTCCAATCGCGTCATCGATTTATTGCTGCATTGGCAGTCTATTTCTAGGGAGTGAATCAAATGATAAAAACCATGTCTGATTTGAACGTGCAAGGAAAGCGTGTATTGGTTCGTCAGGACTTAAATGTTCCAGTCAAAGATGGCCAAGTAACATCGACCGCACGTATTGACGCTGCATTACCAACGCTTCAAGCATTGCTTGCGCAAGGCGCAAAAGTCGCTGTGATGAGCCACTTAGGTCGTCCTGAAGAGGGTGCGTGTGAACCAGAATTCAGTTTGGCGCCCGTTGCAAAAACGTTATCTGATAAGTTGGGTCGTCAAGTCCCACTTATTACAGACTGGATCGAAGGCTTTGAGCAAACCGATGATTTGGTGCTACTTGAGAATGTTCGTTATCTCAAAGGCGAAAAGAAAGATGATGAAGTGCTTTCCAAGAAGATGGCTTCCTTGTGTGATGTGTATTTAATGGATGCATTCGGAACAGCTCACCGCGCGCAGGCATCCACGCATGGTGTTGGTCGCTTTGCTCCTGAAGTCGCAGCGGGCCCATTAATGGCAGCTGAGCTCGACGCCCTTGGAAAAGCACTCGCAAATCCAGAGCGCCCAGCTGTTGCGATCGTCGGCGGTTCAAAAGTGTCGACCAAGCTTGATGTATTAACAGAACTTGCAAACCAAGTGGATCAAATCGTTGTTGGTGGTGGTATTGCCAACACCTTCTTAGCAGCAGCCGGCTTTCCTGTTGGTAAATCACTAATGGAAGCAGATTTGATCGATACGGCCAAAGCATTAATGTCCAAAGTCGATATTCCGTTACCTGTCGACGTTGTGGTTGCGACTGAGTTTTCAGCTGATGCGACAGCAACGGTGAAACGCGTCGAAGATGTTGCTGATGACGATATGATCCTAGATGTTGGCCCAGATACGCAGGCCTCCTACCAAGGCATGATGGCATCTGCTAAGACCATCTTGTGGAATGGACCAGTTGGGGTGTTTGAATTCCCTCAGTTTGAAGGTGGAACACGTGCGCTGTCGATGGCTATTGCGGCTAGTGATGGGTTTAGTCTTGCAGGCGGTGGTGACACGTTGGCAGCGATCGATCAGTTTGGAATCTCTGATCAAATTAGTTATATCTCAACTGGCGGTGGTGCTTTCCTCGAGTTTGTCGAAGGCAAAGAGCTGCCGGCGGTTCAAATGTTGAAATCCAGAAACGATTCATAAGGAGTCTTCATGGCATTAATCAGTTTGCGCCAAATGCTGGACCATGCTGCTGAGCAGGGGTACGGTGTTCCAGCATTCAATGTGAACAACCTTGAGCAAATGCGTGCAATTATGGAAGCCGCAGATGCAGTCGATGCGCCTGTGATCGTACAAGCCTCTGCAGGTGCCAGAAAATATGCGGGTAGCCGTTTCTTGAGTCACCTGATCGAAGCAGCCATTGAAGAATTCCCTCATATCCCGGTGTGCATGCATCAGGACCATGGAGCATCTCCGGATGCCTGTCAGCAATCCATTCAACTGGGCTTTTCTTCGGTCATGATGGATGGCTCGCTAATGCCTGATCAAAAAACGCCCGCGAGTTTCGATTATAACGTTGAGGTGACTGCTTTAACGACACGGATCGCGCATGCTTGTGGTGTCTCAGTTGAAGGTGAACTCGGTTGTTTGGGCTCACTTGAAACAGGCCAAGCTGGCGAAGAAGATGGTGTTGGCGCAGAAGGGACTTTATCGCATGACCAGATGCTAACTGATCCTGATGAAGCTGCTGACTTTGTTAAAGCGACTCAGGTTGATGCGTTGGCGATTGCTATTGGAACATCGCACGGTGCGTACAAGTTCACCCGTCCACCAACCGGAGATATTCTTGCGATTGATCGGATTAAAGCGATCCACGAACGTATTCCGGATACTCATCTCGTGATGCATGGATCCAGTTCTGTTCCTCAGGACTGGCTTGCGATCATCAATGAGTTTGGTGGTGAAATCCCGGAGACTTATGGTGTTCCGGTCGAGGAGATTCAGGAAGGTATTAAGTATGGTGTCCGCAAAGTGAATATCGATACGGATTTGCGCCTAGCATCGACTGGTGCGATTCGTCGCTATCTCGCGAATAATCCAGCTGAATTCGATCCGCGGAAATACTTCAAAGAAGCAACCAAAGCGATGAGCGATATCGTGAAAGCACGCTATGAAGCATTTGGCTGTGCGGGCCAAGCCTCAAAGATCAAAGTGATCGGTCTTGAAGCGATGGCAAGTCGTTATTCGGCCGGTGAATTGGATCCAACGATCTCCTGATCACAGATTGGGAGGCTGAGGGCCTCCTCAGGGACCTAGGATTCCCTTAATCAAAATTTTTTACGAGCTCTATACTCCAATGGTGAGTTCTTTTGATTGGTGTTACATGTCACGCACCTGATATGATTCTATGGAGGAAATTCGGTGGAGTTAGGCTTGATGAGTGTGTCTGAGCGCGTGGGACGATACCGAGATCGCTTAAGGGCGCAAGGTCTCCGTCCTGTTCAAATATGGGTTCCTGATACGAGGAGTCCCCACTTTTTAGAAGAATGTCGCCGTCAGTCGCTTCTAATCAAAGACGACCCACTCGATGACGATATCAATGAATGGTTGGGCAAGGTGGCTGATACGGATGGCTGGCAGTGAGACGCGGTTGTTTAGTCACGGTTACGCTGCAGGGCGATTACGGTAAGCCGAGGCCTGCGCTTATTGTTCAATCAGATTTTTTTGAAGGACATCCATCAGTGACTGTTCTGCCAATCACAAGTGATTTGAATTCGGCGCCATTATTTCGAATTACAGTTGGTCCAGGCGAAGCGACAGGTCTTACTAAGCAATCTCAAATTATGGTCGACAAAGTTCAAACGGTGTCAAAAAAACGGATTGGCAAAGTGATAGGATCTGTCGATGACGCTGAGCTGCTACAAGTCAATCGAGCTCTCGCGGTTTTTCTCGGTATTGTTTAGGTCACTCTCAAAGCCGACCCCACGTGAGGGTCGGATTTAATTTAAGCTCTAAAACAGCACGCGGCAGCGGATTGTCCCTTCGATTTCAGAGAGTTTTTCGAGCGCCACATCGGAGTAGTCTCGGTCAACGTCGATAACGACATAGCCGATTTTGTCGGATGTTTGTAGGAACTGAGATCCAATGTTGATGTGATTCTCGGCAAAAACTGAGTTAATTGCAGAGAGCACGCCTGGCCGATTCTCATGCACGTGCAAGAGCCGGTGATGATTTGGATGTGGAGGTAGTGCGACCTCTGGGAAGTTCACGCTCGTCAGAGTTGACCCGTTATCTGAATAACGCACAAGCTTTTCAGCGACTTCAACACCAATATTTTCTTGAGCTTCTTGCGTTGATCCACCGATATGAGGTGTCAGAATCGCATTATCAAAACCGCGTAATGGTGAGATGAACTCGTCATTGTTTGATTTCGGCTCGACAGGGAATACGTCAATCGCTGTACCGAGTAAGTGCTTCTCTTCGAGTGCTTTCGTAAGTGCATCGATATCGACAACTGTGCCGCGAGATGCGTTGATCAGGATGCTCTTAGGTTTCATCTGACTAATACGCTCTTGATCCATCAAATTCCGTGTCGATGGGAGATCTGGGACGTGAAGCGTCACGATGTCTGCCTGCCCGAGGAGCCCTTCAAGAGATGGAACCTGGGATGCGTTACCGAGTGGGAGTTTTGATACGACATCATAAAACATCACGCGCATGCCGAGGCTTTCAGCGAGCACTGAGAGCTGTGAACCAATCGAACCATAGCCGACAATACCTAGTGTTTTACCGCGGATTTCAAAGGAATCGTTGGCAGTCTTAGCCCAACCACCGCGATGCGCTTTGGCATTTTTTTCTGGGATACCACGGAGCAATAAAATCGCTTCTGCTAATACCAGTTCGGCGACTGAGCGCGTGTTCGAATAGGGGGCATTAAAAACGACAACACCGTGCTCCGTTGCCGCTGAAAGATCCACTTGGTTAGTACCGATACAATAGCAACCGACTGCGACGAGCTTGTCTGCAGCTTCAAAAATATCGCGCGTAAGAGTTGTTCTCGAGCGAATACCTAAAAAATGAACGCCTTCGAGCTTGGCTTTGAGTTCATCGCCGGTGAGTGCAGTTTTTATCGTTTCAATATTCTCATACCCGGCATCCCGGAAAATACGTTCTGCAGATGAGTGGATGCCTTCCAGCAAAAGGACTTTGAGTTTTGATTTATGGAACGAAGTAGTCATTTAAGCGTCTCGTGAAAATTCAAGAATGTCGTTGTCTGATGCTAATAACAAAATGTCAGCGGGGCGTTTGGCGAATAAGCCGCAAGTGACAACACCTGGAATTTGGTTAATCGCTAATTCTAAACCTTTTGGGTCGGTAATGGATATGCCGTGCACATCTAAGATCAGGTTACCGTTGTCAGTGATAACGCCTTGGCGATATTCAGGATCTCCGCCAAGTTCGACAATTGCGCGCCCGACCAAGCTTCGCGCCATAGGAATGACTTCCACGGGAAGTGGGAATGTGCCAAGAACATCAACACGTTTCGAATCGTCAGCGATGCAAATAAATTGATGCGATGCTTCAGCGATAATTTTTTCACGGGTTAAAGCGGCACCCCCACCTTTGATGAGATTGAGCCTTGGGTCGGCTTCGTCGGCACCATCAACGTACACTGGAAGTGGCCCTGTCACGTTGAGATCGAGCAGCTCAATACCGTAATGCGTGAGTCGATCTTCAGTCGCTTTTGATGAGGCAACAGCTCCCAGAATTTCTGTGTTGCTTTCTGCCAACACGTCGATGAAACAATTTGCAGTTGAGCCGGTACCGATTCCAATCGGGGTTCCGGAATCAAGAAGGTGTCGAACTTTCTCGAAGGCAGCTTCAGCAACCTGACGTTTTTTCGCATCCTGGCTCATCATAATCTCCATAAAAAGCGGCCCGAAATCATAGCTGTTAGCTGGACCAAGCGCTATGATACCGGTCCTAATTATGGAATTCTCATGTTTGACACCCTGATCAAAAAAATTTTAGCCGCGCGCGTATACGACGTAGCGATCGAGAGCCCCGTTCATCAGGCGCCGTTTTTGTCCAAGCGCTTCGGCCGCTCCATTCTTTTTAAACGCGAAGATCTGCAGCCGGTTTATTCATTTAAGTGCCGAGGCGCCTACAACAAGATGGCAGGTATTTCGAAAGAGGTACTGGCAAAAGGTGTGATTGCAGCGTCGGCAGGAAATCATGCACAAGGAGTCGCGCTCGGTGCGCAAAAGCTAAAAATTCCCGCGGTCATCGTCATGCCAACCACGACGCCTGCAATCAAGGTGCGCTCGGTCAAAGCGCGCGGAGCTCAAGTTATCCTTCATGGCGATAGTTTCGATGAGGCTTTTGTCAAAAGTCAGGAGCTTGTTGCGGAATACGGATACACGTATCTGCATCCATTCGACGACATTGAGGTCATTGCGGGCCAAGGAACTGTCGCTGTTGAATTGTTGAGGCAAGTCACGCGCCCGATTGATGCCGTATTTATTCCGGTTGGAGGGGGCGGTTTGGCAGCTGGCATGGCGGCATACATAAAGTATGTGCGTCCTGGGATAAAGATCATTGCAGTTGAGCCAGAGGATGCTGCATGTCTTGATGCTGCGATGAAAGCGAAAGACCGTGTGGTGCTTCCACAAGTTGGGTTATTCGCCGATGGGGTGGCTGTTAAGCAGATTGGAGAGAATACCTTTAACGTTCTAAAAGATACCTGTGATGAGGTCATCACGGTGACCACGGATGAAATCTGTGCTGCGGTCAAGGACGTATTTGATGATGTGCGATGTGTCAATGAGCCAGCGGGGGCGCTCGCTGTTGCCGGATTGAAGAAATATGCTGAGAGAGAGGGTTCGGGTGAAGCACTGGTTGCCGTTCTCTCTGGCGCTAATGTGAATTTTGACCGTATTCGACACGTTGCAGAACGTGCGGAAGTGGGCGAAAAGCGTGAAGCGATTTTGGCAGTCACGATTCCGGAACGGCCGGGTGCGTTTAAAGCATTTTGTGA
Organism: Litorivicinaceae bacterium; assembly: GCA_965655875.1. Taxonomy (GTDB): domain Bacteria; phylum Pseudomonadota; class Gammaproteobacteria; order Pseudomonadales; family Litorivicinaceae; genus HIMB30. The sequence goes on along the minus strand of CBFHIN010000001.1, from coordinate 54,235 downwards.
GCACATCGGCCAGCGCAACATTACCGAATTCAATTATCGATTCGCAGATCAAAATGAAGCGCATATTTTTGTTGGTGTAACCACCGATCCCAGCACAGATGACCGTAGCCAACTGGTATCCAAATTGAATGACGCTGGGCTTCCAGTGGTCGATATGACTGAAAATGAACTTGCGAAGTTGCATATTCGTCATATGGTTGGAGGCCGGAGTCCAGAGGCAGGTTCAGAGCTTATCTTTCGCTTTGAATTTCCAGAAAGACCTGGCGCACTACTCAAGTTCCTCAATACTGTCGGCGCTCGTTGGAATATTTCAGCGTTTCATTACAGAAATCATGGCGCTGCGTATGGACGCGTGTTGGTGTCCATGCAGGCTGCGCTGTCAGAGCGCGATGAGTTGTCGAGCTATTTTGATGAAATTGGATATACCTATTTCGATGAGACGGAAAATCCGGCAGTTAGCCTCTTTATGAAAAGTTGATTCTCGTAAATGTGCTTAACTTGCTATAAAAGTTGACATTTTTATTTTTTATCGTATTCTGCACGAAATTTGGACAGGTGCAGTGTGCATGAATCGTCGTGATCCACTAAAAATGCTGATGATGGTTGGCGGGTTAATCTTGGCCGTCACGGTTGCGCATAGCGCAATTATCGGCGGATAAATTCGTTCTCGGTGATAATCCAGTCAAAGGATTGATCCCAAGGGTCTGGTTCAAACTCAGATTCTTGGGTGGCGAAAGCAACGCCGATCCGAACCGGTGTTTCCGGCGGACAGTTTTCTAGCGCTCTATCGTAGTAACCGCCACCCATTCCTAACCGATATCCCCTCCGATCAAACCCGCTGCAAGGGATGATGAGCCAGTCGAGCGCCCTCATCGCAATCGTCTCGTCTTGGGTTGAAGTTTGGATTCCGTACGTCCCTCGGGTCAACTGTTCAACGGTGTCAAGAGCAGCCATTTCCATCGTTGTCTTTGAAAGGATGCGGGGAATGTAAAGTCGATTCGACGACGCCATGATTTTGGCGTGCAAAGGCGTTAAATCGACTTCGGAGCCGAGCGCTATGTACGAGCCAATGCGAAGTGAATGATCGGGCAACAACTCGAATAGGCGATTGGAAATGTCGTCGCTCAGCGCTTTCCGAGCTGCCACCGACAGCCCATTTCGCTTCTCGATTAATTGCGATCTGAGCGTATTTTTAGACATAGTAGACCCAAGTTGCCGCTGTCAGTTTGGCCCTTGAACCCAATGGTTCAAGGCGGGAAACGCAAACGCACATTAGGCTTTCCGAGAACGGACCTGCACACCGCACGTTTTGTGCTTCCCTGGAATAAGATTATCGGCTCAGGGACATCACCGACTGGCGAACAACCCAGGAGCTAAGAGTATATCAGCCTGTTTCTGTCTCAGACAGCCGCTCGAGTGTCGTTCCGATTCGATCTGCAAGCTGTTTCAGCTCTTGGTCATGATTCGAGGTATCACCTGTTAGATGCTCGTGTGCAATATTGAGCGCGGCCATGACGGCGAGACGCTCGAGGGCGCTATTGCCGGTTTTCTCTTGAATTTCGCGCATCCGGTGGTCGACGAATTCAGCCGCAGCCTCTAGCTGATGCTCCTGTCCCGCCGGACAGGCCACTGGGAACTCACGCCCTAAAATCTGAACACGAACGGTTGCGATTTCTGTCACGACAACACCTCATAGTTTTTAAGCCGCCCAAGAACAGCATCGATGTGTTGACGCGCCTCATCCCGTTGTTTGAGAAGTTCAGCGCGCGCACGCTTGAGCTCCACCTGTTGCTTTCGCAAGTGGCGATTCTCTTGATTCAGACGCTCTGAAAGTTGGATCAGTTTCTCAACTTGCTGTTCCAACTCCTGCAAATCATTACGCATTTAGGTTTCCCTTTGGCTTGACCGCATGATACGTCTGCTCACTCTCAGGCACAACAGACGTGATACAGTTAGTTATTCAGGAGGGCCCCTATGATCACAGAGATATATCGTTCGATGGACGATTGGTTGGTCGACCAAAATTCCGATATTCGTGCCTCTGAGGTGCAGGGTTTGCTGGCAGGCTTGATGGCAGCCAATCTTCAAGTGCGACCAGAGGAGTATGTGGCCAGATTGGCCGAGTACGCCGATCTTCAGCCTGGTATGTTGACGCAAATCGCTGAAATGCTTGAGACCTTGTATGGCGAATTGCATGAGAGCTGGTCTGGGATGGGTCTCGATTTTGAAATGCTATTACCAGAAGATGATGAGCTGATTGAAGAACGGGCCGAGGCTTTAGGAGCTTGGTGTGAGTCTTTTCTGGCAGGTCTTGGTCTTTCAGGGGAACTATCCAACGATCAACAACTGTCTGAGGATGTACGTCAGGCACTCGAAGATTTATCAGAAATAGCACGAATCGAAGCAGATGGTGATGATGAGTCACTTGAAAAAGCATTTGCCGACGTCAGTGAACATGTCAGATTAGCTGCCCTGTTGGTCGCCACAGAGTTGCGTGGTGATCAGGATGATGTGGCTCAAGATCCCAAGGTTCACTGAATGAGTACCGCGATGTTTCCATTGCAGACGTATCAAGAGCGCCGCGACCGACTCAAGGCACTCATGCCCAAGTCTTCGCTTGCGATTATTTCTGCAGCTCATGAAGTCATTCGGAATCGGGATGCAGAGTATCCGTTTCGTCAATCGAGCGATTTTTGGTATTTAACCGGATTCACGGAACCTGATGCCGTGCTTGTTATAGGACCAGGCCAACCGGATCGATTGTTTGTTCGACCGAAAAATCCAGATCAGGAAGTATGGACCGGTCGGCGACTTGGGCCTGATCATGTCAACGCAGGCCTCGGAGTCGATGAAGGTTATCCACTTGGTGCGCTTGAGGAAGAGCTCAGTAGGTTACTTTCTGATGTCGCATGGATTGAGTATCCATTTTATTGCACTCATTCCACTGCAATTGTTGACCGAGTCATCAAAGCGAAAGGGATTAAGTCAAGACAACAAGATTTGCTTACTCATCGGGTTGACCTTTCACGTCATTTACATGCGGCACGGTTGATCAAGTCGACACAGGAGATTGCTGTCATGCGTGAAGCCGGTCGCATCTCGGCACTTGGCCACGTCAGCGCCATGCAGGCATGCCGGCCGGGATTGACAGAGGACCAATTGGCTGCAATCGTCGAGCACCGTTTCCGTATGGAAGGCTCACCTTCTCTCGCCTATCAGACCATTGTTGGCGGCGGTGATAATGCGTGCATCTTGCACTACATCGATCGGAGTGATCGGTTACAAGATGGTGATTTGGTTCTCATTGATGCGGGCTGTGAGGTTCAAGGCTATGCTGGCGACATCACGCGAACGTTCCCGGTCAACGGAGCATTCTCAAGCGAGCAAGCAGCGCTCTATGATGTGGTGCTTCATGCGCAGGCAACAGCGATTCAAGCAATGACTGTCGGGCAGTCGATCAAAGCATTTCACCAAGCGGCTGTTCAACAACTGACAGAGGGCCTGATTGATTTGAAAATCATTCAAGGCTCACTTGAATCCGCACTTGAGCAGAAGAGCTACCTTCCCTATTACATGCATGGGACGGGTCATTTTTTAGGCCTTGATGTGCATGATGTGGGTTCCTACGAAACAAATGAAGAACCAGTCGAGCTGACTGACGGGATGGTCATCACCTGCGAACCAGGACTCTACGTGAGTCAATCGTCTGAGGCGCCGACTCAATATCGTGGTATCGGGATCCGTATTGAGGACGACATATTGATCACCGACGGTGGTCCTGAAATTCTCACCTCTGGTGTTCCAAAGGATCGGGGTGAAATTGAAACCCTAATGCGAGGGTAAGCGTGCAGATTGGAATCGTTGGCGGTGGTCCGATTGGTTTAATTGCGGCGCGTGCTTTTTCTGATAAAGGGCATAACGTTCGCCTATTCGATCCTTCGATTGAAAAGCCGAAAATGTCATTGGCATTGGCTGAATCGACATTGCAGTTGTTGACTCAGATTGGGGTGGAATTGGAGGCAGGCCAAGATTTGACAGAAATTTTGGTCAACGAGCATGGATTGCCTGGTTCAGTGCTTTTGGATTCTGTTGAGTGCGGTTATCCAAGATTCGGTCGCGTTGTCTGTTCGCAAGTTCTCGAGAATGCAGTGTCACCGCTGGTCTCGACTTCTGTGGAGTCCGTTTCTGTTTCAGCAATTCGAGCGCGGAGTCAATCGTCAAATCCGTGTATCGAACTCGAAACGGGCGAAATTGTAAGGCCTGATTTGGTGGTTCTCGCTGATGGAGGGCGAAGCCACCTGACTGAGAGTTTGGGTTTGTCCCCACAATTTCGGTCATTTAACCGATCGGCACTTCTGGGCCGCGTTCAAGTGTCGACACCTTGGGTTGGTCGAGCATATGAGCGATTTGTAGGAACGGGTCCTCTTGCGGTGTTGCCGATCGAGGAGTCAATTTATGGGTTTGTTTGGTCTCTTAATCCGAGCGATGCCGAATCCTTGTATCAAAACCCTGAAAAGCTCACGGCAGCGCTGAAAGCGGCGATGCCCCGCGAGCTTGGTGATGTTGAAATGATCGTTGAGCCAATACTCATACCGCTTGTGGAGCGGTGGATTGATCAACCATTTCGACCAGGGGTGGCTTTGATTGGGAATGGGGCACAAACCATCCATCCGGTGGCGGGCCAAGGGTTGAATCTCGCGCTTCGCGGGGTCGCTCAGTTAATCAATGAACTTCAACACCATGAGACAGACCAAGCTGTTCGCGTTGCGTTCGCAAATTGGAAGCCCAATCGGGATCGCACACGACTTGCAAGCTCGAGCCTTGAAGCAATTTTTGACCGCGATTTATTGCCAAGAAAAGTGCTCACCAGTGTCGGCATGACTTTGGCTGATCAAAGTCCTTGGTTAAAGAAGAAGATTGCTGAGGCCGGAATGGGGATTGTTTCTTGAAAATAGTGGTCGTTGGTGGCGGTTCGGTTGGACTGAGCTCGGCTCTGGTTTGCCACAAAGCAGGGCATGCGGTTTGCGTTTACGATCCGTTTGGGTTTGAGCTTGAAGCGCAAACGGATGAAATCGATGCGCGTGTTTGGGCGCTTGGTTATCGTTCGACCGCGCTTCTATCAACTCTCAACGCATGGACACCGGATGAGCGCGTATGTCCCTACCAATCGATGCACGTGATTGATGCACGAAGCGATGCGAGGGTGACCTTTACTGATTCGTTACTCGGTCATTTGGTAGAGGCTCGATGGGTGCGGAATCAGCTATTAAAAGCAATCAAAGAGACAACGATTGAATTGGTTACTGAGCCTGTCAATACGGTATCGGAAACAGGTCTCGTGCAGCTCGATGATCAAGAAATCGATGCAGATTTGGTCATTTTTGCTGAAGGAAAAAAAGCACAAACAGCAATAGCATCGGGCTTCGAAGTAATCGATGGTGGTTATCGGCAATGTGCGGTGGTCGGAACGTTGCAGTCGGAACGACCGCATCATGGGCAAGCATTTCAAATCTTCACTACTGCTGGGCCATTGGCACTATTGCCACTGCCTGATCAAAATAATGAGCATCGCGTCAGTTTGGTCTGGTCACTGGATCTTGAGACAGCATCAGAACTTAAAAGCCTGTCCGCTGAGCAGTTGGCGCAGGAACTCGTGGCAACCAGTGAGAATGTGCGTGGACAGCTTCGATTTGTTGGTGATCCCCTTTGGATTCCACTGTCGCAACACTGTCTAAAGCAGGATGCGTTGGGCTCACTTCTCGCAATCGGGGATACGGCACATGGGATTCTGCCATTGGCCGGTTTGGGAGCAAATCTAGGCTTCGGCGATGTTGCTGCGTTGAAAGAAACGCTCAAGCGGCACCCAAATGCTCGAGGTGATCGAATTGCCCGCGCAGTGGCTCGAGAACGACGCTTTGAGCAGCGAACGGTGGCGACTGTCATGGGACTTTTTTCAGATGGCTTCCGCTCGGATCAACCGCTGGTTCAGTTGGGTAGGAGTTTTGCGTTGCGTACAGCAGATCAGCATCCAATGCTTCGATCGATGATTCAGGAGTTGGCGGGTTAATGTTTACGGGGATAGTGCAAGGGCTTGGTCGAATCACGCATATCAAAGATCACGGAGGAATCCGTCGTTTACAGGTACAGATGCCAGAGGGCCGAGACCAGGATCTTGAAAAAGGTGCATCGATTGCAATCAACGGTGTGTGCCTGACGGTTGTTGACTGGAACAGCGATGGTGTTTCGTTCGATGTGATCGACGAAACGTTGCGATTGACCAATCTCCTCTCAGTTGCAGAAGGTGACGATGTTAACGTTGAGCGCGCCGCACGATTTGGTGACGAAATTGGCGGGCACGTGCTGTCTGGACATATTCATGGCCAAGCAGAAGTCGCTGAAGTACTCGAGACAGAATCTAATTTAGCTGTCTGGTGGCGAGTACCAGAGCATCTTGCGAAATATGTATTACCAAAAGGATACGTATCACTGAACGGATGTTCTCTTACCGTTGGAGAGGTGCAGAAGAACGAGTTGTTCAGTATCCATCTGATCCCTGAGACACGGGCTATCACGACGTTTGGTCGCGTTCGGGTTGGTGATTTCATGAATCTTGAGATTGATAGTCAAACCCAAGCAATCGTCGACACCGTCGAACGCGTACTAGATCAGCGTTTATGAAGCCATGGCAACAGGCGCTCGCTGATTCAGTGATGACGTCAAACGACTTGCTGTCGCGGTTAGGGCTGGACGCGGATCAACTCGGTATGGTCGATTCGCAGCCAGACTTTCCGGTTCGCGTACCGATACCTTTTTTGAATCGAATCAAGCGAGGGGATCCGGAGGATCCACTACTGCGCCAGGTATTGGCTATTTCTGAAGAGCGATTGGCAACGCCTGGCTTTAGTCACGATCCATTGGACGAAAGGGATGGCCCACTGACTGGGCTGTTGCACAAATATCGATCCCGAGTGCTTTTGATTTACCGCGGCGGCTGCGCGATTAATTGCCGGTATTGTTTCCGGCGCCATTTTCCGTATTCAGAGCAAACATTGACGGCTCGAGATATTGACTCATTGATTCAATATTTAATGAGTCATCCTGAGGTTAACGAAGTCATCGTGTCTGGGGGAGACCCCTTAATGGCTGACGATGTGTCGATCGCAAAACTGTTTGGGCATCTTGAATCGGTGCAAACGATAAAGCGCGTGAGAATTCACACACGCTTGCCGGTGGTTGTTCCAGAGCGTGTTACGGATGCCTTATGCGATGCGATTGAGGTAACTCGACTTCCGGTGATTACCGTCTTGCACTGCAATCATGCCAACGAAATTGATGCGTCTGTAGCTCAAGCTGTCCAAAAATTAAGGACGGTATGCCGCTCTGTTTTGAATCAAGCGGTCATTCTGAAAGGTGTCAATGACTCAATACATAGCCTTGTTGCATTGAGTGAGCGGTTGTTTGAAGTCGGTATTGATCCGTATTATTTGAATGTGTTGGATCGGGTATCCGGAGCGCATCATTTCGAAGTCACGGATCAAACGGTGCGGGAGCTGCATCAAGGGCTTTTGAATGCGCTTCCAGGATACTTGGTTCCGAAAGTGGTCAGGGAAGTCCCGGGCGTTGGGCATAAAGTGCTATGGAAGGAAACGACGCAAACATGATGTCAGTTGTGCTTATTTGGATTGCAGGCGCGTGGGGCGCAGGCCAGATTGCACGCTGGTTGGCATTGCCGCCCTTAGTGGGGTATTTGACAGCTGGTGCATTATTTACGGCAAACGGTCTCGGTGATGTTGAGCATTGGCTCGATGTTCCTGCGGAGATCGGTGTGGAGTTATTACTGTTTGCCATCGGTTTAAAAATGAATCCGAAATCTATTTTTCGGTTTGACGTCGCATTCGGGACGATTCTTCATCTTATTTTATCAGCGATGATTCTGGCGCTGGCATTAACCCAACCACTCTCCTTGGAAATGAAGATCGCGCTGGCTTTGACGCTTGGTTTTTCGAGTACCGTCGTGGCGGCGAAAGGTCTCGAGGCGCGCCGCGAAATTCGCGCATTCCATGGACGATTATCGATCAGCATTCTAGTACTACAAGATTTGGTGGCCGTAACATTACTGGCAATCGGTGGTGATTCCGCTCCGTCGCCTTTTGCGCTAGGGCTGCTTGCCATCCCATTGGTGACGCCAATTCTTCGCAAGGCACTTGACCGATTGTCTCCGGAGCCGGAATTGCATTTGCTCGTGGGTGTGTTGATCGCACTGGTTTTGGGTGCTCAGTTGTTTAAGGCAGTCGGTGTTAGCGGCGAGTTGGGCGCGTTGGTTATGGGAATGGTTTTTGCAAATCATCCGGTCGCTAAGGGCATTGCCAACTATTTATGGGGCATCCGAGAACTACTGTTGATCGCATTTTTCTTGCGGGTCGGTATGCAGGTTCCGCTAGACATTCAAGTTGTGATGGATGCGCTCCCTTTATTAATTTTATTGCCAGTAAAACTTTGTGTTCTATTTGGATTGCTTTTGTGGATTCGATTGCGTTCATACACCGCGTTTTTAATGTCAATTACCTTGTTTTCATATTCGGAATTCGCCTTGATTGTCGCAGCAGCATGGGCAGATAGTGGACTGATTCCGGCATCTGTCCTGTCGGTGATTGCCGTCGCTGTGACTTTGAGTTTTGTTATCTCTGCTCCTTTAAATCGATTTGCACACGAACTGTATGAACGTTATGAAAATGTGTTGACTCATTTTGAGCGAACTGACCGACATCCAGACGAGCAGCCGCTGACTCTGGGTGGTGCGCATGTTCTGGTGATTGGTATGGGTCGAATTGGGACTGCGGTATTCGATAGCCTAACCAATGACGGGGAAAAGGTGGTTGGTATTGATGCTGACCCAGGCAAGCTGGAGTCACACCGACAAGCGGGCCGTCGTGTGGTATTCGCCGATGCTGAAGACCCTGGATTTTGGAACAACTTACGCTTTGGCCGATTGGAAGCCATTGTTCTGACGATGCCTGAGCCAGAAGCTCAATGTTGGGCGACTACGCGATTGCGTGACCGGGGTTTTGAGGGTGTCATCGCTGTCAGTACGCGCTCGCGCCATACTGTTGCCCGAGTCGAAGAGGCTGGTGCTAACTTAATCTACGATGCACACGACGCGGCAGGTCTCGGCCTGGGTAAAGCTGTTCTTACGTGTCTTGGTGGCGAGCGATCAGGAAGTCTCGAGCCTCGTTGATCAGGGCTGCGAGATAGTCAGTACCATCTTTATCAGGATGCATCTTCCCCATCAGTTTTCGATGCGCTGCTCTGATTTGTGTGGGGCTGGCATCTTCTTTGATGCCTAAAATTTCGGCGGCACGTTTCGATGTCATCGGTTCATTGTTTGCGGGCCGTTGCTGGTTCGCATGCGCAGCGCCAGCGCTTGCTGCTGCTCCGAGACCAAGAATTTGCCGAAGTTGCGGAAACATGGAGAGTAAGCCACGCATACTCCAAAGGCGTCGGCCGAATGCTGCAACTGGGGCTGCAAGTGCTGCGAGTGCCGGCAACTTGCCGGTTACGACCAGTAATAAAATACCGATCGCAACAGCGCCACCTATCACTTTCCATCTATTTTCAGCAATCCAGCCTTTAGTTGATCCACGTGTGAGCAGATAAAACAGGGCAAGAACCACTAGGATGATAATCAGTAATCTCATGTTTCACTTTTGTCTGGACAAAACTAGGACAACGTTGCGACACTATGCACTATGGCTATTCTAGAGACAATCTCAAGCATCGACACAGCACCGCGTCATCCCATCCGATTGGTCGCTAATCGGACGGGTCTCACAGTCGATCTGATACGTGCCTGGGAGAAACGGTACCACGTTGTCGACCCAGCGCGTAGTGATACAAAGCGCAGGCTGTACAGCGATTACGATATTGAGCGATTACGTCTGATTCGAATTGCTAAGCAAAACGGTCGACGACTTGTCGACGTCGCGCCATTATCACTCGAGGCTCTTCGCGATGTTGTGTCTGAAGATAGTCGATATGAAGCGTCGCAGGATAATGATGCTGAAGTATATCGTCCGAGTTGGACGAACCCTTTGGAGTCCACCGATACGCAAGATGATATTGATGCGATGTTGTTTGCGATACAAACAATGGATCAGCATCGTTTTGATCAGCTCTTGCAAGAAGGGCTTGTCAAACAGGCATTGCCTGCCTACCTCGAAACAGTGATTGGTCCACTGCTCCGAGAGATTGGTGAGTCGACTCGTCTTGGTAAGCTCCGCATTGCACATGAACATATGGCAACTGCGCATCTCAGAACTTTTATTGGTTCCTTACGTTTCAGAGAAACCTATACCGGCAGCGAACCCAAGGTCGTAATTACGACCCCAACTGGTCAACTTCACGAGCTGGGTGCATTGATGATTGCGGCGCTCGTGTCTGTGGATGGTTGGTTACCAGTTTATCTTGGACCGAACACACCGGCTGATGAGATCGTTGCATGCGCTGTTCAATCGGGAGCACGTGCAGTCAGCCTATCGATCACTTATCCCGCTGATGATCCAAGAATTCCTGCTGAATTAACCCGTTTGAGTGGTCAATTGGATGGAAAAATTCCGGTGTTTGTGGGTGGTTCAGCTGCTCCTTATCATGCCGATTTAGTTGATCGTCTCGGATTCCAATCACCAAAATCGCTCGATGACCTGCGCGAATCATTGATCGCGAGTCGAAATGGTCGTTTAACAGAGAAAGTCGGATGACATTAGACGGATTAAAATCGCTGATTGCGCAAGGCAAATCGCCAGTGCTTGAAATTCATGCGTTCGAAGGGATTATCTATCTCGTCAAAATCGTGACCGAAGTGGGTGAAACGATGCTGAAAAAAGCCGATGGCGACAATCTTGTATTCAAGTCTTCCACTCAGGCTGGTATTGCGTTGGCTGACATCGGTGGGACCGATGCAGTGATTGTTCATCAGTGTGCCTACGATGAGGTCATTGGTCATGAACCGTGTTTGGCGGAGGATCCGTCCTTACGGACACCGATGAATCTTCGCCTGCTAGCGGGCCTCGGCTAACTCGTTAACTGATTTCTTCGCTCACACAATTCTGCATAGTGGGGCGTATCATCGCCGGTCAGGATCCCGTGCCGAATCGCAAAATCGATGATAACGAGATTGCAGTTGTATTTAAAATCATTGGTGGTGTCGATTATCGTTAGAACGTCGTTGATCGGTAACCGCTCAAATGATTCAACCTCTCCGTCTTGGCAGATCGGAATAAAGCTGTCGGGGAGCTCAAGGTCGTAACAATACAAAATATCGCGCTTTAGCCCGCGTCCGTCGGTATGCCGATAGCTGATCGTTCCTGTCGCAACCGCTTCTTTTGCTTGAGTTTCTGAAATCCCCGCTTCTTCAAAACACTCTTTGATCAAGTTTTCAAAAAGCCCCAGACCCGCAGGCTGTCCACCGCCGACCATATTGTCGAGCTTGCCCGGGAACGTCGGTTTATTGTGTGACCTTTTCGCAATCCAAAGCTCAATTCCTTGGCTTGTTTTGACGAAGCCATTGAGGTGAACACCAAAGGTCAAACATCCAAGTGGCGCAGTGAGCGTGCGCTCCATGACAAATCGAGTTGGATCACTGACTGAAGCCTTGATCGGGAAAGGTTCCCCAACCCAACTCGAGAGTAAACCTTCTTCGTAGGTAATTTTCGCAAAGCGTGCGAACAGTTGGTTTAACTCATTTGTCTGTAGGGCCGGCAATGTGAGGCCGTTGGGAGTTTCGGTCCACAAACCAAACTCAAGTCCACGTTGCTTGAAGTTCTCCTGAACGTAGCCAAGGAGTGCTTTATCTTGAAACCACGGAGTCCAAGACGATAGAGTCGCATTGTGTGCTCGGTCAAAATGGTCAAGAAAACTCAAGGGCGGCTCCAATACATCGCAAAAAAAGGAATCATAACTCCCATCGCCAAGACACGAATCAGATGATGTGTCGTGACAAAGAGTCCGTCAGCTCCCGCTTCTAAAGCAACCACGGGCATCACTTGGAAGCCTCCCGGCATAAACGCGAGCGCTGCATCAACAAACGGGAATCCAAGAAACTGGTGCACGAGAAAACTACCGAGGAATGCAAGTCCCACAGCGAGTCCCGTTGATAGAGCCGCCGGTGGGAATGTTTTCAATAGGACACCTAGCCCTTGCCCGATGATATCGATACCAATTCTCCATCCAAACAACATCATCGCAAAGGCAATGAAAAGTGGCGGTGTATTTAAGCGTGCAATATCAAAAAATCCCAATAGAGCGGCTCCAAATACACCAACAATGAGCCCGGGGGTCGTGATCTTTAATTGGCGAAATAGATTCGTCAAAAGCCAAGCAATTGGGAGTACGGTTATCCAGGTGAGGAAATCCGATCGACTGAACGCAGGAGCTGTATCCGTTTGATCTGAGACCACAAATAAGAAAGGTACGATGAGTGTCAGTAATGCCAATCTTAAACTCTGGTAAACAGCAACTTGAGTGAGCGCACCTCCATAGTGCTCTGTGACAGCCAGAGCAGATGAAAGATTGCCTGGTGCAGCCGCCATGTGTGCACTCACTCGATCGAGATTCAGCATGCGTTGGTTTAATTTTCCGACGGCCCAAAAAATAACAATCAGGGTGACGATCATGATCAATAAGCTCATCGGCCATAACTGAATTTGTTCGACGATGTCGGATGTGACCTGTCCTCCCAATGCCAGTCCGATCAGTAAGACTGCAAAATGATGCGCATCAACGCCTGGCTTCTGATTGATTCCGGTGCGATGAGCAACCAATGCAACAGCAAACATAGGACCAATCATTGCGCCGAGTGGGAAGTTGACAGCCTCAAGTAGGACGGCAGAAACCGCTGAGATCAGTCCAAACACTAAGGGAGGAAAACGCATTAGGCATCATCAAGCTGAACTTCGATGACTCCGTTGTCGTTGATGCGAATGGGAAAGGTCGACACCTGACCATAGGCCGGTGCGGAGAGCGCTTGGCCTGTTTTGACACAAAAGCGCGCACCGTGACGAGGGCATTCGATTTCACCATTCATGTAAAGACCACCACACAGCTCTGCACCGTCGTGCGTGCAGAGATCTTCGATTGCATAAACGTGGTCGCCTTCACGAAATACGAGGACATCGACATCCTCAAATTCAAATCGTTCGTAATTACCATCGGCAAGTGCTGTAAGCGTTGAAATTTCGATCCACTGACTCATATTCGACTTCCTAAAATAGACCAGCCTCGAGGCGGGCTTCTTCTGTCATTCTGCTTGCATCCCAAGGTGGATCAAACACCATTTGAATATCCGCTTGATCAGCTCCGGGCAGTGCTTCAATTTTATCTTTGATGTCTCTCGCCATAATTGGACCCATTCCGCAGCCGGGAGCTGTTAACGTCATATCAATGCGCACATGGGTGCGGCCATCAATTAACGTTGAAATTCTCAGATCGTAGATTAAACCAAGTTCAACGATGTTGACTGGAATTTCGGGGTCGTAGCTTTGTTTTAGAACATCCCAGATTTGATCTTCAAGCGAGGTTGCGAGGTTTTTATTTGTCTGGGTTGGCGGTTCCACACCAAGCTTGGCAAGATCCTCGGTCTCAATGCGAACCAATCGACTTCCGATATCCAAGGTTAACGTATCACCAAGTGCCTGTGTGACTGTCACAACTTCACCGACCCCGAGGGTCAAAGGAAGGCCTTGCGGTACTTGTTTCCCAATAAGGTTTTCAAGCACAGTCAGTTCAGAGCCTTTGGCGAGGTCTGCAAAAGGAATCATCAGTCCGCCAGCATTCCAATAACGCGATCCAGTGCAGATAGAAACTGGTCGACTTCGTCAGTTGAGTTATAGAACGCAATCGATGCTCTTGCTGTTCCTGGAAGATCAAAATGCTCCATAGTCGGCATCGCGCAGTGATGACCCGTTCGGATTGCGATGCCCAATTGATCCAACAAGGTACCGACATCGGTCGGATGAGCACCTTTCACGTTGAATGAACAAACACTTACCCAATGCTCCGGATTTCCAAGAACTTGAACTTGATCTCGCTTGAGCATGGATTCGATGAGATGTTGATGCACCGTATGCTCGTGTGCAATCGCTGCATCGAAATCGATTGAATCGAGATAATCTAGTGCTTTGGCGAAGGCGATTGTGTCAGCAATGTTTGGTGTGCCTGCTTCAAACTTCCAGGGAAGCTCATTGAAGGTCGTCCCACTGAAGCTCACGCGCTCAATCATGTCGCCCCCTCCTTGCCAGGGTGGCAATGCTTCAAGTAGTGCACGACGACCCAGTAATACGCCGATACCTGTCGGGCCACAGCATTTATGGGCACTCAACGCGTAGAAGTCAGCATTCAGTTTGCCGACATCGACGCGCATGTGTGGTGCGGCTTGTGCGCCGTCAATCACAGAGTAAGCAGAGTTTTCTTTTGCTAACTGAATGAAGCCATCAACGTCATTCACTGCACCAATCGCGTTTGAAACATGACCAACAGCGATCACCCGAACAGGATGCTGTTGGCAAAGTGCTTTCGCACGATCGAGATCCAATGTGCCTGAAGCGTCCACTGGAATGGGGATCACTTGGATTCCCATTTTCGCCTCAAGTTGTTGCCATGGAACAATGTTTGCGTGGTGTTCCGTCTCGCCTACTAAGACAACATCACCTGACTTGAGTTCGGTAGCAAGAGTGTTCGCGACTAAATTCAGTGCTTCGGTTGCACCTCTTAAGAGAATCACTTCGCCCGTATCATTCACACCAAACCATTGCCCAATGCGAGCGCGTGCGCCTTCATAGGCATCGGTCGCTTCGCCGCTTAATGTATGAACACCACGGTGAACATTGGAGTTATATCGATCGTAGTAGTCGCTGATCGACTCAATAACCACGGTCGGTTTCTGAGAAGTCGCTGCATTATCAAAATAGACCAGCGGTTGTCCGTGAACTTCGCGGTTGAGTATCGGAAAGTCGTCGCGGACGCGCGCTAAATCAAACATCGACTGATTCCTTCAATTCAGCAATCAATTCACCGTGCTTTAATTCGCCGAGAAGTTGCGTTTCGACCAGTGCGCGGATTTCAGGATGTTCAATTTCTTCAACGATTTTTTCAGCAAATGCATACTGTAAAAAAGCTCTCGCATCAGCTTCTGACAGACCACGGCTTTTGAGGTAAAAAAGCTCGGTCTTATTCAGACTGCCGACGGTACAACCATGCGACGCCGTTACGTCATCGGCATAAATCTCAAGTTCGGGCTTTGGATTCACCCGCGCAGATTCAGAGAGTAATAAATTCGCGATGGATTGCTCGGTGGCTGATCGTTGTGAGTCTTTCTGGATCAGCACCCGGCCATTAAAAGTCGCCTCGCCTTTTCCATCCACCATATTACGAAACATCATTTCGCTATTGGTTTCACCGACGACGTGATCGATTGCAAGGTGCGTGTCGTGATATTGAGAGTCGCTTGTGATCGCAAGTCCATTAACCGAAGCACTCGCTTCTCGTCCAGTCAGCGCGATGTAAATATCATTGCGCGCGAGCTTTGAGCCGAACTCAATGGTCTGGAGTCGATAGGCTGCGTGTTCACCACATGTGATATCAAGATTAGAAAAGACATGCGCTGTATTGTTGGCCGCTTGGAACCTTACGTGAGTGACTGATGCATCACGCTCCAAAGTCATCAAACAACGCAGTGAACTGAGATTCGCTTTCTCTATCGTGGTTTGATCAAACTGCTCAACGAAAGTCACTTGAGCACCTTGCTCAATACGTAGGATCAGTGTTGCAAACCCAGCATGAGTCGCGGCATTGGCAAGGTGATGTAAATTCAATGCGACAGATGCAGTACGTGCAACGCTTAATATCAAACGGCCCGACTCGAGCGCGGACTGGGTCAATGAAAAGCCATGCGCCTGACTCATTGCCTCCAAGCGCTGTTGCTCATTTGCTGTTAGCGCATCATCAATGACTGAAAGACCATCCGCAGTCGGGATGTTCGCGAACTGACCCCCTGTCAAAGCAAAGTGATCCGTCGGTTGTGGCTCCGCGGGCTGCCAAGTAGTTCGGCTCAATGCTCGGGTTGGTACATACTTCCATGATTCAACTCGCTTTGTCGGTAGGCCAACTGCGAGCGCTTTGGGCGCATCGACACCCTGTGCATCAGCAAGCCATGTATTGAACCCGCTCATGCTGCTTCAATCCCCTCGTAACCCTCGGCTTCAAGCTTTAGAGCCAACGTATGATCACCAGATAAAATGATCTCGCCGTGTGCCAGAACATGGACAAAATCTGGTTTGACGATATCCAGTAGTCGCTGGTAGTGAGTGACAAGAAGCACGCTACGCTCCGGTGAACGCATCCGGTTAATGCCCTCGCCGACAACACGGAGCGCGTCGACATCTAGGCCTGAATCGGTTTCATCAAGCAGTGCGAGTGTCGGTTCGAGCAACTGCATTTGTAGGATTTCGTTACGCTTCTTTTCGCCACCAGAGAATCCCTCATTCACATTTCTGTGCAGGAAGGCTTCGTCCATTTGCATGACTTTCAGCTTTTCGCGAACGAGCTTTAAAAATTCGCCAGCTTTCAGTTCAGGAAGGCCGCGGTGTTCACGTACAGCATTGACTGCGGCTTTCAGGAGATAAATATTCTTAACGCCCGGAATTTCCACCGGATATTGGAATGAGAGGAAAAGACCTGCCCACGCGCGTTCTTCGGGCTCTAGTTCGAGTAAATTTTGGCCCATGTAGATGACTTCACCATCGGTCACTTCATAATCATCGCGTCCGGCAAGGACAGATGACAAGGTACTTTTCCCTGATCCGTTTGGACCCATGATGGCGTGTACTTCGCCGGCATTGATTTCTAGATTGATACCTTTGAGGATCGGCTTATCGCCAACCTGTGCATGGAGGTTTCGAATAGATAGCATTAGCCCACGGCTCCTTCGAGAGTAATACCGAGGAGTGCTTCGGCTTCAACAGCGAACTCCATCGGAAGTTTTTGGAAGACTTCTTTGCAGAAGCCATTGACCACCATATTGAGTGCATCCTCTTCACTCATCCCACGTGTTCGTAAGTAAAACAGCTGATCGTCACTGACTTTGGAGGTGGTTGCTTCGTGTTCAAGCTGAGCGCTCGGTTCTTCGGCTTCAACATACGGAAACGTATGTGCACCGCACTGATCGCCGATCAAGAGTGAATCGCACTGTGTGAAATTTCGAGCATCGACAGCACCGGGTAGAACTTTTACCAATCCGCGGTAAGCGTTCTGTCCGCGGGCTGTTGAAATACCTTTTGAGATGATGGTCGAGCGTGTTCTCGGCCCAATGTGAATCATCTTGGTGCCAGTGTCGGCTTGTTGTTTTTTGCCTGTGACTGCGACTGAGTAAAACTCGCCAACCGAATCGGCACCTTTTAAGACACAGCTTGGATATTTCCAGGTAATGGCTGATCCAGTTTCAAGTTGTGTCCAGCTAATTTTGGAACGATCACCACGACATTCACCGCGCTTGGTGACGAAGTTATAAATGCCGCCTTTACCGTCATCATCACCTGCGAACCAATTTTGTACCGTTGAGTATTTGATCTCTGCGTCTGTTTCAGCAACTAGTTCAACAACAGCAGCATGCAGTTGGTTCTCATCGCGCTGTGGTGCTGTGCAGCCTTCCAGATACGAAACATAAGCCCCTTCATCAGCTACGATGAGCGTACGTTCGAACTGTCCCGTATTCTTTTGGTTGATTCGGAAATAAGTCGATAGCTCCATAGGGCATCGAACACCCTTCGGGATATACACAAAGGATCCGTCTGAAAAGACTGCCGAATTAAGAGCGCCGTAGTAATTATCGTTTTGCGGAACGACCGAGCCTAAGAATTTTTTGACAAGATCAGGGTGCGAGTGGACCGCTTCTGACAGAGGGCAAAATACTACGCCCGCCTCATGCAGTTTTTCTTTGAATGTGGTGACCACGCTCACGGAATCGAACACGGCATCAACAGCGACGCCCGCAAGCATTTTTTGTTCTTCCAGCGGAATGCCAAGTTTGTTGTAAGTTTCGATGAGTGCCGGATCAACTTCGTCGAGGCTCTTTGGTCCATCGCCCTGTTTCTTTGGTGCCGAAAAGTAACTGATCGCCTGAAAGTCGACCGGTTTGTACTCAAGATGTGCCCACTCAGGGGGTGTCATTTCCAACCATTTTGCGTAGGCTTCAAGCCGCCATTCGAGGAGCCATTCAGGCTCACCTTTTCGCTTGGAAATCTCCCGGATAACGTCTTCATTCAGTCCAGGTGGCAACGTATCCGACTCGATGTCGGTAACAAAACCATATTTATAGTCCTGCTCGACTAGTTGATCGATCTCTTGTTGACTCATCAATGCACCTCCAGAGCCTCTATTCGCTGATCAGATCGCGCGTAGAGTGATTGTGGGCTGATCAGGTCTTCAAGCGTTGTTCTTGTCAAAATGTGATCGACCTGATCACCTAATTCTCGCCACCGTGACATCACTGAACAGTGGTCGGTCAAACGGCACAGTGTTTCATCTGTTCCGCACTCGGTAATGGCCATGGGTCCCTCGATGGCCTCGATAATTGTTTTAACCGGGATCTGTGAAGGTGCGTATGCCAAGCTGTAACCTCCGCGCGCACCTTGTGTCGATGTGAGCACGCCACCTTTTACCAGCAACTTAAGCAATTTGATGCAAGTTGGTTTTGGTATCGATGATTCGTCAGCCAGTTGTCCAGCCGACCACAGCACGTCTGGATGCTTGGCCATTTGTGCCAAAATCACAGAAGCATAGTCAGTCAGTTTTGACAGTCGAACCATCGTCGCACCACTCGATTTCCGGATGCGTAGTATATAGGACTGATTAGGTCCTATATCAAGTGATTATTTTGAAGATGCAAGTAGTTGCGTGGCATCGGCTTTCAACCGTTGCAACATCGATGCAAGACCGTTGGCTCGAGTTGGCGATAAGTGTTGGGCGAGCCCAATGGCTTCAACAAAGGATGGCTCGGTGGTTACGATTTCTTCGGCGGATGCGTTTGAGTAGAGTCTAACGACCAATGCAATCAAGCCAGATACAATCGCTGCGTCTGAGTTGGCTCTGACTTTGACTTCGTGTGCGTTGCCTTCAACAACCATCCAAACCTGCGACTGGCAGCCACGGACTAAATTTGCTTCATTTTTTTCGGTTTCTTCGAGAGGTTCGAGTTCCTTTCCGAGATCAATGAGATATTGATATTTGTCCATCCATGAATCAAAAAACTGAAACTCGTCGATGATTTCTTGTTGTCTGTCACTCAATTGCATTTGTGGTCTCACTTCAGATGGTCACGACAGGGTATACTCCGTCGCAAATTTTCGAAACTGACAGGTTGTTATGTCCGACGTTTACTCAATCCAAGTCACATCTGAAACATTTGAAACAGATGTCATAAAAAAATCACAGGAAACTCCAGTATTAGTCGATTTTTACGCGGAATGGTGTGGTCCGTGTAAGAGCTTGGGTCCGATTCTCGAGAGGCTCGCTGACGAATACGCAGGCGCTTTTATTCTGGCAAAAGTCGATTCAGATGCCGAGCAGATGTTAGTGGCTGGTATGGGTGTTCGTTCGCTGCCGACTGTCGTCTTGTTTAAAAATGGACAGCCAGCAGACCATTTCATGGGTGCGCTCCCCGAAGGTGAAATTCGCGCCATGCTGGACAAGCATGTGGAGCGGGCTGAGATTTCGCCTGTTGAACGTGCCGCCGAGCTTGTCGAGCAGGGCCAATACGATGAGGCGATCGCGCTGTATCAACTCATCACAGCCGATGACCCCGAAAATTACGATATTTACCTCGACATGGCGCAAGCGCTGTTGAAAAAAGGCGATTTAGAAAGTGCTGAGGCAATTATTGAACGATTGCCGGATGCGCACAAAATGGATCCTCGAGCGAAGTCGATTCTAGCCGGTAAAGCGTTTCAGGATTTACTTGCTGGAGCCCCTGATCGCGCAACCTGTGAGTCGCGATTGGCTGCCAACGAAGCAGACAGTGAAGCGCGCTATTTTTTAGCTGCACACCAAATGGTCTCTGACGATGTCGAGCGTGCGATTGGGCATCTGATTACGGTTGTCAGAACAGATCGGCAGTTCAATGATGATGCGGCGCGATTGCTGTTGATTCAGATCTTTGATCGCCTGGGTAATGAAGATCCGCGAGTGCGCGCTGGTCGTAAGCAGTTAGCCGCGTTGTTAATGGTGTAACTGTGAGCGAAAAACCAACGAATTTCATTCGTACGAAAATCGCCGATCAGATCAAGCAGGGTCAGATCAAAGAGGTTGTGACAAGGTTTCCACCGGAGCCTAACGGTTACTTACACGTCGGGCACGCCAAAAGTATCTGTTTGAACTTCGGTTTAGCGGAGGAATTTGGCGGTCGCTGTAATTTACGGTTTGACGACACCAATCCTGAAAAAGAATCGCAAGAATACATCGACGCAATTGAGGAAGATGTTCGATGGCTCGGCTTTCAGTGGTCCGATTTATGTCACACCGCTGACTATTTTGATCAATTGTTCGATTGGGCGCTGCACTTGATTCGTCAAGGCGATGCCTATGTGGATGAGCAGTCCGCTGAGGCAATGCGTGCGACACGAGGAACGTTGACAGAGCCGGGGGTTGATAGCCCTTATCGAGATCGCTCGCCAGAAGAAAATGAAGCCATATTCCTCAAGATGCGAGACGGAGAATATCCCGAAGGCGCAGCCATCCTGCGTGCGAAGATCTCAATGTCGGCGCCGAATTTAAATCTGCGTGATCCAGCGTTGTATCGAATTCGGCATATCGATCATCCACGTGCGGGAAGTCGCTGGTGTATTTATCCAACGTACGATTATGCGCATGGACAGAGTGATGCAATTGAAGGCATTACGCATTCGTTGTGCACGCTTGAGTTTGAGGATCATCGTCCACTGTATGAGTGGCTTTTGAAAAAACTACCCACGCCAAGTCGCCCAAAGCAGACCGAGTTCAGTCGTCTCGAGCTTGAGGGAACGGTAACGAGTAAGCGTAAACTGAATGCCTTGGTTCAAGAAGGCCACGTGTCTGGTTGGGATGACCCGCGGATGCCGACCATCGCCGGCATGCGACGCCGAGGATACTCGCCTGAAGGGATTCGTTTGTTCTGTGAGCGTATCGGGGTCACCCGCAAACCAAATACCATCGAATTGCAAATTCTCGAAGGCTCGATTCGCGATGACCTCGAAGGTCGAGCTCATAAAGCGATGGCTGTTTTGGATCCACTGAAAGTAGTGGTTACAAACTGGGATCAGGAGCCCTTAACACTCGATGTACCATGGCATCCAAAGCGACCAGAGCTCGGATCTCGAAGCATGCTTTTTGGTCGCGAGCTTTACATTGATCGTTCAGATTTTGAGCTTGAACCACCCGAGGGATTCTTCCGCCTAGTTCCAGGTGGCAGTGTGCGTTTGAAATACGGATTTATCGTTGATTTTGAAGACGTAGTTGTTGATGCAGATGGCTGGGTGAAAGAAGTTCATGTCCGTTATGACCCTGAGACACGATCAGGTCAGGATCAATCTGGCCGTAAAGTGAAAGGAACGATTCATTGGGTTCATGCAGAGTCTGCCAATGAAGTTGATGTTCGTGTTTATGATCGCTTATTCACAGTGCCAGACCCCGGAAACTATGAGGATCCGGCAGCAGTGATAAACCCAGCATCCCTGATTGTTGGACGTGCACTGGTTGAGCCTTCTCTAGGCACAAGGATGTCCGATGCGTATTTTCAGTTTGAGCGTGTTGGCTTCTTTAAGCAGGATTTCGATAGCGACCACGGTCAGATGGTTTATAACCGTTCAGTTACGTTGAAAGACGCATGGGCCAAGAAAAAGTAGCGCTTTCACCAACGGAGATGGTTGATCCCGCTGGTCGCGAATTCGACCGGCTGCCCATTACTGAGCAGCTTGACCGTCTATTAGCCTCTCAGGCGAACGCGATCCAAGCGGTTCGAGCGATTACCGCCGATATTGGGCAAGCAGTCTCAGCTGCCTCTGCGCGATTACGTGGTGGCCAAGGCCGTCTTATTTACACCGGTGCAGGGTGTTCAATTCGTATCGGTGTGCAAGATGGTGTTGAGTTAGTTCCAACATTTGGCTGGCCTATGACGCGCCTTGGCTATCTCATTGCAGGTGGTGCAAAAGCATTGTCTGTATCGGTTGAAGGTGCAGAAGATGATGTGACTGATGCCCAATTACAGGTTGAGACAGAATCGATTCACGAATCGGATGTTGTGATTGGTATCGCTGCGTCGGGAAATACCCCTTTTACTTGCCAAGTATTGGCTTCAGCGAAGGAGTGCGGCGCATTGACGATTGGTGTGACCTCAAACCCGGACGGGCGGTTGGTTGAGATTGCATCGCATGGGTTGGTTGCTGAAACCGGTTCGGAAGTCTTGGCAGGGTCGACGCGCCTGGCTGCTGGTACGGCCCAAAAAGCCTTGTTAAATGTGTTTTCTACTTCCTTGATGACACAGCTTGGTCGAGTCCTTGGCAACGAGATGTTGTGTGTCCAAGCAACTAACGCCAAGCTGAAAGAGCGTCAGGCGAGGATTTTAGCGGGACAAATTGAAGCAATCGATCACCACGGGGCTTATCAATTGCTATCCAATCTTGGATGGGATCTCCGTATGGGTTTGTTGATCGCAAGCGGGTGGTCGGAGGCGGATGCTCGATCAGCATTGGCTGATGAGCGTCCATTTCGCGATTTAATGCGATCCGACTGATTGCACTTTTCCGTTACTCTCGCATGCCGGGTCAAGCGCGCACATCGCATCGTAGTGTGACAAGAAAATGCTTCCTGATAGATGCGCTTTAAAGCCAACACGGTTCAGGCGATCCATCACAGGCCCTTTCACTTCAGAGAGATGGAACGTGATTCCTTGCGAATTGAGGCGCTCGTTGATTGACTCCAGAATTTCAAGTCCTGACGCATCGATCTCATTGATCGCCGTACACAATAGAACCAGATCAGTCAGCTGATTGTTTGTTGTTATCAGCTCGCTGATTGCATCCTCAAAGGTATGGCTGTTTAAGAAATACAACATTTCATCGAGACGTACCGCCAGCACTTTTTCGCTTCTTACTACGTCATAACGCATCTCATTTCGAAAGTGCTGCGTACCTGGGATTTGGCCGATTACGGCAAGCTGAGGGCGTGCAATCTTCGCCAGCAAAAAGCTAATCGAAACAAGAATTCCTGCGATGATGCCTGCTTCAACTCCGATACCTAAAACAACTGCGATCGTTGTGGCCATTGCCCAAAAATCTGGTTTTGAGAAGATCCAAACACGTTGAATTGTCTTGAGATCAACTAGTGATAACACAGCGACGATCACCGTTGCGGCGAGTACGGCTTTTGGAAGAAATTCGAATAATGGTGTGAGGAACACGGCCGTTATAGCAATCATGAGTGCGGTCATGACGCCTGCCAGTGGTGTTCTTGCCCCTGCATCGAAGTTCACAACCGACCGACTGAATCCTCCAGTAACCGGTAATCCGCCACCGAGGCCGCTTGCGATATTTGCAGCCCCCAAGCCGATCAACTCTTGATTGGGTTGAACGCGTTCGCGTCGGCGCGCAGCCAATGTGTGACCCACACTGACCGACTCAACGAATCCCACAATTGAAATTAAAAAGGCAGCAGGAATCAGCTCTTTCGCGAGCGTCAGATCGAGTTCGGGAAGTGACGGTGTTGGTAAACCTTCTGGAATGATCCCAACAATCGACACACCGGATTGGTCGAGCGCGAATAGGCTCACAGCAGTTGTTGAGACAATAACCGCCATCACGGGCCCAGCCTTGGTCAAGGTTCCTGCGATTCCCGAAGGCAGACCTATCTTGATTAGCAATGGTTTTAACCCGCTACGAACCCAGAATAAGAAAGCAATCGATAAGCCGCCAATGACCAAGGTTGGACCATTTGTTTGGTCAATATGAATGATCAAGTCATGAAGGATCGATGGCATATCATGACCGCGCACAGGGATGCCAAAGATGTGCTTGAGCTGACTGAATGCAATCAAGATGGCCGATGCACTGATAAATCCAGAAATAACAGGATGTGATAGCAAGTTTGCGAGAAATCCTGCGCGAGCAAGCCCAAGCCCTGTCAACATCACACCAGACAGTAGTGAGAGAAGAATGGCTGCACCCAGATACTCAGGTGTACCAACCGATGCAACTTGACTGACGGCCGCTGCCGTCATCAAGGAGACAACTGCAACTGGTCCGACAGCTAATGTCATGCTCGAGCCGAAGATCGCGTACGCGAAAAGTGGCAGGATAGACGCATAAAGACCGACTTCAGGTGGCAATCCCGCGAGCATGGCATAAGCAAGCGATTGCGGGATCAGCATGATCGTAACGATCACGGCCGCAACCGTGTCGTCACTCAATTTTGATTGGTCGTAGGTTTTAATCCACTTAAGTATGGGTAGTCTTAGCACGTTCCGGTTTTGCGAGAAGCTCTCGTCCTTTGAGCATGAGATCGAAGTACATTGGGATCAGGTATTTGGCTTTTACAGCCCACCAGATTGACCGAGGTACCGTTGGATCTAGTCCTTTAATTGTGGGCAGGAGTTTTCCTCCATATCCAAATTCTGCCATCACCACTTTTCCGCGCTCAACTGTGAGCGGGCAACTTCCATATCCATCGTATTGATGATCAGGCGTGTCATGATCAAGATATTGCTTGATGTTCCGTGCAACCACCGGCGCCTGTTTGCGAACCGCGGCCGCAGTTTTCGCGTTCGGTGCACTGATTACATCGCCAAGCCCAAAGATGTTGGGGTATTTTGTGTGCTGCAGTGTTTCTTGGCTTACATCAAGCCAACCTGCTTCGTTTGAGAGTGGGCTATTTTTAATAAAATCCGGCGATGTCTGCGGTGGAACCGCGTGCAAATAATCGAAGCTTTCTTCCACTTCGGACACATTGCCGTCAGCGTCGGTGACTTGGAATGTTGCCAGTTGATTTGGACCGTCGACGTGGATCAAGTTGGAGTTGAATTTAAGCTTAGCCCCATATCGCTCCACATAAGAATTTAAAACAGGAACGAATTCACTGACGCCAAATAGCACGGCTCCCGCATTTCGAAATTGAATATCGATAGCATTGAGACATCCTTGCTCTCGCCAATAATCAGCGGCGAGGTACAGGGCTTTTTGTGGAGCGCCTGCACACTTAATAGGCATCGGTGGTTGCGTAAAGATTGCTTTCCCCGATTTCAGATTTTTGATGCATTCCCACGAGTAGGGCGCTAAATCATATCGATAGTTACAGGAAACACCATTTTGCCCTAGCGTATCTTGGAGTCCAGGAATGGCGTCGTAATCCACTTTGAGCCCGGGCGCTACGATCAATGCTTTGTACGTCACATCATCGCCATTGGCGAGCGTGATAAAGTCACTATCGGGGTGAAATTCGGTGACGGCTTCTTGAACCCAAGACACTTTTTTGGGGATCACTGAATCCATCCGCCGCACCGTCTTTTCTTGCGGCATCATTCCGCTACCCACAAGCGTCCAGCCTGGTTGGTAAAAATGCTCATCGGCCGGATCAAAGACGCTGATGGAAAGTTTGGGGTTTTGTTTTAACAGCGATGCGGCTGCGGCGAGTCCGCCAGCTCCAGCCCCTACGATTGCGATATCCACTTGCACTGTAAATGACCTCCGTGTGTTTTTATTCTGAATAATCGATCCGTGTTATGACAATCGATGTGCGATATCGATCACGCTAAGGCCTGCCTTATCGACAGTTTCGACCAGCGTATTCACATCGGTTTTTCCGGCCTCTGTGAGTGCCCACAATTTTGCGCATCGTGCTCCTGACCGGCAGTACGTCAGCACAGGTGTTGGGACTTCCGCCAAAAGTGAGGCCTGTTGCTCAACATCTGACTCGGTAATATTGGCGCCATTCACTGGCAAATAGCGAAACTCAAGCCCAAGCTCAGTTGCCTTTTGTGCCATTGCATCGGCTTCGGCATGCGGCTCGCCCTCTTCATCGGGACGATTGCAGATGACAGACAAAAAGCCCGCTTCTTTTACAGCCGCTAAATCTTCGATAGTGAGTTGGTCTGCGACAGCGAGTTGAGAGGTCAATTCACGAATAATCATGGTATCTCCTTAGACAGCATCGAGCGGAATTTTCAGATAGCGTACGCCATTCTCCTCGGCCGGCGGTAGTTCTCCTGCGCGCATGTTGACTTGCACCGATGGCAGGATCAGGGCGGGCATGTTCAGTGTTTTATCTTTGGCTGATCGCATCGCTGTAAATTCGTCTTCGGAAATGCCGTCATGAACGTGCAGGTTAGATGCTTTTTGTTCACCGACGGTTGTCTCGTATTTCATTTCACGACCGTTTGGCATGTAGTCGTGGCACATGAACATGCGAGTTTCTGGAGGCATCGACAAGAGACGTTGGATGCTTTGGTAAAGGGTCCGTGCGTCGCCACCAGGAAAGTCGCAGCGGGCAGTCCCGAAATCTGGCATAAACATTGTGTCGCCAACAAACAGAGCATCACCGATGTGATAGGTCATACACGCTGGTGTGTGGCCTGGCGTATGTAGTGCAGTTGCGGTGAGATTGCCGATCGTGAACGTATCGTTGTCTGCAAACAGGCAATCAAACTGTGAACCGTCGCGGCGGAACTCAGGCTCAACATGGAATAGATTTGCAAAGATTTCTTGAACGTCTGTAATGTGCGCGCCAATTCCGATCTGACCGCCAAGCTTATTGTGCAGATACGGAGCTGCCGATAAATGATCGGCATGCACATGCGTTTCGAGAATCCATTCAACTGTGAGCGCTTCTGCTTCGACGGCAGCCACGACTTGATCCGCACTCTCTGTTTTTGTGCGGCCACTTGCTGCATCATAATCGAGGACTGAGTCGACAATCGCGCATGCAGAGGATGCAGGGTCTTTAATAAGGTATGTCAGCGTCCAAGTTGCTGGATCAAAGAATGCACGTACATCAGGCTTCATTGCAGTCTCCTTTTGCTTAGAGCGTTTAGTTATAAGCTTATACCAAATTGGCATCCAATTCGATAGTATCCAGCGAATTTATAAAGGAAGGTATTAACCACATGACTGAATTTACTCCGATCCTCTCTCTGGTGGGAGGAATTTTGATTGGGCTGTCAGCTGCGGGTGCATTTCTGCTGTTTGGGCGAGTTGTTGGTATGACAGGAATCCTCGCCGGAACACTGAATTTGAATTTTGGCGAAGGATCATGGCGGCCATTTTTTCTCATTGGCGTAGTTGTCACGCCTTTAATCCTCTCAATGATTGCACCATCGCCGCACGGATTTGAACCGATGGGGCTGATTCCAATGATCATTGGTGGCTTTTTAGTAGGGTATGGAACGCGCGTCGGTTCAGGATGCACAAGTGGCCATGGTATTTGCGGGATTTCAAGGCTGTCAAAGCGTTCCATCGTCGCGACCTGTACCTTTATGACGACAGCTGTTGTCACGGTTTTTGTTATTCGCCATGTTCTCGGAGGTTTGTCATGACACAAATTGTGGCACTGATTCTGGGTGCGGTATTCGGTGGTGGGTTGTATGTCGCCGGTATGACTAACCCATCAAAAATCTTAAATTTTTTGGATATTGCAGGGACATGGGACCCGAGCCTAATGTTTGTGATGGGTGGTGGCATTCCAATCGCCGCACTCGGGTATTGGATGCTAGCCAAGCGCGAGAAGCCGATGATTTTTGACGATATCCAAGTTCCAACGCAGGGGGTCATTGATAAGCCTCTGATTATTGGAAGTGGAATCTTTGGTATTGGTTGGGGTATTTCTGGTTTGTGTCCGGGTCCAGGCTTTGCCTCGCTACTCATGGAACCGGCTGTCATTGTGCCTTATTTAATCGCTTTGGTTCTCGGGAGTCTTGCCTACGAGCGAATCCATCGGTAGCGTTTGGTTTTTCGTTTGACTCAAAGGGTCCTCCATTGACGCTGGAATCCACAGAAGCCTTCGAACGGCTTCCCATAAAAACCTACACTGAGAAGGCATACCTCGATTACTCGATGTATGTCATCTTAGATCGCGCACTTCCTCACATTGGCGATGGTCTTAAGCCTGTTCAGCGGCGCATTGTGTATGCCATGAGCGAACTCGGGCTGTCTGCGCAGTCTAAGCATAAAAAATCAGCACGTACGGTCGGTGACGTACTCGGTAAGTTTCATCCGCACGGTGATTCTGCGTGTTATGAAGCGATGGTGCTATTGGCGCAACCGTTTTCTACGCGCTACCCGCTCGTGGATGGCCAAGGTAACTGGGGTAGCCCAGATGATCCGAAGAGCTTTGCAGCGATGCGGTACACCGAAGCACGTCTCACACCAATTGCAAAAATTTTATTAGACGAGCTTGGCCAGGGAACCGTTGATTGGCAGCCAAATTTTGATGGCACGCTGAAAGAGCCGAATTTGTTGCCGGCCCGTGTGCCATCAATTCTTCTCAACGGAACGACCGGAATTGCAGTCGGTATGGCCACCGATATTCCTCCGCACAACCTACGTGAAGTGGTCAATGCTGCCGTTCATTTGTTGGATGATCCTGATGCGTCGGTTGGCGACTTGATGCGATTTATCCCGGGTCCAGACTATCCAACCACGGCGGAAATTATTTCGTCTCCCGCAGACTTGGCCAAGGTTTATGAAACCGGCAATGGATCAATCCGAATGCGGGCGACTTATGTGTCTGAAGATGGCGATATTGTAATCAACGCATTGCCTCATCAAGCCTCACCAGCGCGAATTCTTGAGCAAATTGCAGCGCAAATGCAGGCCAAGAAATTGCCAATGATTGTGGATTTACGTGATGAGTCCGACCATGAGAATCCAATTCGATTGGTTCTCACGCCGAGATCAAATCGTGTGGACGCTGAAGAAGTGATGACACATCTATTTGCGACAACAGATCTCGAGAAAACCTATCGAGTGAATCTAAATATGATCGGCGTCGATGGGCGACCTCAAGTTAAATCGCTTCGCTCAATTCTGACCGAGTGGCTCGACTGGCGACGTCAGACGGTGACACGACGTCTCACTCATCGTCTCGACCAGGTCATGGATCGTCTTCATATTCTTGAAGGCTATTTAGTGGCCTATCTCAATATCGATGAAGTGATTCGAATTATCCGAGAGGAAGACGAACCAAGACAGCAGTTAATGGATCGTTTCGGACTCAGTGAAATCCAGGCGAATGCCATTCTCGATTTACGACTGAGACATTTGGCCAAGCTCGAAGAAGTCAAAATTCAAGCTGAACAAAAAGAGCTTGAAAGTGAGCGCAAATACTTAGAAGGAATCCTTGGTTCGCGCGCAAAAATGACGAAGCTCATGCGTGATGAGCTCACTAAAGATGTCGAAACCTATGGTGACGATAGACGCTCGCCAATTGTCACTCGCCAAGAGGCTCGCGCACTTCGTGAAGATCAGCTTGTTGCGTCTGAGCCCGTAACTGTCGTGCTCAGTGACAATGGTTGGATTCGGTCCGCAAAAGGGCATGATATTGACCCTGTGGCATTGAACTATAAGGCGGGCGATCAGTATCTAACATCTGCCCAGGGCCGTTCCAATCAACCGCTGATCGCGTTCGATACAACCGGCCGCGCATATTCTGTGCAAACCCACACGCTCCCATCGGCGCGAAGTCAGGGTGAGCCCTTGTCAGGCCGAATCGATCTTGCCGCCGGTGCAAAGATCACGCAGCTTGCACTCGCTGATGAGGCTTCGAAATGGGTCTTAGCTACGGATCATGGGTACGGGTTTATCTGTAAACACGGTGATCTGATTGGTCGGAATAAAGCGGGTAAATCTGCGGTAAATCTTGGCGACGCGACCTTACTTCCTCCTGTTGCGATTGCTGATATTGAGCTGTCGCGGATCGCCGTCGCTGTTTCTACCGGTCATTTGCTTGTATTTGACTCGCAGGAATTACCAGAGCTCGCGAAGGGCAAAGGAAATAAACTGATCCAGATTCCTCCTGCACTTTTGAAAGAAGGTCATCGTGTGACTGCGATCACAGTCCTTCCCCCGTTGAGATCACTACGCGTGGTTGCCGGAAAACGACATGTCACACTGTCTCCAGCTGATCTGGATAATTTTGTCGCAGAGCGTGCGCGACGAGGAAAGCTATTACCTCGCGGCTTTCAGCGCGTGGATCGTCTTGAGGCTGAATCATGAGGCTTCTTTGGTTTGTGAGTGAAGCCAGTCATATCGAAGCACTCGAAACCGCTCTACGGGGGATGGATCTTAAGGACGAGAAACGCCTTGAGCGTCGTCCAGGTGACCTTCTGGTTCCGGCATCGTGCGAGTGTGTTGAGCTACGAGTTGATACGGTTGATGAAGGTGTTTTATCGGCATGTGCTGAGGCGGCAAATACAGATTATTTACTGGTTCGTGAAGAACGGCCGCGACTCGCGCTGTTTGATATGGATTCAACACTGATCGAGCAAGAGGTTATTGATCAGTTGGCAGCTGCCTTCGGTTTAGGTGAGCAAGTCTCCGCGATTACTGAACGCGCGATGCGTGGTGAGCTCGATTTTATCGAGAGTTTTACTGAGCGACTGGGATTGTTGAAAGGACTCAGTGAATCAGAATTGGATACTGTTTACACAGGCTTAACGCTGATGCCAGGTGCAGATGTACTGGCCGCAAACCTGTCCGGATCTGGTGTGCGAACCGGAATCGTTTCTGGCGGGTTTTCTTATTTTGCCGAAAAAATTGGTGAGCGGCTTGGGATGGACTTCGTGCTGTCGAACACATTGCAGTGTGAGGATGGCGTCTTGACAGGCCGTGTTATCCCTCCAGTTGTTGACGGATCGATGAAGTTGCGAACACTCGAATCGGAAGTACAAACCCAAGGCATCTCTATGTCAGAAACGATGGCTGTTGGCGATGGAGCTAACGATATTCCCATGCTCGTGGCTGCAGGAATCGGAGTGGCGCACCACGCCAAACCGAAAGTTCGCACGGCAGCCAACCATAGCCTCAATCACCACGATCTCAGCGCGCTATCGTATTTAGTAAAATTCTGATTGTCGGATGCGTGTTGGAGTGAGTGTTGCTAAACTCGCGTCCTTTCTAATTATTTCTAGGGACGGAATGTGACACGACCCAGCTGGATTTTGCCTGACGGGATGGAGGAATGCCTTCCGCAAGAGGCGTGGGCGATCGAAGATGGTCGCCGTCAGTGCTTAGATCTTTTTCGAAAAGCAGATTTTGGTTTAATCATGCCGCCAATGGTCGAGTACTTGGACAGTTTGACTAGTGGCGTCGGACAGGATTTGGCTGACGAAATTATGGTCATCACAGACCGTGTGTCTGGTCGGTTAATGGGGATCCGCCCTGACATGACTCCGCAAGCTGCGCGTATTGATGCTCATGCCCTGAACGAGTCTGGCACCACGCGGCTTTGTTATTGTGGCAGCGTCCTTCGCGCGGTGGCGTCTGGTGGTGACTCAAGTCGGTCGCCAGTGCAGCTAGGCGCAGAAATTTTTGGAGATCCGAGTTTATCCGCTGATATTGAAGTGGTTCAGCTTGCTTTAGATACGGTGCGGTTATTTTCTGACGAACCACTGCTTATTGATTTTGGGTACGCCGGGTCATTGAAGTCAGTTCTCGCGAATGAGTCGCCAGCTTTCCAAACAAAAGCGTTGGATGCGCTTGCACGCAAGGATCTGGATGCACTTCAGATCTTGCAGCAGACGGTACCCGATATTGCCGTTTTCTGTGATGCATACGGTGAATTGGACGCGGTTCTGGAGCAAAGTCAGAGTCATTCTTTGTTGCATAAAGCGTGTTCAGATATTCGTGACGTTCAGCGTGGTTTAAATGCAGTTAACGTCTCTTGGTATTGCGATTTAAGTGAAACGCACGGCTTTAAGTATCATACAGGCCTGACTTTTGGGATTTATTCACTGAAGCGGGATCAGTTGTTGGTTCGAGGTGGTCGGTATGATCACGTCGGTGAGTCATTTGGTAGAGCGCGGGCTGCAACTGGCTTCAGCGCGGATTTGAAAACGTTAGTTCGTCTCGCGAGCTAATTTAGGTTCTTTTTTTATGCATCAGAGTTTAGTCATTCTCGGGAGCCAGTGGGGCGACGAGGGCAAGGGAAAGATCGTTGATCTTTTAACCGAAAAAGTCGATTACGTTATTCGCTACCAAGGCGGTCACAATGCGGGCCACACGTTGGTTGTCAATGGCCAAAAAACAGCGTTGCATTTGATTCCATCTGGAATTTTACGAGAGCACGTGCAATGCGTGATCGGTAACGGCGTTGTGTTGTCGCCCGAAGCATTGGTTAAAGAAATTAAGATGCTGGAGGAGCGTGGTCATTCGGTAGTTGATCGGCTGCACGTGTCGACAAATTGTCCTTTGATTATGGGTGTACATGTCGCGCTCGATCAGGCTCGCGAAGTCGCTCGAGGAAACGCCAAGATTGGTACGACAGGTCGTGGTATCGGTCCTGCTTATGAAGACAAGGTGTCGCGTCGAGGGTTGCGTGTTGCTGATGCAATGGATCCGATTCGATTTGCTGACAAAGTGCGTGAGTTGATGGATTACCATAATTTTATACTCGCCAATCTATACCAAGCTGCGCCTGTTGATGTCGATGCGATGATCGATGAGACGCTTGAAGCGGTTGATTACTTTAAATCAGCGGTTTGTGACACCGTTGATTTGATTCATCGCAGTCGCCGTGACGGAAAGATCATGTTGTTTGAGGGTGCGCAGGGGAGTCTTCTTGACATCGATCATGGAACCTATCCTTTTGTGACAAGCTCAAATACCACTGCCGGGGGCGTGGCAACAGGTTCTGGCTTGGGTCCGCGATATATTGATGCGATTTTAGGTATTACCAAAGCATATGCGACACGGGTCGGCTCGGGCCCGATGCCAACTGAACTCTTTGACTCTGTTGGGGAGCACCTCGCTGTCAAAGGTCAGGAAGTTGGAACGACAACTGGTCGTGGCCGTCGTTGTGGTTGGTTCGATGCAGTGGCTGTTAGGCACGCGATTGAAGTGAACTCGATGAGCGGTATTTGTTTGACCAAACTGGATGTCTTGGATGGTTTGGATGAGGTGAAAATGTGCGTCGCCTATGAGTTAGCCAATGGGGAAGTTGTTGACTATTTGCCAAGCGGTGACGCATTTGGTGAGGCAAAGCCAGTTTACGAAACAATGCCAGGTTGGGATGAAACGACATTTGGGATGACGTCTCTTGACGAAATGCCTCAGGCCGCGAAAGAATATGTTCAACGATTGGGCGAGTTGGTTGGGGCTCCCATTGACATCGTCAGTACGGGTCCTGATCGAGAACAAACTATCGTGATCTCTTCGCCTTTTGGTGTAGACTAACTCGAAGGCTGGTGATCGCTCGCTGGCTGATATAAACAACAAAAAACAATGACCGTCGTGGGTGAAAACACCCAACCTTAGGAGCTGGCGAGGATGATTGGCTCCACGACCGTCCGGTATCGGGAGGTAACCATGTCAAAAGGGCATTCACTACAAGACCCCTTTTTGAATATTTTGCGCAAGGAGCGCGTTCCTGTTTCGATCTTCTTGGTCAACGGAATCAAGCTACAAGGTCAAATTGAATCGTTCGATCAATTTGTCGTTCTTCTAAAAAATACTGTCAGTCAGATGGTTTACAAACATGCGATTTCGACCGTTGTGCCGGCGCGTAATGTGAAGATTCCGGCGTCGGGTATGGAAGACGATGAAGCTGATGATCGATACGATCTAGACAGCTAAACTGTTTTCCTCATTGCAATAGGGTGCAGGGTCGACTAGACTCCCGCGCCCTACTGCCTGTAATGCAGGCAGTCTCCTTGCCATCTGGATAGGCCGGATGGCGAAACCCGTAAGGAGTCATAATGAACCATTACGAAATCGTTTTGCTGTTCCATCCGGATCAGTCAGAGCAGGTCCCAGCAATGATGGAGCGGTATACCAATGCCGTGACAGAAGGTGGCGGATCAGCGCATCGCTTTGAAGATTGGGGTCGTCGCCAACTGGCTTACCCGATCAATGATCTACACAAAGCACACTACATTCTTTGGAACATTGAGTGTTCCGTTGAAGTTCTCGACGAACTGACAACAACTTTCCGATTTAATGATGCTGTGTTGCGTAACATGGTAATCAAGCGGAAAGAAGCGGTAACAGATATCTCGCCAATCAAAGCTGCTGAAAGCCGTCAAGACCGCGATCGGTCAGAGCGCCGCCGTGATCGTGATGCTGAATCAGCAGATGATGCGGAAGCTGTCATTGAAGACGACAACGACACATCAGATGTTGTTGACACTGAAGCAACAACTGAAGAGTAAAGGAGCGAGATATGTCACGTTTTTTCCGTCGTCGTAAATTCTGTCGTTTTTCGGCTGAAAAAGTCGTAGAAATTGATTACAAGGATCTGGATACCTTGAAGCAGTACATTACCGAGACCGGTAAAATTGTACCTTCACGGATTACCGGAACCAGTGCGAAGTATCAGCGCCAGCTTGCAACTGCAATCAAACGCGCACGGTATCTTGCACTACTTCCGTATACGGATTCGCACGATATTTAATTAATAGGGGACCCCATGGCACGGCTGGCGCATTACTTAATGGCGTCTGAGTGGCGGGCAGCACTGATTGCATCGTTGCTGTTATTTTTACCGCTGGTGTCTTGGGCAGGTGCTTCTGTCGTCGCTTTGTATGCATTACGACGTGGACCTGAAAAATCTCCACTGGTTATCGGAGCTCCATTGCTCGTCGCTTCGGCGATGGCCGTGAGCTTCGGTGATTCAGCGATATTGCTGGTATTGGGGTTGACTGTTGCGTTATCGGCAGTCCTTCATCGGACACTAAGTTGGCTTGCAGTTCTCATGGTAGGACTGGGACTATCGCTGATTTTGGTGTTCGTCGTTGGCGCGCTCTATGAAGAGACGCTAAAGGGCTTGGTCACGGCGATCAAAGAAGTGGTCGCTCCACCTGCACAGTTGTCTGCTCTTGGAGTAGACGGCGCAACAGTCGATGCTTGGATGGCGTCGTTATCTGTTGGGGCATTGAGCTTTGTACATATTGTTAGCGCTTTATTTGCTCTGACCTTTGCACGGGCTTTACAGGCTCAGGCTTTTAATCCAGGTGGGTTTAAAGTTGAGTTTGAGGCGGTTCGGTTGCCGCCTGTGTTCGCAGTGGGATGTTTGGTCCTTGCGTCTACGGGATTTTTAGTTGATCCCTGGATGCTCCGGTTTTCACCGGTCGGTGCGTTGCCATTGATGTTTGCTGGCATCGCTTTGGTGCATGGGCTGACAGGCATGAGAGAGTCGAAAGGGCTCATCATCATGTTCTACACAGCATTGGTATTTTTTACGCCATATCTTTTGTTGTTATTGGCGTTATTGGCGGTCATTGACGCGTTTGTGGATTTTCGGACCCGCGCGCTTCAGGAACCACCAGAAGATGAGGATGAATAAATGGAAGTAATTCTGCTTGAGAAAGTTGGTAAGCTCGGCGCACTTGGTGACCGCGTGACTGTTAAAGGCGGTTATGCACGTAATTTCCTATTGCCACAGGGTCGCGCTGTACTTGCAAATGAGGCGAATGTCGCTGAATTCGAAACACGTCGTGCTGAGCTTGAAAAGGCTGCTCAAGAGCAGCTTGATGCGGCAACAGCGCGTGCTGAGGGATTAAACGGTCAAACGGTTGCGATTACTGCAAAGGCCGGTGACGAAGGTAAGCTATTCGGTTCGATTGGGACTCGTGACATCGCTGAGGCAGCTGAAGCGGCTGGCTTGACGCTTGATAAGAGCGAAGTACGTCTTCCGGAAGGACCACTCCGTAATACTGGTGAGCACGAAGTGCAGTGCCAGGTTCACGCGGAAGTGTTTGCGACGATTACAGTTGCAATTACTGGAGAGTAATCGATGGCATCGTTCTCAACCAATGAGTTCAAATCAGGCCTGAAAGTTTTAATCGACGGTGATCCGTGCACAATCGTTGAAAACGAATTTGTGAAGCCAGGTAAAGGTCAGGCGTTCAATCGCGTTAAGATCAAAAACCTGAAAACGGGTCGCGTTGTTGAGAAGACCTTCAAATCTGGAGACTCGGTTGAGGCGGCCGATGTGATCGATCTGGACATGGAATATTTGTATTCCGATGGTGAGTTCTATCATTTCATGATGACTGACGGCTCATTCGAACAGCATGCGGCGGATACCAAAGCGGTTGGTGATTCTGCGAAATGGTTGAAGGAACAAGAGACCTACATCATTACATTGTTCAATGGCGCTCCATTGGCAGTGACTCCTCCAAATCATATTGAGCTTGAAGTGACAGAGACGGATCCAGGTCTCAAGGGCGATACGGCCCAGGGCGGTTCTAAGCCTGCGACTTTGGCCACAGGAGCTGTTGTTAACGTACCGCTTTTCATTGAAATTGGTGAAGTGCTTCGTGTTGATACACGGACCGGTGATTACGT
The DNA here is from genome assembly GCA_965655875.1 of Litorivicinaceae bacterium. Classification (GTDB taxonomy): domain Bacteria; phylum Pseudomonadota; class Gammaproteobacteria; order Pseudomonadales; family Litorivicinaceae; genus HIMB30. Next base: position 17,672 of record CBFHIN010000001.1, on the reverse strand, counting down.
TTCACGCGCCACTAAAAAATGATAGTCAGGCCAATGGCCACAAAAACTACACTCGAAGCCCGTGCCAGGTTACTGTCCGGGCTTCGCTCGTTTTTTGATGCAAAAAACTCGCTCGAAGTTGATGTTCCAGTTATTGCGAAAGCACCCGCATCAGATCCATGGCTTGATAGTTTTACGGTACATGATCCTGCAGGAGTTGGGATTGGCTATCTTCTGACCTCTCCTGAAACGTATTTAAAGCAACTCCTTGCCGAGTATCAATGCCCGTTGCATTCGATTGGTAAAGCGTTTCGAGCCAATGAAGAAGGGTCTCAGCACGCCATCGAGTTCACTATGCTTGAATGGTATCGACCTATTGAAGCGAGACCATTTGAAATGATGGTATGCGAGATCCAAGACTTGATCGAAGAGCTTACGACCCACGGGCGGCCTGCAATCGTAACGTATCGCGAGTTATTTGAATCAACCTATGGCATGAATCCGCATCAAGTCGAGACCGAGGAATTGGTGACACTTGCAAGCGCGCTTCTTGGTCAAAAAGCTGCGTCTTCTCTCGATCTAGACAGTTTATTGAACGTATTGTTTGCTACAGAAATTGAGCCTCACCTAAGTAATCACATTGTGATTGATTTTCCGACGGTTCAGGCGGCGCTCGCTCGTATTGAGTCTGACGGTATGGATTCAGTTGCTAAGAGAGCTGAGCTGTACATTTCAGGAATTGAAATCGCCAACGGTTATCACGAGCTGACAGATCCAAAAGAACAGTCAGTACGGTTTGATCAGGACATGAAGCGGCGGGAGGCATTGCACCGTCCGGCGGTCCCGAAAGATCAAGCGCTACTGGACGCGTTGACGCGTGGGCTTCCATCTAGTTACGGTGTTGCGCTTGGGGTTGACCGATTATTGCAAGTGACCTTGCAATTGGACACTCTCTCAGAATGTATGACTTTTACGGATCATTTATGAAACATGCGTTGAATTTGATTTGGATTGACTTGGAGATGACAGGTCTTTCGCCCGAAAATGATCGCATTATTGAGATAGCGACAGTTGTTACAGATAAAGATCTGAATGTGCTTGCTGAGGGGCCGATGTATGCCATTCATCAATCCCAAGAGCGTCTGGATGCGATGGATGAGTGGAATACACGTCAACATGGTCAATCCGGCCTGACAGAACGTGTCAAACAATCAAAAATCACAGAAGCCGAAGCAGAGTTGAAAACGATTGAGTTTTTGAGCGCGTATCTTGATCCTCGACAGTCACCAATGTGCGGTAATTCCATTTGCCAAGATCGTCGATTTTTAGCTCGATATATGCCGAAACTAGAAGCGTTTTTCCACTATCGAAATTTAGATGTATCGACGCTCAAAGAGCTCGCTAAGCGTTGGAATCCAAAAGCCTCTGAAGGGCTTGTAAAAGCAGGACAGCATCTCGCGCTTGCAGACGTGCATGAGTCGATTAATGAGCTTAAACACTATCGGACTCATTTTTTGAAGCTCGAGTCTGAAGGGCAGCAATCGCCCAGTTAATGTGGTCGTCGAGTGTTGCTCCATGGCGACCAAGCTGAGATGTGAGAACACCAATGGTCAACTTCGTTTGGCTTTGACTGTTACCCAAACCAATCGCAAGGTTCTCAAGGAATTTCACATAACCTGCGCGGCGTAATGGGCTTCCTTCCGTTCTTTCCAAAAACTCAGATTCAGACCATTGAAAAAGATCGATTAAGTTCTGTTGATCAAGTGCATGTCTCGGCTGAAAGGCTGGGTCACCGACTGCGGCGTAACGATTCCATGGGCAGACTAATTGGCAATCATCGCAGCCAAAGACACGGTTCCCCATTGGTTCTCTGAGCTCGACTGGAATCGGGCCTTTGTGCTCGATTGTCAGATAGCTGATGCATTTCGTTGCATCAAGTCGATATGGTTCTGGAAAAGCCTGCGTAGGACAGATATCGAGACAGGCAGTACACGATCCACAGCGAGGCTGTTCTGTCGTCTTGGATAGTTCGAGTGGATAGTCAGTTAGAATCTCGCCTAAGAAGAACCAGCTTCCGGCATTTCTAGACAGTAGTAACGTATTTTTTCCAATCCACCCGAGGCCTGCTTTTTCGGCAATGTGCTTTTCCAAGATTGGTGCAGAATCTGAGAATACTCGGAAACCATGGGGTGCGATTTCGTTTGAAAACCAGTCGCCTAATTGCTTCAGTCGTTTCCGCATTAGCTTGTGGTAGTCCCGACCCAGCGCGTATCGAGAGATGTAGGCCTTATCTGGATCGTTAAGAATATCGATGCAATCCGTGTGTTCCGGCAAATAATCAAGTCGCACAGAAATCACACGTTTTGTCCCCTCAACTAAGCGTGTTGGATCTTTTCGTAGCTCAAGGTGACGTTCGAACCATTCCATGGTTCCGTGAAAGCCAGCCTCTATCCATGAGTCCAAAAATGACACATGGTTGGATACATCGGGGTCTGTGATACCAAGCGATGTGAATCCAAGCTCGCGTGCCTTGTCTTCGAGTCGGGAGAGAACTTGATTCGATTGGTGCCATGAGTCGTCCATGACCGGTACACTACCAGAGTAATCGTGAACCGGAATCCTCGATGCGCATAGAATTGATCGATGAGTCGATGACTCGTAAGCTTGGCAAGGCGCTCGCAAAATGCTGTCCGAAGGCACCTTTTCTGGTGACATTGACGGGTAATTTGGGTGCTGGAAAAAGTCATCTCGCCCGCGCATTCTTAAAGAAACTCGGTGTCACCGATGCGATACCGTCGCCCACTTATACACTCTGTGAGACGTATGTCATCGGTAAAAAATTATCGGTGTCACATATGGATCTGTATCGGTTAGAGGACCCTGAAGAATTAGATTTTATGGGATTTCGTGACATGCTGGATGGTCAAGGGTTGCTCATTGAATGGCCGGAACGTGCAGGTCCCTTGCTGCCATCACCAGACTTGGACGTGCATTTGATGTGGCATGATGACGGCCGAATGTGTGCGCTCTCAGCCAAGTCGAAAAAAGGCGAGCAGTGGCTGACTGATCTAAAGGTTCCAACTGTCGAATGACTCGATTGCTTGCTTTCATTATTTTCTGGATTGTTGGGCTTCCGATCCACGCGATCGAACTCACATCAGTCCGTTCATCAGCAGACCAAGACAGTTCGCGAGTCGTGCTTGAACTATCAGGTAAGCCTCGGTTCTCGCACTTCAATTTGAATAATCCGAGCCGGTTAGTTCTTGATATTACGAATTTGACTCAACCTACTTTGCAGGCACTCGATGCGATCGATGATTCTCGTATTCAACGGATTCGTCGATCCAAACGTGGTCAAGGTCATCGCTTAGTGTTTGATCTGGCAGGCGACTATCGGACGGGTGTGTTTGCTCTGGAGCCAAAAAGCCGTTATCCGCATCGTTTGGTCATCGATATTGTAGGCTATCAGGCGAATGAAAAGGCATCGCCACGAAGCCAATCAAACGATGAACCCTCCGAACCACCAGTCGCCAAGCGCGATATTATTGTGGCCATTGATCCAGGCCATGGCGGCAGAGACCCTGGAGCATCCTCGTACGGCGTGGTTGAAAAAAAGGTTGTTTTACAAATTGCCAAACGACTGGCTAGACGATTCCAGAGTGAACCCGGGTATCGGGCGGTCCTGACGCGTGAGGATGATCGATTCATCCCGTTGAAAGATCGGCCAAGACTGGCTCGTGAAGCAGGTGCCGACTTTTTCGTGTCGATTCACGCAGATAGTTTCCCAAAAAATCGTAACGTGCGTGGTACGGGTGTTTATGCTTTGTCATTACGCGGTGCAAATTCAGAACTATCGCGATGGCTTCAAAACACCGAAAACGCAGACGATTTGGCGGGTGGAGTCGATTTAGGTGATGTGGATGATGATACCCGTCAGGTACTTCTCAATATGTCGATGGAATCTGCAATTCGCATTAGTAAGCAAGCGGGTGAGGGTGTCTTGCGTGACTTAGCCGGTGCCGGACGCGTTCATAAAAAACATCTTGGACTCGCTAATTTCGTTGTCCTTCGGAGCCCAGATATACCTTCTCTGTTAATTGAAACTGGTTTTTTATCGAATCGCTCTGACGCGAAACGGTTATCAAATAGGCGAGAGCAAGAAAAGATTGCTGCTGCAATTTTTGAGGGGATCAAACGTTATTTTGAAAAGAGTCCTCCAGCAAATACGTTTGTGGCTTGGCGCAAAGAGAACGCTGGTCAACGCATCATTGTTGAAGTGAAGCGCGGTGATACGCTGTCAGAAATTGCTGCCCGCCATGGTCTGTCTTTAAAGGCATTGAAGGAACTTAACGGTCTTAAGAGCAATGTGATTCAGCTGGGCCAAAAGCTAGAGGTCCCGGTCGCACCGCGGTAGCATGATCAAATGAAAGCGATGCAATTTGATATTCGAAATCTTCCGTTTGCTGGCACAGTGACGCGTTGGCACTCAGTGAATTGTCATCGGTACCCGTCGGTTGCGGAGCATTCGTGTTTGGTTGCGTTGTATGCCCGAGAAATAGCCTCTCGCGTGTACCCAGATCTATCGGCTGAGGATCAGGTGCTCTTGTATGAGCTCTCACTGATGCACGATTTATCTGAAGTGGTTACAGGTGACATGCCATCACCGATTAAGCGGCAATTAAAAAATGTCTTTCCCGCAGGCGAGTCACCGATCGATCAATTAGAAGCGGCAATTTGTCCTGATGCAGCCACTCGCGAGCATCGGGCGAAAAGTGATCGGCCGCATATTTATTTTTGTATGAAGCTGTCCGACATCCTCGATGCGATGGTCGTGATCAAGCAAGAAGGTAAGGGTCCTGTTGCGCAGCATATTGAAAAGGAGCGCACAGAGGCTTTTGAGGCTCTCTTAATGAAGGCACAACATGATTGCCCGGATGGTGATTGGATACGAGCGCATGAAGTCCGCGAAGCAGTCATGAGCTTAACTCACGTACAAATTGATGAAATCTGATCGATCAATCCGCGTTCTTTCGACTCGGCTTGCCAACCAGATTGCTGCAGGTGAAGTGGTCGAGCGTCCGGCTAGTGTTGTCAAAGAGCTTGTTGAGAATGCATTGGATGCGGGGTCGACTCAAATTGACGTCGATTGTGAAGCGGGCGGGATCGGTCGGATTCGGATTCGTGATAACGGAACAGGGATTCCGGCTGATCAGTTGCCGCTGGCCCTTTCGCGACATGCGACAAGTAAAATTTTTGATTTAGATGATCTTGAGTCGGTTGCAACACTTGGGTTTCGAGGTGAGGCGCTTGCATCGATTGCTTCTGTTTCTCGGCTTGATTTGATCTCTGCGATTCAAGGCGAAGCTGGTTCAAAAGTGTCTGTTGAAGGTCGTGATATGGCAGCCGCGATCGAAGCGTCTCCGCATCCTCAAGGCACGACAGTCGATGTCCGTGATTTATTTTTTAATACCCCTGCTCGTCGGAAGTTTTTAAAAACTGAGAAAACCGAGTATGGCCACATCGATACAGTGATTAGTCGCCAAGCATTGAGTCGTTTTGATGTTGGTTTTCGGTTGGTGCACCAGGGGCGCGTGACTCGTCAGCTTCCTCCGGCTCTGAGCGATAGCGCGCAAACTGAACGCGTAGCGACTTTGCTCGGTCGTGGATTTATGGATGCGGCGCTGTCTGTAGATGCTAGTGCGGTCGGGCTAACATTGAAGGGTTGGGCCTGTCGTGCAACGTTTAATCGTGCGCAGGCGGATTGTCAGTATGTGTTCGTCAACGGACGCATCGTAAGAGATAAGCTCGTTTCGCACGCATTAAGGCAAGCTTACCGAGATGTGCTGTTTCACGGACGTCATCCTTGTTATCTGCTGTATTTAGAGCTCGATCCAGCGCAAGTGGATGTGAATGTTCATCCAACAAAGCATGAAGTTCGATTTAGAGATTCGCGGCTGATTTACGATTTTTTATTGCGTTCGGTGTCCCGTGTGCTTGCAGATGATCGCCCAGATCAATCATTACAGCCGGCTCAAACGTCAGTCGATCGGTCAGTTGAGGAGTCTCAACACCAAACCGGGATTCGTTTTGATGAGCGTACTGGAAGCGGCGGATATGACGTACTTTCCCAGCTCGCTCGACCCATGCAGGCAGCCCCTGAGGTGTATCTCGACGAATCTGAAGACATTCCGCCAATGGGTTATGCGATCGCACAGCTGCACGGGGTGTATATCTTGTCGCAGGCGCGTGATGGCATGATCGTCGTTGATATGCACGCAGCACATGAGCGAATCACTTACGAGGCGCTCAAGCAAGCTCTGGATGATCGCGGCCTGGTCAGCCAGCCTTTATTGATCCCTGTGACGATGCATGTAAGTGAGCGTGAGGCATCCTTGGTTGAAGAGGCGGTGAGTTTATTCGAGCAATTTGGATTAGGTGTGCAACGCGTTGGTCCAGAAACAATTCGAATCGAACATGTTCCAGCGATTTTGAGGCGAGCGAGTCATGAGGATCTTGTTCGCGATGTCTTAAGTGATTTAGCTGAGGTTGGAACGAGTGAGCGTATTGTTGAGGCGAGAGACCATTTGCTGGCTACCATGGCGTGCCATGGGTCTGTCAGGGCAAATCGCCAATTAACACTGTCTGAGATGAATTCGTTATTGAGGGATATTGAGCGAACCGAGCGCTCAGGCCAATGTAACCACGGCCGCCCGACTTGGACGGCCTTATCGATGCACGATTTAGATCGTTTGTTCTTACGAGGCCGCTAGCTTAGTTGCCTGTCGCAAGAATACGAATCACACCCTTTGGTTTTGAATTCACGTTTTGAATCAGCGAAGTTGGCTGACTGTAGAGCGTCGTTTCTGATCCAAATGTGTCAACGACAACCGCCCGAACGCGAATGAGGCTGCCAACATGAACCTGCGCGAGCGTCATGCTATTTCCGTAGACGTCTGGGATCGAAACCCATGAACGTCCATTATCTGACATTTCCCAGGTTGAACGGACGTTTGCGATGCCATCGTCGTCTGAGAGGTTAGACGTGTCGATTTGTAAGCGCTGACCTTTCTTGGCTTGACCGGCGACAATGACTTCCCCTTCAACAGGATCATCAATGTTTTGCACCATGTTGGTCGCAGGCGTCACGAGTGTCTCGGTAGTTCCGAATCCGTCAACATAAGAAACGATTGCTCGGTAAGCGAACCCGACTTCTGGTTGATTCAAGCGAAGCAATGCTGGGTTTGACGAGTTTGTTTGGTATGGAGTCCAACGCGCAGCGTCAGATGAGCGCTCCCATTGATAGGTGAACTGGCCAACGCCATCTTCGTCAGAGATACCTGATACATCGATTTTCACCGTGTTATCTTCAACAGATGAGCCACTGATAATCGGTAAGCCCTGTGGTAAATCATTTGAGTTTTGAACTGCACCAGTCGGAGCTGTTTCGATTACCTCGAGCGTTCCTTCGCCGTCAACGTACTGAATGACGACGCGAAGCGCATTGCCAACGTGGTTTTGGCGTGGTGTAAATGACTGTGATGTTGCCCCGTCAATAGTTTGCCAACCACCGCTCGGCAATTGGACCTGCCATTGCATGGTCAGATCGCCAAGACCGTCTTCGTCGTATAGGTTAGAAACGTCGATAACGAGTGGTTGATCTTCCATCGGCCCATTGCCGCCTGCGCTACTCTGCCTTGCGTCTGTCTTAACGCTTTCGGTTTGCGCTGTCTGGTTCGACTGAGCCGTCTGCGAGGCTTTAGATCCGGTGCTCGACGATGTTTGGGCTGAAGAATCATTACCTGCAGGCGCAACGCTTGTTTCCGCACCTTGCGATGTCGATGCGGTCGCTGGTTCAGCCACTCGTGCAGCTTCGACTTGATCGGCAGCGATGGCTGCCGCGGCCGCAGCGCGTTCAGCCTGTTCTTTCGCGCGCTGAGAATAGTTCGCATCAGCATAAATAGCCGTCGAAGCACATCCAATCGCAATCGCTGTTACGTAAGCCGTCAGGCGCTTTAAATACATTGTTGTCCCTATCATCTAGACGGTTTTTTGGGAGAATGTACAGAATAGAGTCGGTTTGGGCAACGTTTCCTGCAACTTCTCATTCAAAAACTTGAGTTTTCAAGGATTTCAAATACCTGAGGGCTAAAACCAATACCGTCGTAAATTAAAAAGGATGTATATGACAAAATCATGTCAAAGCGATCATGAGTGCTAAGAAAGCGTTGTATTTTCCGGGTTTTTTTGGGTTTCTGCAGTTTCGATCGATTTTCGTTTTTGACAGATTTGGATTCGATCTGGTCATGGTCGAGATGTACGATCACAAACCAAAACATTTTGAGTTGTGTGTGAATATCAAGGAGTACTGATGGATATTGCTGTTTTAGGCTCTGGAACAATTGGCCAAAGTTGGTCCGCACTATTCTTAGCTGCTGGTCACACAGTGACTGCCTATGACCCTGATCCACTCGCGGGCGAGCGTATCGTTAATTTCGTGAGTGAGTCTGAGGAACAATTGAAAACGCTCGGTTACCACTCAGCTGGTTCTGTTGAGCATTTCAAATTCACGACGGATCCGATTCAAGCGGTTTGTGATGCCGAGTTTATTCAAGAAAATGCACCCGAGGACATCACCGTCAAACGTGAGTTATACACTGTAATTCATAAATCGATTCATCCGCGCGTTATTTTGGCATCATCGACGTCCGGGATTACGATTGAAGAGCTGCAAGCGGAGTCGCCGTTTGCGAGCCAAATGATTATCGGTCACCCATTCAATCCTCCCCATTTAATTCCACTGGTCGAAGTCCTGGGGAGTGAGATCACCGACACAGGTCTAATTGAACGTGCGCTCGAGTTTTACAGATCGCTTGGTAAAGTGCCTGTGTTGTTAAATAAAAGTGTGCCCGGGCATATCGCAAACCGCTTACAGGCAGTTTTGTGGCAGGAAGTGCTTCACCTCGCGAAGGAAGGTGTCGCAAGTCTTTCTGACATCGATCAAGCAATCGCCAACGGGCCAGGCTTGCGATGGGCTATTTACGGCCCAAACCAGTTGTTTTCCCTCGCAGCCGGTGATCGGGGACTAAACGGATTCATTGACCATCTCGGACCGTCATTTCAACAGTGGTGGTCATCTGCGGGACAGGTTGAATTCGATCAGCAAATGCGTGACCTAATCAATCAACAATTCCCTCCCAATACAGAGGTGGAAATGGAATCGATGAGACACCAACGTGATACGCAAATCTGCCAGTTATTGACTACACGGCGTGGGTCAGATCAAGGATCCGTTTGATGATCATCCCAGTCAGTCACGTACAACTGTCGAATAAGGAATACCCAAATCGGAATTAAAGCAAAGACCGTCCAGTGAAATGTTTGCCACCCTTGATCCCTCAACGTAATTAGCAAACCCATCAAAGTGATCGCAGTAACGGCCATCAAAGCCCAGTGGTGTAGGATTCTCATTATGACCTCCGTGTCATCAAGAACCCGAAAATAATTCCTTTTAACGAACCAAAAAAACTCTAAAGAATAATACTTTAGACGGATTCAGCAGACCTACATCATATGACGTACTGCATCAATTAGAAGAATCGTAGTGCCTAGGCCAACCATAATAAAAATCGCGTTACGGACTTTTTTAGGAAAATCAGTACTCACAGGTTCTCGCTCAGTTGAGCGGACTGGCGCTGTATTCTTCGGAATGCTCCGCCCATTTTGCTGCTCAAACGAGTTCCACACTTGGATGAAATCGGCAACGGCATGTCGGTCTTTAAAAGTCACAGTGTCGGTATCGATCGTGAGCTCAATTGTATCGTCAGATGTTTCCACTAATTGACAGTTATTGTCACCGGCAGTCCAATTCATTTGCTTAATTTGCATTTGCGTTTTCCAAAATAAAGGTGTGATCCAAACGTTTTGTCGACTCAACGCCGACTCCAAAACAACTAATCCGTAATTCGCTCATAAACTGTTGCATAGCAAAAATGACCGCCTCAGTTGACTGAGTCGCAGGCATCAAAAATTTACCCGCGATGCCGACTGCTTGCGCCCCTAAACACATACTTTTTGCGATATCGAGACCGTTGCGGATGCCACCAGACGCCCAGCAAACTGCGACAGGCAATTCTTGGCGGATATTATTTAGACTTTCGACCGTGGTGTAGCCCCAGTGATCAAAAATGTGATCGGTTGAAATTTTTTGTCGGATCGTCGGGTTGAGCCCAATTTCAATATCTCCGAATCGAGTGCCGCCCATACCCGCAACATCGAGAACTTCAACTCCCGCGTCGATTAGTTTTTGAGATGATTGAATATCAAGTCCAAAACCGACTTCCTTAGCAATTACTGGAACAGGAGACCACTCGCATACGCGCTGGATCTGCTCAACGATATTCCTCCAGTCGGTATCACCATTTTCCTGAAAGACTTCTTGCATTGGATTCAGATGCAGAATTAGCGCGTCAGCTTCGAGCGGATCCAGGATGCGGTTGAGTTCACTGACGTGCTTCAATTGAGTCAAATTGACAGCGCCAAAATTTGCAAAGAGTGGTTGATTGCCAATCGCACTACGTACCGATCCGCTGAGCCCCGAATCATTGCCGTCTTGTAGGCTAATTTTTTGTGATCCAACCCCCATCGCGATGCCGAGCTCGCAACAGGCTTCAGCGAGATGTCGATTAATTTTTTCAGATTCGGAGGGGCCGCCGGTCATCGAACTGACAAAAAAAGGGGCGCTTGTCACCTTATCGAAAAATGATGTTTCAAGCTGAACGTCATGAAGATTCACGTCTGGTAAAGCACAGTGCTTAAGGCGAATGGAATCAAAGCAATTGAAGCCAGCTTGTTGCGTAAGCGCTGACTCGATATGACCTCGCTTACGTTCGATATTATTCATTTTTCTCGTTCAGCCCATTCAAGCAGACACATATGTGGGACTGTCAGTGCTGCCAGACCGATAAACACGATTTGATAGATCACAACATCGACGCTCTCATAGTACATTTCCATGTGAGAGCCGGAAACAGCTGCAACGGCAAGCGTAACAATCGTGAGAGCGAGCATCACGATATACGCTTTCAAACGCGTTTCTCGTTGCATCGCAAGAAACTCTGCAATTAAGTGCCGTGGACTGTGAAATCCACAAAAATAAGCCACAAAATACCAAAGCGGATCGAGTGCATAAGCGGCAAAGCCAAGAATGGCAAGCTCACTTAACCGAAGCAGTGAAAGGCGTTTGCGATCCACAAGTAAGAGCAAGATGGCTGCAATTCCAATTAGTTGCAGGAACAGTAGAGTGATTTCGGCTGTCGGTTGAAATATTAAGAAGCCGAATATTTCTTCTACTTGCCGAGGTGCCGTCCAGGCAGGTAAGCCCAATACCAAGGCCCCGTATGCGAATCCACCGAATGAAAGTTTATATCTCCAATCTCGACCAAAATGGATGCATGAGATGAATAAAAATATGATCAACGCAATTTGCGGTAGTTGTAGCCAAAACCAGATAACGAATGCGACGAGGCTGATGTACCCGACCAAAAATTGAACGCTTGAACGGATGTCGTAAATCAAGCCATGTCGGTGAGCGACCATCGGATCCAATGCACCGTGCGGAAGCCCAACAAGCGATATGAAGCATGAGGCAAGAATCAAACTTAAATCCACTGATATCTCCCCAATAACGCGCAGGTAAAGGGTTTAACTGGTGCTGCCCGGACCATGTGCATTAAATCGAAAGACGATCGCATCATCATGAAGGCGGCAAATCGGTCTGGCTTCATAGTATTGGCAATTTGAAAAAGAATGCTGGGAATAACGTCGGGTCGCCTTTCAATCAAGTTCAAGAACAGCGAATCGGCCCAGGTTGCTAACCAGGATTTCTGATAGGGCTTGATCGTATTTTTTTTAATTAAGTCCTGTGCCATGACCTGGCACGCGTAACGAATGGTGCGATATCCATAGCCTGTCGCATCGCGAGTCATGCCGGCACGTGCACCAAGTGGAATGCCCCAATGCGTTGATTCTTGCTTGAATCCCATTGGAATGTGGGCTTCTTCCGTCCTGGCGATCTGAAACGAACTTTCGTCGAAATGGTCAGAAAGATACCCGTGGTTAAGGTTGTGAAGGGCGGATAGATCGGCTGGGAGGGTCGTAAATTCAGTATGCTCCACCAGTAGTCGAGTTGGGGTCAGTGGTAAAACGTAAACAAATCGAATGCCGGTCTCTGTGGCTTGCATTTGATCCATTAACGAAACCATTTCGACTTGATGCGGCTTATTAAATATGACTTCGGTGCCAGCAAAGCTTTGGATCAACTGAAAACTTGAAATATCGCAAGGACGGCTGTCGAAAATGTGCTGAGCCGTCGGTCGATCTTGATGTCGTTCGGACGTGATCGTGATTTGCGGATGATTTGAGATTTTTTGAATGGCGTCATCGAGGACGTGTTGTCCGCTACGTGTGCCGTATTCGAACTTTTCTCCATGATGTGTCGTCTGGCTTGTTGTCGTACTTAAAGTCCAAGTGCGACAGGTGTATTCGGGAGCTAAAAACTTTGCCTCATCTTTGGTAAACCAAAAACTAAAGGTTTTTGTCGCTAATTTCTCGAGCTCTGGTTCAGAGACGACTACCTCGCCTGGAAGGTCATTGAACTCGGCAAGTGATGAAGCGAGAGAGAGGCCACTCAGGCCCCCGCCGACGATATGAACCCAAGGATCCATCCCATTAAGCCCAGTGGACTCCGGGCCGATCATTGAGGCCTCGGTGTAATTCCGGGTCATGAAAACCTTTGTAATGATGCATTTTTCTAGAAAAGAGAAATGACGTCAGGCCCTTGATAGCGACCAATGTTTTTTGTGTTTTGGTTGTGTAGGCGCGCCCTCTCCAGATGTCGAATCCCCAATCAGCAATGATCATTCCAATCTCGCGATATGTCATGGCTGCGATTAAAATTGCAAAACGGGCCTGCGCGGGTAAGAAGCATAGCCCAGAGATCCCAGATTCATAGCGGGTTTCCGCCTCTGTGAGTAAATAATTAACAACAGATTTGACGGTGCTTTTCGTTTCTTCAGTTGGTGCTAAGATATCGTCGGCATTGATTGATCCGAGCAATTCCTTAGGCAAATAGACTCGACCATTCGCTGCGTCCTCACGAACATCCCGACAAATATTTGTCAGTTGCATCGCAACTCCCAAGTCAACGGCATGATGCCGAGCAACAGGGTCTTTGACTTCAAACAAATCGCACATGAGAAGTCCGACCGTACCCGCCACCTGATAACAGTAGCGAAGCAATTCACCTTCCGATTCGATCACGACATCAGAAGTATCAAGTAAAACACCATCTGTGAGCTCGATGAGTGCATCGAGCGTCAGGGCGGGTTGAATTGTTAACGCCTTAGCGACCAAAGGATGCGTTTTATCGCGGTCAATTAACGAATTTTTCAGATGGCTAAGCTGGATTTTTGCGCTGTCTTTATCTGCTGTTTTATCAGCAATATCGTCGATTTCACGGCAGATTCCATACAATGCGCTTGCCGCTTCAATTTGCTTCGACGATAAGAATTGACCTGCAAAGTGGAAAGTTGTTCCGTATTTTTTGAGTTGTTCTTTGCTCATGGTTGTTTTCTTTCCTAGACGATGGCCGGCTTCATCGCCGCATCCTTTACAAGCCGTTCAATCACCTTTGCAGAGGAGATTACACCTGGCATACCTGCACCTGGATGCGTTCCTGCACCCGTGAGATAAAGGTTTTCGAATCCCTCGGCTTTGTTGTGGAAACGAAACCATGCTGATTGTGTAAATAATGGTGCGATTGAGAAGCCCGCACCTTGGTGCGATAAATAATCAGCCGCGAAGTTATCGGGCGTCATCGAAAATGGCGCGCGGATGTGCTGTTTCAAATCAGGCAGGATCGTTTGATCAAGCGCATCGATAATTCGCGATCGAAGCTTCGGCTCTTCAATGCTCCAATCAATGCCGGCACCCTGATGTGGAACGGGCGCAAGCACGTAAAAACTATCGTGGCCTTCCGGAGCAAATGAAGGGTCTGTCGCAGTGGGTCGGTGCAAATACAACGAAAAATCATCTGCAAGGATGTGCCGATGGAAAATGTCATCGAGGAGTTCTTTGTACCGTTTGCCCATCCATATGGTGTGATGTGCAACATCTGGATATTGCGTATCAGTACCGAAGAAGAGGACATACAAGCCCATTGATAACTTACTGTAATCGCGTTTAATGCGTGTAGCGAAAGGAATCGATTTTTGTGGGACGAGTTCTCTGTAGAGATACATCGGGTCTCCGTTAAAGACCACGCAGTCGGCGGTCATCACGTCGCCAGATTCGAGTCTGACACCGCGGGCTTGACCGTTATCGGTCAAGATCTCGGAGACTGTCGTACCTGTTTGAAGTGTAATTCCTTGTCGGACCATCAGTTGCTTTAACTGTTCGACCAACGCGCCTGTTCCACCCATCGCAAAGTAGATGCCGTAAGCGCGCTCCAAATAGTGAATTAATCCATAAATACTTGTTGTATCAAAAGGTGATCCACCGACAAGTAGCGGTTGGATTGAGAATGCTTGTCGTATCTTGTCATGGGAAAGATGTTTGCAAACCATATCCCAAACAGAGCGATCACTTCGCAGTTTCGCAAGATGTGGAATTTGCTTGGCCATCGTTTTGATTTCATGGAACGGCTGATGCGCAAGTTGCGAGAATCCGATGTCAAACATTGCCCTCGAATGTTCAACAAGTGACATGTATCCAGCCTGATCTTTAGGCTCAATTCGCTTAATTTCCGCTAATGTATCCTCGAGCGTCCCGCCATAATCGAAGTGGTCGCCATCGGGAAACACGAACCGGTACCAGGGTGTGAGTTCCCTAAATTCAATATGATCCTCTCTGCGCTCTCCGAAAAGCTCAAACAGTTCGTCAAACAGGAAGGGGGCCGTAATGACAGTGGGCCCTGCATCATGACGGTATCCGTCGACTTCAAATGCTTGAGCGCGACCGCCGATATTGTCCTGTCGCTCAATGACATGGACATCCATACCAAGGGCGCGGAGTCTCAAAGCACTCGCAATACCTCCAAAACCGGAGCCGACGACGAGTGCACTTTTCATCAGGCTGCCGCCTTAAACGTTGGGTATTTCTGGTGTAGCGCCTCGATGAGTACTTCGAATGCTTCGACACAGAACGGGGGAAGCCCTTTGACACTCTCTCGTGCATGATCCAAGTGCCAATCAAACCGTTGGCGAAGCACTAATTCCGGATCAGTTTGATCAGTAACTTGATCGGCAATGACCCAGTATCCGTTGAGTCTTTGGTTATGATCTTCCACTTTATCTGACAGATCATCGGCAAGTTGATAGGCAACGCCGATAGATGAGGCGCCTGCGAGTACTTTTAGGATTTGCTCATCTGTGCCTGCAGCGAGTGCTAGCACCATGGCGATCGGAAGTCCTAACAGCGGGCCACTTTTGTGTCTGACGATTTCTTCGTAATCATCAAATGATGTATGAAGTTCTGGGGTCCATTGACAATCAAGCGTTTGTCCCGCTGCCATCACGCTAATACCTCGCGACAGCATCGTTACAAGTCGGGGCAGTTGGTGAATATGTTCACCCGGTAACAGCGCGAGCTCTTCAAAGGCAGCGCCAATAAGGTCATCACCCAAACAAATTGCAGAAGACTTTCCAGCAACAGTCCATACGGCGGCTTGACCACGTCGTGTTGAGTCATCGTCTTGCACATCGTCGTGAATCAGTGACGCTTGGTGGAGAAGTTCAATCGATGTCGCAATCGACAATCGAGCATTTTGATCAAGGTCTTGCGAGTGACCTGCAGCCAATGCAAGCATCGCCCGTGTTCTTGATCCACCCGAATCGAGGTGATTAATAAAAAGTTGGTTGAGGCTTGTTTCATCCTTAACTGGTTTCGACCCGTATTGTCTAAGCCGTTGCTCTAGCTCGACTAAGTCATTTCGAAGCAAGCTGAAATCGAACATGTGAATGACCTTATCTCACGTGATCCCATCCTTGGTTCTATTTATTTCTTTCCGTTTTCAATGAACTCGTTCCTCCGAATGCATTGAAAACGGAGCCCCGGTAAGGGCTCCGATTAGCTTTAAGCTGTCGCTGCTTGCGATGCTTTGCTTGTTGAAGTCGCTGCGTACCAAATCAATAGGCCGAAAGCGATCTTGTTCACAACGTCTGCTAGGTTGTAGACGATGTTCAACGCTTCACTTGCTGCGGCTGTTGTATTGCCCATATCGTCAACATAGACGAAGTAGCCAAGTACATAACCGAGTGGGTAGATCGCCCAACCGATTGTTACAACCCAACGCATTGTGCCGTAAGCGCTTTGTACTGCTTCTGGTGCTTCTTCTGCCGCCATTTTCGCTGCTTCGCCAGCAAAAATTTCGTACAGAATGTAGAACCATCCCAGCATACCGATGATAAAGCCAACAGTGACATCCATATATCCTGCTTCACCCATGTAGCCTGGGATCAACATGACCAATGTACCGATGAGTAGGCGCCAGAAAATACCGCCAGATGCATTGCCAATCGCACGCAAGATCAAGAAGAACTCGATCATCAAGAGCGGTACAGTCAACAGCCAGTCGATGTAACGGTAGACAGTTGGTGTTTCGCCAGTCGCGACCCAAACGTCACGCATGTAGAAGTAGTGAACCGCCGCGATAAAGGTTACTAGAGCCGATACCACGAGAGATGTTTTCCACTTCCCGTCGACACTTTGTGTTTCCCAAAGGAAAAACACAGTTGAAGCCATAAGGGCCATTGAAATTAGCCAGAATGAGATCCCTACGAAATCATCCGACGCGAGGTTGGCAGCTGCGAACGCTGTTGATGGCAGCGCGGCAAGCAGGCCGACGGGTACGAGACCCTTCATCAGTTTTGTAAATGTCATGTCTTGCCTCCTCAGGCACTGGAACAAATATTTTTTAGTTGTTTAGTCCCATCCATGTGAGAGGCCATAAATACAAAAACGGAGTCAACTCCGCCTTTGAATTCAGGCAAGCCGCACTCCGTTTCGACCTACCTAGTAAACCTTAATTTTTTGGAATTGACAAATTTTTGACAAAAAATGAACAAAGTTTGGACGTGCGTCACTGTGCTCTTATTCATGATCGGGTGTTGTCCGCGTCTAAAGTCGCTTTTTACATCATTTGCAAAGGCATTTGATTATCAGGTTCCATCGTTCTATCTCGGCAATCACGGATATTGCAAATTTTTGATAAACAACGTTTTTATCGCCTTCCTTTGTGTAGCCCAGAGCTTGCAGGCATAGAGATTTTCGATGTGAATCTGAGAGTCATTTCAAAAAAGGCCGCGCCCTGTATGTTCCAACTTTTGGTAGAACAATGCTTCGCAAGAAGATCGAAAAGCATTGTATCGACGGGCAAGCAAATCTTAGACATTAGTCTAATTTCGCTAATGATGTACTGAAATTCGAACGATGTGATCAGGGAAATTGGTGCCCAGGAGAGGACTTGAACCTCCACGGAGTTTCCCCCACTAGCACCTGAAGCTAGCGCGTCTACCAATTTCGCCACCTGGGCGGAGGTTGCGAGCGTGCGGAGCTTAGTGAGGACTCTACTGCAAGTCAAGGATCGGCTAGACTACGGCCATGTCGCTAAACTCACGTCCGCTTCTTGTGATCACAGG